>JBJTTY010000056.1:0-2536 GCA_046080425.1 Verrucomicrobiota bacterium
GGCTGGCCCGTGGAGAGCTTGCCGACGGACTCATGGGGGTTGGGAGGCAGGTTGCCCGACTTCCGGTCGACATCGATACGGAAGACGGCAGCCAGGAATCGGTCGGCAATCTGGCGCCCTGAATCGAAGGGGTCGCCGCCGCCGCCGCCGTCGCCGGCCGAGATGTAAAGGAAGCCATCCGGACCGAAGTGAATGTCCCCGCCGTTGTGGTTGCCCGCGGGATCCAGCTGACTGATCAGCACCTGCTCACTGGACGAATCTACCTGAAGGGTGGAAACATCCTTAAGACGGAAACTGGACACGCGCTGATGAAGCTTTCCTTCAATCTTAAGGCTGTAATAAACAAAGACTTGTGATGTCTTCTGATAATTGGGGTGAAGCGCGACCCCGAGAAAGCCGGACTCCCCCTGAGTCTCCAGTTTTCCATCCCTGGGCTCGGTGATGTCGAACACCTTGCGCTTGGACTGGGAAGCCTTGCCCACCCCCTCCACGACCTGAAGGGTTCCGTTCTTCTCGACCACCAGAAGGCGTTCCTTGGAGCCGGGCACCGGGCTGATGGCGACGGGCTGGTTGAAGGTCAGCTTGCCGAAGGCTGGCTCAAGGGAGACCTCGGCCGGAAGACGGACGACCAGGGCGAAGGCGAACAGGGTGGCGAGGGTGAGGCGCATGGGGATACAGGGCAGGAACACATAACTGTCGGGTAAAACTTTTTTTGCAAGCCAGACGCCCCCGGAGACGAACTTGTCGGAACCCTTATTTTTCGCTGGTTTAACGCTTGGGCATCCTTACAACCGAAGACGCATCACTGCACAACCCAACACCAACATGTCCAAAGCCCTCACCAAGTCCCAGGTCGCCGGAGCCATCGCCGAGAAGGCCGCAATCTCCAAGAAGCAGGCCGCCGCGATCCTCGAAATCATCGCCCAGCTCGCCTACAAGAACGCGAAGAACTCCTTCACGCTCCCCGGCCTCGGCAAGCTCGTCCTCGTCCAGCGCAAGGCCCGCCTCGGCCGCAACCCCGCGACCGGCGAGACCATCCAGATCACGGCCAAGAAGGTCGTGAAGTTCCGCGTGGCCAAGGCAGCGAAGGACGCGATCCTCGGCGCCAAGTAATCCGGTCGAGATTCCGCAACGAGGGCGTCCCCACGGGGACGCCCTCTTCGTTTGCGCGCGAGCGCCCGCGCAGCGGTTTGGCTTGCCGCCGCGCACGTCACGCTGGTTACATGATCACGCGCACGGCCCGAGTGGCGAAATGGCAGCCGCAGCTGACTCAAAATCAGCCGTCCTCGCGGACATGAAGGTTCGAGTCCTTTCTCGGGCACCGCGCGCCTCAGAGCAACGCGAAGGCCAGCGCCGCGAGCGCGACGGCCAGCACGGGCGCGCATCCGCGCGAGGTGACCTTCTCTCGCCACGACATGCCGGTGCCCGGAGCGCCGACGGTCACGTGCGTGCCGTCCTTGCCGACATTCACCGTCGCTCCGGGGCGGCCCGCCGAAACCGAGACCCCCGTCTTCGAGACGTTGATACGGAAGAGCCGGCCGAGCGGAATCGTGCGACGGAATCGGAAACCCATGGCGGTCATGTTGCCCTTTCAGCCGGAGAAATCCAGCGGGAGAGTGAGGGACTATGACACACGGGCCCCGGAACGGCGGCTTGCTTTCTTCGGACGGAAGGCCCATCGTCCGGACAGTTCATTCGCAGACCATCACGAGCAGCCAGTCCCTCCGGACGAAGCTGCACCAACCGAGCCCGCAAGGGACACGGTGGTTTCCGAAGCCGCAAGGCGACGGGATGCGGGCCCCAGGGCCAAACCTCAAATCCGGCTAGTCCGGTCGTGATGCGGAACGAGTGCTTTCCCACACACGACCATGATCAACGCCACCGAACACGCCGACGCCCGCCGCTCCCTCCGGATCGACGAGCACAACCCCCTGCACCACCTCTGGAACAACAACGGGACCTGGTGGGTGCACTACACCGAGCACCTGCCCGATTTCACCAAGCGCCGCGTCCGGCGGTCCTTGGGCACACGGGACCAAGAGGAGGCGGTGCGCCGACGCGACGCCCTGCTCGGGCGGTCCTGAACCCCGCAACCCTCTTCAGAAGCGGGCTCCCACGCGCGCGCCGAGGCCCCAGATCGGCCTGACCTCGAAGGAGGACATCGAGTCACCGGCGTGATAGAAACTGTGCCTTGCGAACGGCACGTACTCCGCCTGAGCCCGCACGAACCAGGTGCCGGAGCGCTCGAGGAACTGGGTGACGCCGACGCGCAGGGGCACCTCGCCCACGCTCACGCCCCTGCCGCCATAGGCCGCGTCGGAGAGCTTGAACATCAGGGTCTCGTACATCACGGAGAAATCTCCGGTCGTGGAGCGGTCGGCCGTGTATCCGCGGAAGATGATCCCGTTCTGCAAGCCCGTGGCTCGCAGTTCGACTTCGCCGAATGAACAGGGACGCCAGACGGCCTTGAGGTAGGGCACGGGCAGGGGCGACCTTTCGAAGCGGTCCTGCAGGATCAAGCCGAGGGCGACATCGG
>JBJTTY010000057.1:0-63505 GCA_046080425.1 Verrucomicrobiota bacterium
GGGCGGCGGAATAGTCAGCCTGCTCACGCTGGTAACGCAGGCCGAACCAGAGCTTCTCGAAGGCCTGGTACTCCACGTCGACCGGGACGGAGACGGTGTCGATCTCAGTCAGGGCGTTCGTGTTGAAGGTCTGCAGGGCGCCGGAGACGACGACCGTCGGGTCCTTGTAATGATTGTAGGCCCGGGAGACGCCGACGCCCAGCTGGAGCTTCTCGGTGAGGCGGTAGTCCGCGTCGAGCATGTGGCTGTAGTTGGCCTGACGCAGGAGGTTGGTCCCGATGACGGCGCCGGTGATGCCTTGGAAGGCGAGGTCGTCGTTTCGTGCGCTCTCACGGTAGGAGGAGTCGAGGCTGAGGGTCAGCGGGCCGCCCGTGGAGAAGCGCACCTTGCCCGAGAGGAAGTCGCGCTGGTCGTCGAGGTCGCGCAGGGAGGAGTCGGTGAACTCCACGAAACCGCGACGGGCCAGCAGGATGACCTCGAAGCCTGTCTCGCGTCCGTATTCAAGGGTGATGCCCGGGCTGACGGTGAAGAAGGTGGCGGAAGTGCCGTTGGCCTGAGAATAGAGGTTGTCGCTCGTCTCGACCGAGATCGAGGAGTCGGTGAAGATGTCCAGGTCGTCGCCGATCTGAATCAGGGGCGAGGTCGGCATCCAGGAGACGGCCGCGGAGGCGGAGGCCGCGAGGGTGAGGGCGGAGGCCGCGATCAGGAATCGGGACATGGCTTGGGGGAGGGGTTGGAAGTAAAGGGATAGCCCCCGGCGAGAGGGGCTTCAACCCCCAAAAGGCCCCGGAAGGCAAAAAGCCCCGCCTCCGGGACACGGAGGCGGGACCTTGGCGGGGAGCCCGTTCAGCCCTTCTGGGCCGCAGGGAAGACGCGGATGCGACGATAGGCCGGCAAGCCGGTGCCGGCGGGCACCAGATGTCCCATGATCACGTTCTCCTTGAAGCCCGTGAGGAGGTCCTTCTTGGCCATGGTGGCGGCGTCGGTAAGGACGCGGGTCGTCTCCTGGAAGGAGGCGGCGGAGATGAAGGATTCGGTCTCCAGGGAGGCCTTGGTGATGCCGAGCAGGATGGGCTCCGATTCGGCGATCTGTCCTCCGCGCTCGCTGATGGAACGGTTCACGCGGGTCAGGACGGTGCGGTCGACCTGTTCGCCCCAGAGGTAGTCGGAATCGCCGGGCTCGGTGATGCGCACCTTGCGGAGCATGCGGGCCACGATGATTTCGATGTGCTTGTCGTTGATGACGACGCCCTGGGTCCGGTAGACCTTCTGAATCTCATTGATCAGGTAATCCTGCACGCGGGACTGGCCGAGGATGTCGAGGATGTCGTGCGGATCGACGGCCCCCTCGGTGAGGACCTGGCCCTGCTTCACCTTCTCGCCGGCGGAAACGACGATGTGACGGCCGTGGGGGATGAGGTGCTCCTCCTCGCGCCCGACGGTGTCCTTGATGACGAGGCGCTTCTTGCCGCGGACGGAGGTTCCGACCTCGATTAAGCCGTCGATTTTGGCGATCTCGGCGGCGTCCTTGGGCGGACGCGCCTCGAAGAGCTCGGAGATGCGGGGCAGGCCGGCGGTGATGTCCTGGGTCTTGGCGGCCTGTCGCGGGATGCGGGCCAGCTTGGATCCGCGTTCGACGACATCGCCCTCGTCCACCGTCACGCGGGCGCCGGCAGGAATGGAGAACTCGCAGACATCGGCTCCGTCGGGGCCGACGACGACGATCTTGGGATCCTGCTCGTCGGAATGTTCGGTGACGTACTTGAAGAACGCGCCGCTGGAAGGGTCGCGCTCCTCGGTGTAGGTGACGCCGAGGGTCATGTCACGGAGCCGGACGCGGCCCTCGTGGGTCGAGATGATGTCGGAGTGGTTCTTGTCCCACTTGGCGATCATGGTGCCCTTCTCGATCTTCTTGCCGTCGCGCACGAGGATGACGGACCCCGTCTTGATGGGGTACTCCTCGAGTTTCTGCCCGGCCTCTCCCAGCACCTGGATCAGGCCGGTGCCGTTGATGGCGACCCCGCCGCCGTCGATCTCGACGTAGTTGATGTCGACGTAGACCACCTTGCCCGCGGAACGGGAGGTGTAGGAGGGGTCCTTGAGCGTGGAGGCGACGCCGCCGATGTGGAACGTGCGCATCGTCAGCTGCGTGCCGGGCTCGCCGATCGACTGGGCGGCGATGATGCCGACCGCGGTGCCCCGCTCGACCATCCGTCCGGTGGACGGATCGAGGCCGTAGGCCGCAGGCGGGATCGAGTTCACGTTCATGTGGGTGAGGGGCGAGAGCACCTTGACGCGCTCGATACCGCCGACGGACTCGATCCGCTTGGCAGCCTCCTCGGTGATGAGCTCGCCGGCCTTGGCCAGGACCTCGGAGGGGTTGTTGGGATTGATGACGTCCTCCGAAGGGCAGCGGCCCACGATGCGTTCGGCGAGCGAGACGAGGAGTTCGTCACCCTCGTAGATGGCGACCTTGAAGACGCCGTTCGGCAGCCTTACGGCGACGCGGTCGACGCCCGCGTCACGCAGGCGGCCGATCAGCTCCTCCGTGAGGATGGCCTCGGCCTTGGCGAGGGCGCGTCCGCCGCCGGAGGGGACCACGTCCTCCGCCAGGTGGCGTCCGAGCGCCCCGTCGGAGAGCACGACGACCTCGGAGGCGGGTGCATGGTCTGCGGCGTCGGTGACGATCACGTCCATGGCCACGTCGCAGAGCTTGCGGGTCATGTAGCCGGCGTCCGCGGTCTTGAGCGCCGTGTCGGAGAGGCCCTTGCGGGCGCCGTGGGTGGAGACGAAGTATTCGAGCACCGAGAGCCCCTCGCGGAAGGAGGAGAGGATGGGGCGCTCGATGATCTCGCCGGAGGGCTTCGCCATCAGGCCGCGGGCGCCGCAGAGCTGCTTGACCTGGGCCTTGTTGCCGCGGGCGCCGGAGTCCATGAGCACGTGCACCGGGTTGATGAGCATGCGACGGGGATGCCGCGGGTCGCCCTTGCGGGGACCGGCGACCTTGGCCGACTCGGAGAGGGTCTTGTAGACCGACAGGGCGACGGCGTCTGTGGCCTTGGACCAGGTGTCCACGACCTTGCCGCGGCGCTCCTGCTCGGTGATGGTGCCCTGCTCGTTCTGGCGCTGGAACTCCCGCACGCTGGCGGCGGCCTCGCGGACGATGCCGTCCTTCTCCTTGGGGTAGATCATGTCACTGACCCCGATGGAGATGCCCGCCTTGGTGGCGACGCGGAAGCCGGTCTCCTTCAGCGCGTCGAGGACGGGGATGGAGGCCTCACGTCCGCAGTGCTTGTAGGTGTTGAGGATCAGGTCGCCGAGCTGCCCCTTCTTCACGACGGCGTTCACGAAGCCGAGCTCCGCAGGCCAGATGGTGCTGAAGATGATGCGTCCGACGGTGGTGACGATGGTGCGCGAGGCCTTGTCTCCGTAGACGGTGTCCCGGCCGCGGTCGGGGTTGCTGTAGCGCACCCAGTCATGGAAGTGCAGCGCGCCTTCCGCCTCGGCATAGATCGCCTCGGAGACGGTGGTGATGACCGGCAGCCGGTCTTCCGCGGCGGGACGGCCGGCGGGCTCAAGGGTCAGGTAGTAGGCGCCGAGCACGATGTCCTGGGACGGCGTGAGGATCGGCTTCCCGCTCGAGGGCGAGAAGATGTTGTTCGTGGACATCATCAGGAGCTTGCACTCCATGATGGCCTCGAGGGAGAGGGGCACGTGCACCGCCATCTGGTCGCCGTCGAAGTCCGCGTTGTAGGCGGTGCAGACGAGCGGGTGGAGGCGGATGGCGTCGCCCTCAATCAGGATGGGCTCGAAGGCCTGGATGGACAGGCGGTGGAGCGTTGGGGCGCGGTTGAGGAAGACCGGGTGGCCCTTGGTGACCTCCTCCAGGATGTCCCAGACCTCGGGCTTCTTCTGCTCGATGTACTTGCGGGCGCCGCGGACGGTGTGGGCGAAGTTCAGCTCCTTGAGGCGGCGGATGATGAAGGGCTCGAAGAGCACCAGGGCCATCTTCTTGGGCAGGCCGCACTGGTTGAGACGCAGCTCGGGGCCGATGACGATGACGGAGCGGCCGGAGTAGTCGACGCGCTTGCCGAGCAGGTTCTGACGGAAGCGGCCGTGCTTCCCCTTGAGCATGTCGGAGATGGACTTGAGCTGGCGGTCGCGGTCCTTGACCGGCTTGCCGTGGCGGCCGTTGTCGAGGAGCGCGTCGACGGCCTCCTGGAGCATGCGCATCTCATTGTGGATGATGACGTCGGGCGTCTTCATCTGGATGAGCTGCTTCAGGCGGTTGTTGCGGTTGATGACGCGGCGGTAGAGGTCATTGAGGTCCGAAGTGGCGAAGCGGCCGCCTTCGAGGGGGACGAGGGGACGGAGGTCGGGCGGGATGACCGGCAGCACCGTGAGCACCATGTTCTCGGGGCGCTTCTTGGAGTCGACGAAGCCCTGGATGATCTTCATCCGGCGGGCGATCTTCTTCTTGATCTGCTTGGAGCGGGTCGAGCGGAGCTGGTCGCGGAGGTTGGCCACGGTGGACGCGAGGTCCATCTTGCGGAGAAGCTGCTGGAGCGCCTCGGCGCCCATGCGCGCCTTGAAGGCGTCGGGGCCGTGGAGCTCGACGGCCTGGCGGTAGGCCTCCTCGTCGAGCAGCTGCTTCTCCTCGAGGCCGGTCTGGCCCGGATCGATGACGAGGTACTTCTGGTAGTAGATGACCTGCTCGAGCTGGCGGGTCGTCATGTCGAGCATGAGCGAGAGCCGGCTGGGCATGCTCTTGAGGAACCAGATATGGGAGACGGGGATGGCCAGGCGGATGTAGCCCATGCGCTCGCGGCGCACGCGGGAGACGGTGACCTCGACGCCGCACTTGTCGCACACGACGTCCTTGTACTTCACCTTCTTGTACTTGCCGCAGTAGCACTCATAGTCACGGACGGGGCCGAAGATGCGCTGGCAGAAGAGCCCGTTGGGCTCCGGCTTGAAGGACCGGTAGTTGATGGTCTCAGGGCTCTTGACCTCCTTGAGGCCCTTCACCTTGCGGCTGCCGTGTTCGTCGACCTCGTCGAGGAACTGCTCGCCGGTCCAGCTGATGATCTCCTCGGGGGAGGCGATCGAGATGGCGACGAAGTCGAAGGACTGCTCCTTGGCCTCGTTCTGGGTGAACTCGGGGGTGTGCTCCGGATGGATCATGTCGGTAAGGTGCTGGTCGTATCAGTTGCGTTCGGCTGCGCCGCTGCCGAGACGGACGTCGAGGCAGAGGGCCTGCATCTCCTTCATCAGGACGTTGAAGGACTGGGGGGTGCCGCTGGTCAGGGTGTTGTCGCCCTTCACGAGCTGCTCGTAGATTTTGGTGCGGCCGGCGACGTCGTCGGACTTCACCGTGAGGAGTTCCTGAAGGGTGTAGGCGGCGCCGTAGGCCTCGAGGGCCCAGACCTCCATCTCCCCGAAGCGCTGACCGCCGTACTGGGCCTTGCCGCCGAGGGGCTGCTGGGTGATGAGGCTGTAAGGGCCGGTGGCGCGGGCGTGAATCTTGTCCGCGACGAGGTGGTTGAGCTTCATCATGTAGATGTAGCCGACCACGACGTCCTGGTCGAAGGCCTCGCCGGTGTGACCGTTGACGAGCATCGCCTTGCCCGTCTCGGGCAGGCCGGCCTCCTTGAGGTAGTCTCGGATCTGCTTCTCGGGGATTCCGTCGAAGATGGGGGTGGCCACCTTGACCCCGAGCTTGGAGCAGGCCCAGCCGAGGTGCGTCTCGAGGACCTGTCCCACGTTCATGCGCGAGGGCACGCCGAGGGGGTTGAGGCAGATGTCGACGGGGGTTCCGTCGGAGAGGTAGGGCATGTCCTCCACGGGCACGATGCGGGCGACGACGCCCTTGTTGCCGTGACGGCCGGCCATCTTGTCGCCGACCTGGATCTTCCGCTTGGTGGCGACGTAGACCTTGACGTTCTTGATGGCGCCTCCCTCGTCGACGCCCTGCTCGATCGCCTCGACCTTGCGGGCGCGCTCGTGCTCGAGCTCGTCGAACTTGCGGTGATAGCCGTCCACGATCTGTCGGATCTTCTGCTTCACCGGGGAGTCGTTCATGTCGATGTTGCGCGACACGGAGGCAAGGCGGCGGAGGAGGGTCTTGGTGATCTTGCGGTTGGCGGGGATGATGGCCTCGCCGGTCTCGGAGTTCTTGACGTCCAGCGGGATCTTCTCGCCGAGCAGGATGTTGGACAGGGACTCGGTCATCTCCTCACGGAGGCGGGAGTCGGCGGTGCGGTATTCCTCGTTGACCTTCTTGAGGGCGCGGCGCTGGTCATTGGGGGAGAGACGACCGTCGTCCTTGTCGGTTCGGGACGAGACCTTCACGTCCATGATGATGCCGGAGATGCCGGAGGGTACGCGGAGGGAGGTGTCCTTCACGTCGCGGGCCTTCTCGCCGAAGATGGCGCGGAGGAGCTTCTCCTCGGGCGCGAGGTCTCCCTCGCTCTTGGGGGTGATCTTTCCTACCAGGATGTCGTCGGGCTTCACCTCGGCGCCGACGCGGATGACGCCGTCGCGGTTGAGGTTGCGGAGGGCCTCCTCGCCGAGGTTCGGGATGTCGCGGGTGATCTGCTCGGGCCCGAGCTTGGTGTCACGGGCGGTGACCTCGAACTCCTCGATGTGCACCGAGGTGAAGACGTCGTCCTTCAGCAGGCGTTCGGAGAGCAGGATGGCGTCCTCGAAGTTGTAGCCGTTCCAGGGCATGAACCCGACCAGCACGTTGCGTCCGAGGGCCAGCTCGCCCTTGTCGGTGGCGGCTCCGTCGGCGATGACCTCGCCGGCCTTGACCTTGTCGCCGCGCCGCACGAGGGGGCGCTGGTTGAAGCAGGTGGAGGAGTTGGTCTTGAGGAACTTGCGGAGGTCGTAGACATGGACGCCCTTGGCGGGGTCGCCCTTGAACTTCCTGTTCTCGAACTGGGCGGGCGAGATCTCGCCGTCCTTGGTCACGACGATGCGACGGGAATCGGCCGCGGCGACGACGCCGGGGGCCTCGGCCACGATGACGGTCTTGGAATCGATGGCGACGCGGCGTTCGAGGCCGGTGCCGACGTAGGGGGCCTCGGTGACCACGAGCGGCACGCCCTGGCGCTGCATGTTGGAGCCCATGAGGGCGCGGTTCGCGTCGTCATGCTCCAGGAAGGGGATGAGGGCGGCCGCCACGGAGACGACCTGCTGGGGGGAGACGTCCATGTAGTCGACGTCCTCGGGATCGACCTCGAGGATGTCGTCACGGAAACGGACCGTGACCTTGCCCTTGAGCCGGCCGGCGTCATCGAGCTCGGAGTTGGCTTGGGCGACCTTGAACTTCTCCTCCTGGTCGGCGGTCATGAACTCCACCTGGCTGGAGACCTTGCCGCGCACCACCTTGCGGTAGGGAGCCTCGATGAAGCCGAACTCGTTGATGCGGGAGTAGGTGGAGAGCGAGTTGATGAGGCCGATGTTCGGGCCTTCGGGCGTCTCGATCGGGCAGATGCGTCCGTAGTGCGACGGATGCACGTCGCGCACCTCGAATCCGGCGCGGTCGCGGTTGAGGCCTCCGGGCCCGAGCGCCGAGAGGCGGCGCTTATGGGTGAGCTCGGCCAGAGGATTGATCTGGTCCATCAGCTGCGAGAGCTGGCTGCGGGCGAAGAACTCGCGGATGGCGTTGCCGAAGGGCTTGGGGTTGACCAGTTTCTGGGGGGTGATCGAGTCGACGCTCTGGTCATACTCGTTGATGCGGGCCTTGACGGTCTTGATGACGTTCTTGAGGCCGGAGCGGCACTGGTTGGCGAGCAGCTCGCCGACGTTACGCACGCGGCGGGAGCCGAGGTGGTCGATGTCGTCGATGTTGCCGTCCTTGGAGCGCAGCTTGCAGAGCAGCTTGGTGGCCTCGACAATGTCCTCCGGGGTGATGGTGCGGGTGTCCAGGCCGACCCGGAGGCCGAGGCGCTGGTTGAGCTTGTAACGGCCGACGCGTCCGAGGTCGTAGCGCAGGGGGTCCTGGAAGAGGCGCTGCATGTGGGCGCGCGCACCCTTGACGTTCACGGGCTCCCCCGGACGGAGCTTGCGGAAGATCTCCTTGAGGGCCTCCTCCTCGTTGCGGACGGCTCCGATGTCCTTGCGGAGCGAAAGGATGATGGCGCCGTCGTCGAAGGCGGTGTCGAACACGCCGAACTTCTGCTTGGGCAGCTGGCGGTGGATCTCCTTGAGCGTGTCGCGGCTGAGCTTGTCGTACTGCTTCGCAACGACCTTGCCCGTCTCGACGTCGACGATGGGGTCGGCATAGACGAGCTGGGAGAGCTGCTCGGGTTCGAGGTCGAGGGCCGCCTTCGCGGTCAGTTCCTTGTGCTGGTAGAACAGGGCGAGGATGTCCTTGTCGTCCTTGTAGCCGAAGGCGCGGAGGAGCGTGGTGGCGAGGAACTTGCGGCGACGGCGGCGGCGGTCGAGGTAGACCCAGAGCAGGTCGTTCTGGTCGAACTGGACCTCGATCCAGGTGCCGCGGTCGGGGATGATGCGGAAGGCGTGCAGCACCTTGCCGCTGGTGTGGGCGGACTCCTCGAAGCAGATGCCGGGACTGCGGTGCAGCTGCGAGACCACGACGCGCTCGGCGCCGTTGACGATGAAGGAGCCGCGGTCGGTGATCATGGGCACCTCGCCCATGAGGATCTCCTCGTCCTTGAAGGACTGCTTCTCGCGGAGACGCAGCTTCAGCATGACGGAGATGGCGTAGGTCGTGCCCTCGCGGATGCACTCGAGCTCGGTCGACTTGGGCATCTGGAGCCCGTACTCGAGGTACTCCAGACGGAAGTTGCCGTTGTTGCTCTCGACCGGGAAGGCCTCGCGGAAGACGGCCTCAAGGCCGAGGTTCTTGCGGGCGGGCGCCGAGGCGGCGTCGAGCTGCAGGAACTCGTTGAACGAGAGGATCTGGTTCTCGATCAGGTTGGGCGGCGGGATCACTTCACGGAGACGGCCGAAGTTTTTGCGCTCTGGGGGCATGACGTGTGAGGGTGGGCTCGGAAAGGCTGGTGAAGGTGGCTGGCTGGTTGGCCCCGGTTTTTAGGGCGGCGGGGCGCCGCAGGGGGGAAAGAAAGGCGGGGAGGGCTGCGCGTGCGCGGCGCCTCCCCGCCTGAAAGCGGGGACGCGTGAGGTTACTTGACCTCGACCTCGGCGCCGGCGGCCTTGAGCTTGGCCTCGATGTCCTTGGCCTCGTCCTTGGTGACGCCCTCCTTGACGGGCTTGGGAGCGCCGTCGACGAGGTCCTTGGCCTCCTTGAGTCCGAGGCCGGTGATGGCTCGGACTTCCTTAATGACGTTGATCGGGTTGGCTCCCTTGGCCTTGAGGATGACGTCGAAGGCGGTCTTCTCCTCGGCGGCGGCGGCACCTCCGGCGGCTCCGCCGGCGGCGACTACGGCGACCGGAGCGGCGGCGGAAACGCCCCACTTGGCCTCGAGGTCCTTCACGAGGGCGGCGATCTCGAGCACGCTCTGGGCGCTCAGCCATTCGACGACCTGTTCCTTGGTGATGTTGCTCATGTTGGTATGGTTCCTTGAACGGTTAGCGTCCGGGGAGGACAATTGAGGGCGAGGGGCCCCTAACCGGGATTCGTTGGATGTTGTGTGTGTTTGGGTTTAGGTTCCCTCCGCCTCGGGACCGCCCACTTGGACGGCCTCCGGCAGAGAAAGGGGTCAGGCCGCGGGGGCCTCCTTCTTGGCCTTCGCGTCCAGGACGCGCACGAGGGACGCGGCGGGCTGGGTGAGGAGGGAGAGGAGCTGGGCGCGGATGCCGTCGAGGGAGGGCAGCTTGGAGAGCGCCTCGATCTCGGACTTGGAGAGGAACTTGGCGTCGAGCACGCCGGCCTTCACGTCGAGCTTGGAGAAGTCCTTGAAGAAGCTGACGAGGACCTTGGCGACGCCGCTGGGGTTCTTGCCGCCGGTCACGAGCGCGGTATGGCCGCTCAGGTGGGCGGAGATGTCGGGCAGGTTCGCCTGCTTCGCGGCGATGTTCAGGATGCTATTCTTCACGACGTGGTATTCGGCCCCGTGGGCGCGGAGCTGGTCGCGCACGGAGGCGGAGTCTTGGACGGTGACGCCGGTGAAGTTGGCGAGGAGGAGGTAGTTCGAGGAGGCCAGCTGGGCGGCCACTTCGTCGACGAGATACTGCTTTTCAGCGCGCATGGTGGGGATGGTTTCGGGTTATGCGGTTCAGGCGGCCACGACGGCGGAGTAGGGCTTGAGGTCCACGCCGACGCCCGGGCTCATGCTGGCGCTGATGGTGATGGATCGGATGAAGCGTCCACCGGCGAAGCCGGCGGGCTGAGCCTTCACGAGCGCCGCGAGGGCGGCCTGGGCGTTCTCCGCCAGCTGCTGGGAGGAGAAGGACTTCTTTCCGATGACGATCACGACGCTGCCGGTCTTGTCCATTTTGAACTCAACGCGGCCCGCCTTGACCTCCTTGATGGTCTTGGGAAGGTTGTCGGAGACGGTTCCGGACTTGGGATTGGGCATGAGGCCCTTGGGTCCGAGCACGCGGGCGACCTGGCGGACGTCCTTCATCGCGCTGGTGGTGGAGATGGCGACGTCGAAGTCGAGGAAGCCTCCGTTGACCTTGGCGATGAGGTCGGCGAGGCCGGCGTAATCGGCGCCGGCGGCTAGGGCCTCGGCGGGATTCTCGGTGAAGGCGAGCACCTTGATCTTCTTGCCCGACCCGTTCGGGAGGGAGACGGTGCCGCGCACCATCTGGTCGGACTGCTTGGGATCGACGCCCAGGAAGGCGGAAATCTCGACGGTCTCGTCAAACTTGGCGGACGGCATCTTCTTGAGGATGTCGACGGCCTGCGGGACTTCGTAATTGGCCTTCAGGTCGGCGATCTGGAGGGCGGCGCGGTAGCGCTTGCTGGGGTTCTTGCTCATGGCGACTTTTGGTCTCCTGCTTCGTGCAGTGGTTGGCGGTTTGGGTTGGGAAAGGCCCGGCTCAGCCGATGACCTCGATGCCCATGGAACGGGCGGTTCCGGCGATCATGCGCGCGGCGTTGTCGGGGTTGACGGCGTTGAGGTCCTTCTTCTTCAGCTCGACGATCTCGAGGAGCTGCTTCTTGGTCACCTTGCCGACCTTGTCGCGGTTCGGGACCTTCGAGCCGGACTCAATCTTGGCGGCCTTCTTGAGGAGGACCGACGCGGGAGGCGACTTGAGGATGAAGGTGAAGGACTTGTCCTGGTAGACGGAGATGATGACCGGAAGGATCAGGCCGGCCTGGTCCTTGGTCTTGGCGTTGAACTCCTTGCAGAACGCCATGATGTTGACGCCCTTGGCGCCGAGGGCGGGGCCCACGGGGGGCGCGGGGTTGGCGGCGCCGGCGGGGAGCTGGAGCCTGATTTCGCCTACTACTTTCTTGGCCATGGTGTTGTGATGAGAGGGGCGGGTGGATGGGTCGGTCAGTCGCGGTCGTCGCGCTCGACCTGCCAGAATTCAAGTTCGACGGGCGTGGAACGTCCGAAGATGTCGACGGAGACCTCGAGCTTGCCGCGGTCGGCGTCGATCTTGTCGATGTTGCCGGAGAGGTTGGCGAAGGGGCCGTCGGTGATCTTGACGCGTTCGCCGGCGTGGAAGCTCACCTTGGGCACGACCTTGTCGGCCGCATCGGCCATCTGCTGGAGGATGGTGCTGATCTCCTCGGCCTTGAGGGGCACGGGGTTCATGCCACCGATGAGGCCGATGACGCCGTCGACGTTGCGCAGGAAGTTCCAGGGGCCCTCGAGCAGCGAACCCTCGTCGTCGAAGAGACGGGCGCGCACGAAGAGGTACGAAGGGTAGAGCTTCATCTCGCTCTCGCGCTTCTTTCCGTTGCGGAAGTCCTTCACGGTCTTCACGGGCATGAGAATCTCGGCGACGTAGTCGGACATCTCCTCGTCCTTCACGGCCTTGTCGAGCAGGCGCTTAACCTTACCCTCGTTGTTGGAGAGAGTCTGGAGCGTGTACCAGCGGAAGTCGGAGGAAGGGGCGGCCATGGGGGTTCAGCGCAGGAGGCGCGTGGCGAACTGGACGAAGTTGGAGAGGGAGAAGTCGCAGAGGAACACCACGGCGCCGAGGAGGGCCGTCACGGCGAGGACCACGGCCGTGGAGTCGACCAGCTCCTTGAAGGACGGCCACGACGCCTTGACGAAGACCTCGGTGATGGTCTCGTTCCAGAAGGCGCGGATGCGTCCGAGGATGCCGGTCATGTTGTGTCGTGTGGTGGGAGAGATGGCAGGACGGGTGGGAATCGAACCCACAACCAACGGTTTTGGAGACCGCTACTCTGCCAGTTGAGCTACCGTCCTGTGTGATGTTTCAAAGGGACGGGTGCCGGACCTCGGGGGAGGCCTCGGCACCCTTCGGGGCCCTAGGGCTGGCGAATCACTTGGTGATCTCCAGGATCTGGCCGGCGCCGATCGTCTTGCCGCCTTCGCGGAGGGCGAAGCGCTGGCCTTTCTCCATCGCCACGGGCTTCTGGAGCTCGATGGTGATGGTGACGTTGTCACCGGGCATCACCATCTCGACTCCCTGGGGGAGCACGACGGTGCCGGTGGCGTCGCAGGTGCCGAAGAAGAACTGCGGGCGGTAGTTGTTCGTGAAGGAGGTGTGACGGCCGCCTTCGTCAGCCTTGAGGACGTAGATCTGGGCCTTGGCGACGGTGTGGGGCTTGATGCTGCCGATCTTGGCGAGGACCTGGCCGCGCTCGACCTGGTTCTTCTCGACGCCGCGGAGAAGGAGGCCGACGTTGTCGCCGGCCTGGCCCTGGTCGAGCTCCTTGCGGAACATCTCGACGCCGGTGACGGTGGTCTTCTGGGTGTCGCGGAGACCGACGATCTCGATTTCCTCACCGACCTTGACGACGCCGCGCTCGATGCGTCCGGTGGCGACGGTGCCGCGACCGGTGATGGAGAAGACGTCTTCGACGGACATCATGAAGGGCTTGTCGACTTCGCGCTTGGGCTCGGGGATCTCGGCGTCAAGGGCGTCCAGAAGGTTCTGGATGGCCTGCTCGCCCTCGGGCTTGCCCTCGATGGCGGCGGTGGCGGAACCGCGGACGATCTTGGCCTTGTCGCCGTCGTACTGGTACTTGTTGAGGAGGTCGCGGACTTCCATCTCGACGAGGTCGATGAGGTCGGGCTCGGAAAGGTCGATCTTGTTGAGCCAGACGACGATCTTCGGCACGCCGACCTGGCGGGCGAGGAGGATGTGCTCCTTGGTCTGGGGCATCACGCCGTCGGCGGCGGATACGACGAGGATCGCGCCGTCCATCTGCGCGGCGCCGGTAATCATGTTCTTGACGAAGTCAGCGTGGCCGGGGCAGTCGACGTGGGCGTAGTGACGTTTGACGGACTCGTACTCGACGTGCGAAGCGGCGATGGTCACGGTCTTGGTGGCGTCACGGACGGTGCCGCCCTTCGTGATTTCAGAATAGGACTTGTTCTCGGCCAGGCCCTTGCGCGCCTGGACGGCGACAATCGCGGCGGTGGTGGTGGACTTGCCATGGTCGATGTGACCGATGGTGCCGACATTGACGTGCGGCTTGGTGCGATTGAACTTCTCTTTGGCCATGGTTTTGGGTGGTGGAGGTGGTTGGGATTGCGTGGAAAAATGATGGAGCCCCCGAGCGGATTTGAACCGCCGACCTCGTCCTTACCAAGGACGCGCTCTGCCGACTGAGCTACAGGGGCGTTCCGCCTCGTGCGCTGAGACACGATGGGAAGGGTTTGAATGAGGAACCGTCTTCCCACCGTCAAGCGGATTTTTGCAGGGCTTTTACAACCGTTTTCAGGGCTAAGGACCGAGCGAAATCAGGTACACTCCGGGGGCCAGCTTACCCTCCCAATCCTGCCGGCCTATCCAATCCAAAGACGCCTGATCCAATTTGGGATCTCCCGATGACATCTGAATGGTTGGTTTCCCTAATAATCCCAAAGAATCAACTCCTATGTAGGCTTTTAAAACATGAAATCCACTTTTAAAAGGCTTAAAAATGGGATTTTCACCCACTTCTATGATTAAAATCGTGTTTTGCACAGATTGAACCGGACTGACGGCACAATAGACACTCCTAGGCTTTATTGATTTAAGTGGAGCCGAAGTGGATGAAAAAGTCATAAAAGGGTCTCCATTTATTGGATTAACACCATCCAGTGGGGCAGAAAACTTGGAAAAGTTCGATTCTACAGGTAAATCCGGACTGCGATTAGGCTCAAAGCGAAGTCTAGGCGGGAATCCTGAGAAAGGGGTTCCCTCCGCACTGACCTGGTAACCGCCCGAAGGAGACAACGGGGTGCTTGAAGAGGGGAGGAATACAAGGGACTCATCCAGCAGCTGGGCGCGTTGAGCCAGAGGATCCTCGGCGGAAAGCAGCACCGTCCCGACCCTGGCCGAAGGAGCGCGACCACGGATCGGGGCGATGGGCTTGAAAACAATCAGAGAAAGCAGGAAGGCCGCCAGACCGGATAGAAGCGCGGTTCTGGTGAGAGGAGGCATCCTGCCTCCCGCCAGATTGCGCATCACCCGGAGTGCCCGCACGAATCAGTTGCCCGAAGGCCTCTCCGCCACGGTGACCTTGGCGAGCGAGCCCCTGCCCTCCCGCAGGAAGGAGAGCACGACGGTCTCCCCGGGCTTACGACGGGCGATGGCCAGGCGAAGCTCGTTCCAGCTCTGGAAGGGCCGCCCGTCGACTGCCACGATGACATCGCCCGCCCGCAGGCCGGCCTTGGCGGCGGGCCCCGTGGGCAGCGCCGAAGTGATGCGTGCGGCTCCGCCGCGATTCAAAGACAGGCGCACCGCCTCATCGGCGGGGAGGTCCTCCCCGTTCACGCCGATCATGCCGCGCACGACTTTGCCCGAATTGGCCAGATCGAGCGCCACGCTGAGCATGAGGTTGGAGGGGATGGAGAAACCGATGCCGATGTTGCCGCCGCCGCCGTCGGTCCGGATCATGGTGTTCATGCCGAGGATGCGGCCTTCGGTGTCGATCAGCGGGCCTCCGGAATTGCCCTGGTTGATGGCGGCGTCGGTCTGTATGAAGTCCTGGAAGGCCAGTTCCGCCTGGGTGGAACGCCCGGTGGCGGAGACGATGCCGGAGGTCACGGTCATGCCCACGCCGAGCGGGTTGCCGATTGCGAACACGACGTCCCCCACCCTCGCCTTGTCGCTGTCGGCGAACCTGGCGAAGGGAAGGTTCCGCTCGGCCACCTTGAGCACGGCGACATCCGTGCCCTCATCGACCCCCAGCACGCGGGCGCGCAACTGACGGCCGTCCGAGAGCTGCACGAAGGCGGCCTCCGCCACGCGCTCATCGTCGAGCATAACGACGTGGCGATTGGTCACGACGTAGCCGTCCGGGTGGATGATGGTGCCGGAGCCGAGGCCGCGGGGGACGAGGGTCTCGCCGGTCTTGCTGTCGGTGATGACCTTGCTCTGGTCGATGCGTCCGCGGAAGCGGCGGAGCACGGAGTCAGGGACGACCTCGGCGGTGCGCACGCTGACCACGGCGGGCATGACCCGGTCGAGCATGTCGGCGTGGCTGGCGTTGGGTCGGGTCCGGTCCAGGGGACGCGGGTCGGACTCGAATTTGACGGCGCCCAGCGCGAAGGCCGGGCCCAACAGCAGCAGGGCGAGGAGGCGGAGCATGCTCCAAACTTACCCCGCCGCCACCGGGAGGCAAGCGACCTCAGCGAGCCATCGTGAAGCCGCCCCCCGGGGAGGGCTCGGCCTCGTCCCTTTCCCGGTTGAAACGCATGGAGAACAGGCGGGTGACCCCCTTCTCCTGCATGGTGGCCCCGAAGATGTCGTCGGCGGCGGACACGGTGCGCTTGTTGTGGGTGATCACCAGGAACTGCGAGAATCGGGTGAACTCCCGCACGATGTCGGTGAACCGGCCGACATTGGTGTCATCCAGGGGGGCGTCGAGCTCGTCGAGCACGCAGAGCGGGGAGGGCTTCACCATGTAGATGGCGAACAGGAGCGCGACGGCGGTCATCGTGCGCTGGCCTCCGGAGAGCAGGGAGATGCTGCGGAGCTTGGTGCCGGGGGGCTGCGCGATGATGTCGATGCCGCTCTCGAGCGGGTCCTCGGACTGCACGAGCTGGAGGTCGGCGGTGCCGCCGACGAAGAGTCGCCCGAAGGTGAACTTGAAGTTCTTGCGCACCTGCTCGAAGGTCTCGGTGAAGAGCTGGAGCGAGGTCTGGTTGAGTTCCTCGATCGCCTTGGTGAGCTCCTCCTTGGACTTCCAGAGGTCGTCGCTCTGGGCGGTGAGGAAGCCGTGGCGCTCCCGCAGCGAGGAATACTCCTCGACGGCCACGAGGTTCACGGAACCCATGCCGGCGATGCGGTCACGCAGGTCGGAGATCTCTCGGACGAGGGGCGGCCAGTCGGCCGACTCAAGGGCGGCAAGGTCCTCGGGCGACGGGTCGGCGCGACGGGCGGGCGCGCGGGGCGCGGCCGCGGCGCCTTCGCCGTCCTCGGCCTCGTCCAGATCCTCCAGGGCGGAGAGGCCTTCGGGTTCGCCGTCAGCCAGCCAGAGCTGGAGGCGCCAGTCGACGTCGGCCACCTCGAGCTGGTGCTCGGTGCGCACCTTCTCGGCGATGAAGCCGCACTGGGAACCCTGCTCGGCCAGCGAGACTTCAAGGGACTTGAGGCGCGACTCGGCGTCACGCAGGCGGTCGCGGTCGACGGCCAGCACGCGGTCCTCGGTCTCCAGCTCGGCGTCCAGCCGGGCCAGCTCGTTGCGGCGTTCGGCGAGCTCGGCGGCGGCGGACTCGGCGTCGACGCGGAGACGCTCCGCAAGCTCGCGGGCAGCGGCGGACTCGGCGCGCAGCTCACCGATCATCTTCTCGTTCTGCCCCGCCTCGTTGCGCCGGGCGGAGGAGCGGGCGCCGGCCTCGGCACGGCGCGACTCCAGTTCGGCCAGCTCCTTGCCGACGGTCTCGAGGCGCTGCAGCTGCTCGGCGCGGGAGAGGCGGACGTCACCGAGGGCGTTGCGGCGGACCTCGACCTCCTGACGTCGGGATTCTAGCGAGGACTCAGCCTGAGCGATCTCCTCGCGGAGGCGGCTGACGTCGGCGTCCTTGGCCGAAAGGGCGGACTGCGCCCGGTCGCGACGAGCGAGGGCGTCGGCCCTTGACGCGTCGAGCTCGGCGAGCTGCCTCTGCTCGCGGGCGATGCGCTCGTCCACGGCGCTCAGGGCGGCACGGGCGGAACGCTCGTCGGCCTGGGCGACGGAAAGCTCCTGGGAGGCGCGGTCGACGGACTCGCGGCGGGCCGACGCGTCCGTTTCGGCCGCGTCAATGTCACGCTGCAGGCCGAGGGCCCTTTCGTTGAGCGCGGTGAGCCGGTCGTTCTCCGACTCCAGGGAGCCGCGCGCGGCGCGGATTTCGGACTCACGGGAGAATACGCCGGCGCCGGAACCGGCGGACTTGCGCGGGCGGCCGGCGAAGACCAGCCCCCGGCGGTCGACGAGGTCGCCCTCGGGCGTGGCGACGAGGAAGAATTCAAACGAGGGGTTCGCCTTCCACCAGCGGACGAACTCGCCGAGCGACGGGCATACATAGCAGCCGTCGAAGAGGTTCGCGACGAGGCGCGCGTGGGCCGCGGACCTGGGCCTGACGGCCGATGCGGCGGGCTTGAGCCAAGCCGGGACCTGCTGCGCGGAACGGGCGGTGGGCGGAGCCTCCACCTGGAAGACGGCCCGTCCGAGGTCACGCTCGCTGATGCGGGCGACGAGGTCGGGAAGGACGTCCGCCGAATCCAGCGCGACGGCCTCGGAAGCGGCGCCCAGGATGGCCTCGAGCGCGGCGGCCGAGGAGACGTCGGTCACGGTGACGAGTTCGGCGAGGGCCGAGGCCTTGCCAGCCGCCACGGTGTCGGAGAACTCCCCCTTGAGCACCGCCTTGGCGGCCTCGGAGAAACCTTCCATCCTGGCCTGCATCTGCTCAAGGAGCCCGAGCTGCGCGGAGAGCTTGGCCACGACGCGGTCCTGCTCGGAGATTGTCTGCTGCAGCCCGCGGAATTCGGCGAGGAGCGCCCTGCCCTTCTCGACGGCCTCCTGCTCCGAGGTCCGGACGGAGGTGAGCTCGCCGTGGCGGGAGGTGACGACGGCGGCGCTCTCGTTGGCGCGGCGGGCGAGCGCCTCCTGCTCGGCGACGGCGCGTGAGACGGAATCGGTCAGGTCCTGGTGGCGCGTCTGGAAGCCGCGGAGGTCCACCTCGAGGTTGGTCAGGTCGCCGCGGGCGCGGGTCATCTCGCCCTCGGCCACGAGCACGTCCTGGCGCAGGCGGCGCAGGCGGGTCTCATCCTCGACGAGGAGACGGGCCGCGTCCTCGACCTCGGCGGTCTTCTCACGGTAGGCGGCGTCGGTGGCGCTGTAGGCGCCGTCGGCGGAGGAACGGTCGTCGGTGCGGCCGCGCAACCGGGCCTCGAACTCGGCGACCTGGCGGTCCGCCTCGGCGGCTTCGGCCCGGATGGAGCCCAGACGCTGCGAAAGGTCGTCGGCGCGGAGATCGGCGGTCCTGGCGCGGGATTCGGCGGCGTCGCGGTCGGCGCGCAGGGTGAACAGAGCCTGCTGGTCCTCCTCGACGGCGAGAGAAAGCTCGGAGCGACGGGCACGTGAGCCGGAGAGCGCCTCCTCGCGGACGCGCAGCGATTCCGACAGCCCCGCCGACTCGGCGCGGCAGACGGCGGCGCGCGACTCAAGGTCGGCGACCTGGACGCGGCGCTCACCGTGCTGCCTGGCCTGCCAGGCGAGGTCGAGATGGACGAAGCGGTGACGCAGCCGGCGGTAGCGCATGGCCTTGGCGGCTTGGCGGCGGAGGACGGCGATCTGACGCCCGACCTCGGTGATGACGTCGGTGACGCGAGCAAGGTTGGCGTCGACGCCGGCCAGCTTGTTGAGGGCCTCGCGTCGCTGCGTCTTGTAACGCGTGATGCCCGCCGCCTCCTCGAAGAGATAACGGCGCTCAGCGGGATTGGCGGAGAGGACCTGGTCGATCTGCCCCTGCACCATGAACGAATAGGACATGCGGCCGACTCCGGTGTCCATGAACAGCCGGTGGATGTCCTTCAGCCGCGAGGGCTTGCCGTTGATGAAGTAGTCGCTGGCCCCCTCGTGCTGCAGGCGGCGGGAGACGGAGACCTCCGCGAACGTGGTGCCCAGCTCCTTCTCGCAGTCGGCGAAGATCAGCTCGACTTCGCACTGGGGCAGGGGCTTGCGACGGTCGGTGCCGGAGAAGATGACGTCCTGCATGGCGGGCGCACGCAGGGACTTGGCGCTCTGCTCGCCCAGCACCCAGCGGATGGCGTCCACGATGTTGGACTTCCCGCAGCCATTGGGCCCGACGACCGCCGTGATGCCGGGGCGGAGCTCGATGCGGGTCCGGTCGGCGAAGCTCTTGAATCCGTTGACGACGATTTCCTTGAGGTACATCGAGGGGCGTCGGGCACGATTGCCCCGCCCCACCCCTCCCGCAAGCGTCTAGTGCCCGCGTCCCGGGGCACTTATTCACGGGCCCGAGGGCGGGCGTTTCGGGGTTGACGCACCCCCCCGCCGCCTGTTGCTTCGACCCCTTCAACGAACATGTCCGTAGAAATCAAGATCCGCAAGGGCGAGACGGTCGACAAGGCCCTCCGCCGCCTCAAGAAGAAGGTCGACCGCGAAGGCATCATCAAGGACGCCCGCGCCAAGCGAGGCTTTGAGAAGCCCGCCGAACGCCGCCGCCGCAAGAAGAAGGTCAAGAACTTCAACGCCTACCTCCGCAAGAAGTGGGAGAACGCCTGAGCCCGGGCTCAGCGACCCGACCGAAGGCCCGTCCCTGACGGGCCTTCTGCTTTGGCGGGACGCGCGCCCTGGAAACAGGAAGGGCCGGACGTGAGTCCGGCCCTTCGTCGGGAAACTGACTCCCCGTTCAGCGGAGGAACAGCATCTCCTGGTAGGAGGGCAGCGGCCAGTGCTCGTCGGAGACGATGTCCTCGAGCGCGTCGGCGAAGCCGCGCGCCTTCAGCATCGCGGGGAGCACCTTGTCGCAGGCGTGATGCGCCTGGGCATGGGTGTTCGACTTGGTCACGGCGCGGAGGTCGTCGAGCTCGTCGAGCGCGGCAGCCAGCTTGTCGGCTAGGGCGAGGACGTCCTTACGGAGCTTGCCGCCGGACTTGCTCTTCTCGACGGGCGTGAGCTCGGCGGCGAACTTGAGCGCGGCGGGCAGCAGCATCGTGCGGCCGATGTCATGGACGAGCTTGGACTCGGTGTTGACGGAGAGCACATAGGAGTGGGTGTAGATCTCCTCGCGGGACTCGAGCTCTGCCTTGGAGAGGACGCCCTGCCGCTCGAAGACCTCGACGGTGGACTTGGCGACCATCTCAGGCAGTGCGTCGGGGGTGGTGCGGAGGTTCTTGAGTCCGCGCTTCGCGGCTTCCTTGTGCCATGCCTCGGAGTAGCCGTTGCCGTTGAAGATGATGCGGCCGTGCTTCGTGAGGATGTGCTTGAGGACAGACTCAAGGGCCTTGTTGAAGTCGGACTGCTTCTTCTTCGCGGCGGTCAGCTCCTCGTCCATCTCGTAGAGGGAGTCGGCGAGGATCGTGTTGAGCACGGTCAGGGGGCCGGCCACGGAGAAGGCGGATCCGACGGCGCGGAACTCGAACTTGTTGCCGGTGAAGGCGAACGGGCTGGTGCGGTTGCGGTCGCCGGCGTCCTTGGGCAGCACGGGGAGCGTGTCGACGCCGATGTGCATCGTGCCTCCCTTCTTGGAGGACGAGGCCGCGCCGCTCTTCTTCACCTGCTCGATGACGTCATTGAGCATGTCCCCGAGGTAGATGGAGATGATCGCCGGGGGAGCCTCGTTGGCCCCGAGGCGGTGGTCGTTGCCGGCCGAGGCGACGGAAGCGCGCAGAAGGCCCTGGTGCTTGTCGACGGCGCGGATGACCGCGGCGCAGAAGGCGAGGAACTGGGCGTTGGCGTGGGGATCGGTGCCGGGCTCGAGGAGGTTGCCGACGCCGGGACCGCCCAAGGACCAGTTGACGTGCTTGCCGGAACCGTTGACGCCGGCGAAGGGCTTCTCAGCCAGGAGGCAGACGAAGCCGTGCTGGGCGGCGACGCGCTTGAGCAGCGTCATCGTGAGCATCTGGTGGTCGTGCGCGACGTTGGCGGACTCGTAGATCGGGGCGACTTCGTACTGGGCCGGGGCGACCTCGTTGTGGCGGGTCTTGATCGGGATCCCCAGCTTGAAGCACTCGCGCTCGGTCTCCATCATGCAGGCGAGCACGCGGTCGGGGATGGTGCCGAAATACTGGTCCTCGAACTCCTGGCCCTTGGCGGGCCTGGCGCCGAAGAGCGAACGTCCGCAGGTGTAGAGGTCGGGACGGAGATAGAAGAGACGGGCATCGATCAGGAAGTACTCCTGCTCGGGGCCGCATGAGGCGGTGATGAAGGAGGACTTCTTGCCGAAATGGGCGAGGACGCGCTGAGCGGCCTTGTTCACGGCGTGCATCGAGCGCAACAGCGGGGTCTTCTTGTCCAGGGCTTCGCCCTTCCAGGAGACGAAGGCGGTGGGGATGCAGAGCGTCGAGCCGTTGACGCCGTCGAGGATGAAGGCCGGGGAGGTCACGTCCCACGCGGTGTAGCCGCGGGCCTCGAAGGTGGAGCGCAGGCCGCCGTTGGGGAACGAAGAGGCGTCAGGCTCGGCCTGGATCAGCGCCTTGCCGGAGAACTGGGCGAGGGTGCCGGTACCGTGAGGCTCGAAGAAGGTGTCGTGCTTCTCGGCGGTGAGGCCGGTGAGAGGGTAGAAGACGTGCGCGTAGTGCGAGGCGCCGCGCTCGAGCGCCCAGTCCTTGATGGCGGCGGCGACGGTGTCGGAGACCGCGCCGTCGAGCTTGGAGCCGGTCTCGATCGAGGACTTGAGCGACTTGAAGACTTCCTTCGGCAGACGCTTCTCCATCTTCTCGAGGGAGAAGACGTTCTGCCCGTAGATCAGGTCGATCTTCTCGCTGCGGAAGTCGAAGGTCCCCTTGAGGGCAGGCTGTGAGGCGATGGCCTTGATGGCATCGCGGCGGGCGGGATTGGTGCTCATGGATGGAAACTCGTTGGGAGCTCAACAAAAGCACCGCCTATGCCACGCCGTCCACCGCTAGTTACTCATAGGCAATATGATTACTTTTAGACTTAAATGTTTAAAAGTAGTCACAAAGGGACTGCTCATTTCCAAGCATAGACTAGTCTCATGAAATAGGCCGTCCCTAGCCTGACCTGAGGTGGGACAGGATTGCCTCTCAAGTCATGGGTGATGCCGAGTCGAATCGAAAGGGGCCCCTGACCGCGGAGCACACCGAAATAGGTCTCGTGCCGCAGATAGTATTCATTCCAGCGCTCAAGGGAGGGGATCGCGGAAATCTGCGTGTTCCATTCGACCCAGCCGAAGTCACGGACGAAAATCAGCCCGAGATCGGCCGACGGCGCCGCTAGCGTGGGCTGAAGCTCGGACATGTAAGTCTCATAGCGATGTCCGACGCCGGTTCGCAGGTCGAGCTTGCCCCGAGAATCCTGGAAGACGCGGAAGCCGAGTCCGACGGTGTTGAGGGTCAGGAAGTCGACCTGACGGGCATGGTCATACCCGGTGTCGGTGCGCAGGTACCAGAAGGCCACCTCGGCCGGGTTGGTCTCATACGAGAGCTGGGCGTGCAGGTCGTCGGCGGCGATCTGGGTGCCCGCGGTGTTGCGCGCCGTGCGCACGCCAGCGGTGATGACGTCCTCGGCGGACTCACCCCGGGCGAGGAACCCGGCGGCGAAGCCGCTGCCGGTGGTGGCGCCGGACCGCCCGGAGACGTCGAGATCGGCCTGGGCTGTCCACTTGCGCGAAGGCGGGACGTCATGCGGACGCGGCACGGCGTCACGCCAGAGCTCAGCGCGCTCATCCAGGGTGACGGATTCGGCCGATCCGGAGGCGACCGCCCTGCCCCCGGCGGCCGAGACGCGGCCGCGACGCACGGAACCGCCGTCGCTCAGACGCACGTCATCGTCGACCTGGAAGGACTCGACGGAGGCGAGCGCGACGCGCTGCACGGCGTCACCGAGCAGGGGCACGGTGACCTCGAGCCGCCCGTCCACGATGCGCTCGATACGGCCGCGCAGGAAGGTGCCATCCTTGAGGGTGACGGTGTCGGCGAAAGCCGCGAAGGGGAGCAGCAGCGTGAGGCAGGCGGACCGCATGCCCGCACGTTGGAGAATCCGCGTTAGATTGCCATAGGGACTTTCGGGGGTTATCTCCTCATGGATGAAGGTCGACGTCATGATCCTGGGCGCAGGCCCGGCCGGACTCGCCGCCGCCGCCGCCCTGGCGGAAGCCGGGCGCGGCTGCCTGGTGGTCGACCCTGCGGACCGGGTCGGAGGCTCGATCCGGACGACAGTGGAGGACGGATGGACCGTGGAGACGGGACCGAACACGCTGCAGCTGGAGCAGACCGCCGACCATGAGCTGCTCTGCTCCTACGGCCTGACGGATGACATCCGGGAGTCCCGGACGGAATCAGCCAAACGGTTCATCCTGTCCCAGGGCAGGCTGCATGCGCTCAGACCGAGTCCCCTTTCGCTGCTAACCTCGGGGCTGCTAAGCCCGCTGGGCCGGCTCCGCCTGCTCGCCGAACCGTTCATCCCGCGCGGGGGACATGCGGGCGAGACGGTGGCGGCGTTCGCGACGCGAAGGTTCGGCCGCGAGGCCGCCGCCCGGCTGATGGATCCGGTCGTCTCTGGAGTCCATGCCGGCGACCCCGACCGTCTGGACATGGCCGCTTGCTTCCCCTCCGTCCACCGGCTTGAGGCCGAATGCGGCTCGGTCATCCTTGGGCTCATCCGTCGTCGCGGCCACGCGCGGAGGGTCGTGGGCTTTAGGCTGGGCATGCAGCAGCTGGCCGACGCGATGCGCGAACGGGCGGGCCAAGGCGCGGAGTTCCGTCTCGGCTGGCGGGCCGAACGGCTGAAAAAGGAAGGAGCCGGCTGGTCCGCCGTGATCCGCAGGAACACCGACGGCTCCGAGGAGCAGGTGGTCTGCGACAAGGTCATCGTCACGACGCCACCCTGGAGATGGAAGGACGGGCCGTTCGACGCCCCGCTGGCCGAACGTCTGGTGCCCTGGTCGCGCTGCGAAGCGCCCCCGGTGACGGTGGTCGCACGCGGCTACGACCTCGGCCGCATCCGCCACCCCTTGGACGGATTCGGTTACCTCACGCCGGGCGAGGAAGGCAGGCGCGTGCTGGGCTGCCTCTTCCCCTCGAGCGTGATTCCCGGCCGGGCTCCGGAGGGCAAGGCGCTGCTGTGCTGCTTCCTGGGCGGGGCGCGTCAGCCCGCCGTGGCGCGGCGCGATGACGACGAGCTGCGAGGCGTCGTGGACCGCGAGCTTTCCGAGATCCTCGGGGCCTCCGGCCCGCCCGAACGCGAGTGGATCCAGCGATGGGAGCAGGCCATCCCGCAATACGACCACGACCAGCGCAGGCGCGAAGCCTGCCTCGCGGCGCTGGAGCGGGAGGAGCCAGGCATCCGCTTCCACGGAGCCTTCCGTGGCGGCATCTCGCTCATGCACGCGGTCCGCGGTGGCGACGCGCTGGGACGCGCGCTCGCGCGGGAAGCTTGATCAGCCCGCCACGGAGGGCTCGGGCAGCGAACGCACCACGAGCAGGGCCGGCAGCATCAGCAGGGCGCCGCCGGCGTAGACCCACAGGTGGGTGCCGGAATGGAAGTAGGCGAGCGCGGCGACCACCGGCCCGACCACGCGGGCGAGGGCGCCGGCGGAGCGGAGGATGCCGAGGTTGCGCCCCTGCTCGGACTGGTCGGAATACAGCGAGACCAGCGAGGACATGCTCGGCAGGACGAGGCCGGTGGCGAAGGAGATCAGGCCGAGGCCGGCGTAGAACATCGGCAGGGAACCGTCTCCCGGAACGGCCACGACATGAGGAATCGTGGCGATGAGGGCGAAGGCCGCCCCAGCGCAGGCCATCGCACCCATGACGACCTTCCGCTGCCCGAGGCGCGCGACGAGCCGGCGCGAGAGTCCCTGCGCCACGATCATCGCCGCTCCGTTGAACAGGAAGAGCACGGCGTTGTCGCGGGGGCTGTAGGCGAAAAGGGCGAAGGTCAGGAAGACGATGGTGTTCTCCATGCCCGTGAACGCCACCTGGTAGATGAGGTTGGCCCAAGAGGCGCGACGCACGGACGCGGACCTGACCTTCACGAGGTCGAACACGGAAGGCCGTGACTCGGTGGCGCGACGGCCGGGAGGCAGCGTCTCCGGCAGGAGGAACTGCACGAGGAGGAAGTTCAGCGCGGCGAGCCCGGCGGAGATCATCGCGGGCACGGAGAAGGGGTTGAGTCCGAAGGGGCCGTCCGGGACGCCGTGAGCCAGCTGGAAGTGCGAGCCCATGGCGCCGATCACGGGGCCGAACACGAAGCCCAGCCCGATGGCCACGCCGACCACGGCCATCCCCTTGGTGCGGTCCTTCTCCTCCGTGACGTCCGCGGCGGCGGCGCTCGCGACGGCGATGTTGCCCGCCAGGATGCCGCAGATGACGCGGGTCATCACGACGACCCAGAACTGGGCGGCGAAGATCCACAGCACGTAGGCGAGGGCGCCTCCGGCCAAGGTGAAGGTCAGGACCTTGCGACGTCCGATACGGTCGGAAAGGGAGCCCCAGATCGGAGAGAAGACGAACTGCAAAAGGGAGTAGAGCGCGCTCAGCAGCCCTCCGAAGAGCACGGTCTTCTTGAAGACGGTGTCCCCTCCCATCGCCTCGGCCACCGAGCACATCCACCCGATGAGGGTGCCGGAGCTGCCCTCGTTAGTGACATAATGGTCAAGCAGATGGGGAAAGAGCGGGATGACCACGCTGAACCCCACGATGTCCATGAACACGGTTAGGAAGATGAGGCCGAGGGTGCGGCGCGGGGACGCGGACATGGGGCTGACGATGGACTGACGGGGCCTACCTGCAAACAAAACAGCGGCTTGCCCAAGGATGACGACAGGGGAGAATGAAGCCATGTCTCTCTTCCGGCTGCTGATGGCTCTTACCGCCGGTCCCCTGCTGGCCGCACCGACGGACCCCAAGGCGCTCCTCATCGAACAACGTCTGGCCGGCTTCTCCGACGGAGAGTACGGGTCTGCCGTCGAACGTTCCCTCGACGAGTTTGAGCGGCGCACGGGGCGGCGCCTCACGCCCGCCACGGCCGCGCGATGCGGACTGAAGGTGAGCTCCGAGTCCGGCGTGGGCCTGTCCACCCCGAAGCCGCTGGTCCGGGCGGTCTCCGCCGCGCTCGTGCGCAGGGGCTTCAAACGGGAAGGACTCATCATCTGCGACACCCGTGACCTGGCGCTCCGCGAAGCGGGCTTCCTCCCCGCGGTGGCCGACGGCGCCCAGGACTTCGAAGGTTCGCCCGTCGTCGCATGGGAGAAGCTCGCGCCCGCTTGGGCCGCGGAGGAAAGGCTGCGCTACGAGAACCAGGTGCTGCCCCGGCCTGGCTCTCCGCCCGTGGCCTGGGGCGATGCGCGCGTGAGCGTGCTGCCCAAGACGCTCTTCGACGAGGTGGACTTCTGGGTGAACCTCCCGGTGCTGAGCGACAGCAAGGCCCTGGGCGTGCACGGCGCGATCGCCGCCGCTTCGCTCGGGAACATGGCCAACGCGGAGCGCTTCATGGAGAACCCCTTCAACGCCTCCAAGGTGGCGGTGGAAGTCTGCGCGATCCCGGGCCTGGCCAAGGGCCATGCGCTCACGATCCTCTCGCTCGAACGCTACCAGGTGCTGGGCGGACCGACGTTCGACGCCGGCTGGGTGCGCTCGGAAAAGACCCTGCTAGCCAGCGCCAATCCAGTCATCATCGACTTCATCGGGCTGCAGAAGATCAATGCGGGACGGCGCGCCGGCAACGTGGATCCAATCCACCCCGAGCCGCCGGTCTTCGCCGCGGCCAACTCAGGGGAGATCCGGCTGGGAAGCTGCAAGCCCGCCGACATCACCTTGGTCCGCCTGCCCGCACCCTGAGGCGGCCAGCCGACGCAGGTTGTCGGCGCCGGCTCGGAACGCGGCCAGTTGGAAGCGCCGGTAGACGGGCAGGCCGCACCAGACGAACCAACGGCTGGGGCGCACGTGACAGGAGACGGTGAGGACCATCGCTTCTCCATCCCGCCTCACTTCCGCCCGCCAGGACCCACGGCCGTAATGACGTCGTGTGGTGACGTACCCCAAGGCCACGCGTTCCTCGCCGGTTTCAGCTGCGTCGACCTCGACGACGGCAGGCAACATCAGGGGTGCCAGGCCGGGCAGATTCGGGACGAACAGGCCGAGACCCAGGCGGTCACCGACGCGCACCGCACGGCCTTCGTCTTCGAACTGGGTCCGTCGCGCCATCACGTGTTCCGGATAGAAACGGTAACCGAGTAAAGCCGCCTTCACTCGCGCGAAAGCATCCGGGGACCAAGGGCCGACCACGACGCGGTGCGTGTCGACGAAGACCGCGGTCCCGCGGTCACCGGCCTCGACGGGCGTGGCGAGATCAGGCGCCGGCGCCGCGACGTCGGCGAACGCCGGCGCCTGGGCCCCGAGCAGCAACGACCCGAGCAGATTGAGCGATCCGTGCACCGAAGCCATCTGCGGAATGGTCAGGTAGTTCCAGCCGAAGGCGTGCGCCGCGGTGTAACCGACGCCGAGCAGGAAGCCGGGGACGAGACAGACATAGGGCCATGGCCCGCGCCTGAAGGGCATGAACGCGGCCCAGAGCAGGAAGCCGGCGGCGAATAAGGCGGCGCAGGCGACTTCGACGACGCCCGGACGAAGCGGATCGGCGCGAAGGGCGAAGCACAGCGCGGTGGCCGGAGCGCCGGCCACATACAGCCACAGGCCGGAGTCGCGCCATCGACATCGGGTGAGCGGGCGTTCGCTGGCCGCCATCGCCAGCGGCAGCACGCCGAAGGTAATCGCGAAGTGCACGGTGGTCAGCGTCGCCAGTGGATCTGGGAAGCCCGCGAAGCTGCGGTCATAACGCGACCAGATCCAAGCCGCCGCGGCGACCAGCGGACCCGTGGCCGAGAGCATCTCAAGGCAGCGGCGCGGAGCGGGCGCCAGGTCGTCGGCGAAGAAGCGGCGCAAGCCATGCGCCCAGAGCCAGAGGGCGAAAAGGAACGCCGGTGCGGCGGCCAAGGCCATGACGGGTCCAGGCTCGCCGTGGAAGACGAAAGCCAGGACCCAGACCCACAGCCCGGGAATCGTGAGCCGGTCGAGCCATCGCGGGAAACCCCGGTCCAGACGCTGCGTCCAGACCAGTGCCGCCCAGAAGCAGAACGCCGCGGTGACGGTGAACCAATCGACGGCCGCGAGGTGGTCCATGCCGTCACCATGGCGACATGAATAAGGCGGTCAAGGGAGGTCCCTTGCCGCCTCATTCTTCAACAGGATTACTTCAGAGGCTGATGCCGAGGGCCTCGGAGGCGGTGGCCCGCTCCTCGATCAGCTCCTTCTCGGTGATGGCGATCTTCTCCCTAGAGAAGGCGTCGAGCGGAAGACCCTGCACGATCTCCCAGGAGCCGTCGGCCTGGGTGCGCAGGGGATAGCCGAAGACGATGCCCGGGGTGATGCCGTAGTCGCCCTTGGACAGCACGGCCACGGAATGCCATTCGCCCGCGGGAGTGGGCAAATGCAGGCTGCGAAGGGTGTCGAGCGCTGCGTTGGCGGCGGAGGCGGCGGAGGAAGCGCCGCGGGCCTTGATGACGGCCGCCCCACGCTTCTGGACGTCGGAGACGAAGGTCTCCTTGAGCCAGGCAGGGTCGGTGATGACCTGAGTCGCCGGCCTGCCGCCGATCGTGGCGTTGGTGAAGTCCGGGTACTGCGTCGAAGAATGGTTGCCCCAGATGGCCACATTCTTGACCACGGAGTTGTGGGCGCCGGCCTTGCCCGCGAGCTGTGACTTGGCGCGGTTCTCGTCGAGACGGGTCATTGCGAAGAAGTTTTCCGCAGGCAGTCCCGAGGCCGAGCGGAGGGCGATGAGGCAGTTGGTGTTGCAGGGATTGCCGACGACGAGGACCTTGGCGGACTTCTTCGCGCTGCGCGCGATGGCCTGCCCCTGGCCGATGAAGATCTTTCCGTTGATGCCCAGCAGGTCCTTGCGCTCCATGCCGTCCTTGCGGGGCACGGCGCCGATCAGCAGGCACCAGTCGGCGTCCTTGAAGCCCGCGTCAAGGTCTCCGGTGGCGACGACGTCGGTGAGCAGGGGGAAGGCGCAGTCCTGCAGCTCCATCACGACGCCGGTGAGAGCGTTGAGTCCAGGCCCCACCTCGATCAGGTTGAGCGCGACGGGCTGGTCGGGCCCGAAGACCGCGCCGGAGGCGAGGCGGAAGATGGCGGCGTAACCGATGTTGCCGGCGGCGCCGGTCACCGCAACGCGGATGGGATTCTTGGAAGCCATGGGAAGGGCTATCTAGTTCCGCGGTCCAGCAGGAGTGAAGGGAAAACTACAGGTCCAGCTCGCCCTGATGCATCTCGCCCGCCGCCGCGGCCGGCAGGCCGTCCCGGACGAGCTGCGCCAAGGTCGACGCCGAACGCCCTTCGATCGAACAGAGCGCGCGCAGGACGAGGGCCGCGGCCAATGCGTCATACAGGGCGCAATGATGGCGGCGGCGCGCCGGGGGGCAGTGGACGGCGGAGAGGGACTCGAGCCGGTCACCCAGCCGCAGCGCGGCGATCAGGGCGGAAAGGCGGTAGTCCCCCAGGCTTGGCATCCAAAGCCTGGCGAGCCGGCAGGTGTCGATCCAGGGGCCCCAATCCGCGACGGCCTCCGGCGCCACGAAGGCGGGCGAGGCGGGCGGGCGGGCCCACGTCGCCCGCAGCAGCCCGGATTCGACGGACGCGTTGTGCGCCACGAAGAGCCCGCTGCGGCGGAGCTCGGACCAGCGGTTCCACTCCTCGGAGAAAGGCGATTCCGAGCTGAGGTCACGGTCGGAGAGCCCGTGGCATTGGGTGTCGACGGCCGGCACCGGAACCAGCGGGGCGTGCAGTCCGGTCGAGGCCGAACGCACTTCGCCTCCGAGGAGGGTGACGACGCCGTGTTCGACGACGCCCGTGCGCGGCCCGCCCTCGAAGTCGATGACGTGCAGGGGCGTTTCGCTCCAGAGGACGCCGCTCATCGCCATTCGTGCCTGGGGTAGCGCCCGCGCAGCTCCTTCTTAACCCCTTCGTAGGAGCCCTTCCAGAATGCGTCGAGGTCGGTGGTGCGCTGCTGCGTGCGACGCGCGGGGGACTGGATGCAGACGACCAGCGGCACCTTGCCGTCGCAGACACGCAGCCGACTGCCGGGGAAATCATAGAGCTCCTGCACGGTGGCCTCGATCTCGGCCTGCCCGTCCTCGGTGTATTCGATGCGCGCGGGGTGCTTCTTACGCGGCAGCACGATGCGTTCCGGACAATGGGAGTCCAAGGCCATCGCCTGCTCATGGGTGATCCAGCCGCGGACGCTCGGCAGCACGGGCCGTTCGCGGACTTCCCTTGCGCTCACGGCGCCGGCGCAGAGTTCCTCGATGACCATGCGGCGGGCCGCGGCGTCGAAGGGATGCACGCCCAGCTCGGGGCAATGCCGGGCCAGGAAGTTCACGCGGCGGATCCATGCGTCGACCTGCGCGTCCCATTTCTCGAACTGGAGGCGTCCGGCGAGCGCCTCCTCCGCGAGGAGACGGCTGGCTTCGTCCGAAGGCGCGGCGTCACGCTCGGCATGCTCAAGGACGAGGTCCCGGAACCTGCGTTCGGTCCGGGCCATGACACGGCGCTGGGTGCCGTCATAGCGGAAGGAGGACTGTTCGGAGAAATCATCGGGCCAGAGCTCGCGCAGCCATGCCTCCTCGACGGCGGTGCAAAGGGAGAGGTAGGTCGTGACCTCGCCGCGGGCCTGGATTTCGTCGATCTCGGCGGCGACCAGCAGCCGGGCCGAGCGCACGGAGGATTCGCGCCGCAGCTCGCCCTTGCGGCCGTGGACGACGGCGCAACGGAGGGTGCCGGCGTCAAGCCTCACGGCTAGGCGGTCGGAGAAGCCCATGAGGACGCATCGCCTCACCGAGGCGGAGGCCGCGGGCGCGGCGTTGACCGGGAGCCGCTGCCCTTCCGCGATGCGCAGGAACTGCCGGGCAGCCTGGTCGGCCTGCCGTGCGGTGAGCCCGTGCACGCCCAGGCGCTCGCAGGCGTCGGCGTCAAACTTCAGCTCGGCGGCCCGCCGCAGGAGCGCGAGCCGGACGAAGAAATCCGAACCTTCGTCCTGCTCCACGGCGTCACGCGCCTCCTCGGTGCGGCCGTCGACCTTGCGGAAGAGGATGTCCCGGCCCTGGGCGAGACCCACGATGCGCGCGACCTCGGCGACACAGCCCAGGTCTCCCGCCGCAAGGAGCATGCGGGCGTAACGTGGGTGGGCGGGGAAGACTGCCATGCGGCGACCGACCGGCGTGACCTCGGCCGCGGCGTCGAGCGCGCCGAGGTCACGGAGCAGTTCACGGGCGCGCCGCAAGGCGCCGTCTTCGGGACGCTCATACCACGGGAAGGATTCGGGCGCGCCCCAGCCGGAGGCGAGGAGCAGCAGCGCGGTCTCGGCCAGGTCCACCCGGCCGACCTCGGGCGTGTCGCGCAAGGGACGCGACTCGTGATCGGTGCGCGACCAGAGGCGCACGCAGCGCCCGGGGCCCGTGCGGCCGGCACGCCCCGCGCGCTGCTCGGCCGAAGCGCGCGAAATCGGTTCGACCATCAGCGTGTCGATGCCGCGATGCGGATCGAAACGGGCGACCCGGGCCAGCCCGGCGTCGACCACCGCGCGGACGCCGGGAATGGTCAGCGAGGTCTCGGCCACGTTGGTGGCCACGATCACCTTGCGCCGCGGGCCGGGCAGCACCGCGCGGTCCTGCTCCTCCGGGGGAAGTTCACCGTGGAGCGGAAGCACGTCCACGCCGCCCGATTCGGAGAGGGCCCTGACGGCGCCGATGGTGCGCATGATCTCGTAGGAGCCGGGCATGAACACCAGGACGTCGCCGTCCGGCTCCTCGCGCAGCACGCGGCCGACCTGCTCGGCGGCGAGATCCCAGACCGGCCGACGGGAGTCCCTGGGCACGTGCAGGTGCTCGATCTCCACCGGATGGGTCCTTCCGTCGGCCGCGAGGGTCTCCGCCCCCTCCAGCCAGCGGGCCACGCCCTCGGTGTCGAGCGTGGCGGACATGACGACGATGAGCAGGTCGGGGCGGCCTGACTCCTGGATCCGGCGTGCCAGGGCCAGTCCCACGTCCGAATGCAGGCTGCGCTCGTGGAATTCGTCGAAGACGACGGCTCCGATACCGCGCAGGGAGGGATCCGAAGCCACCTGCCTGAGCAGCAGGGCCTCGGTGATGAACTTGATCCGAGTCTCGGCGGATTCCGCTCGGTCAAAACGCACCTGGTAGCCCACTTCGCCGCCGAGCCGGCAACCGCGCTCCTGGGCGATGCGGGCGGCCAGCATGCGGGCCGCGATGCGACGCGGCTGAAGGACCAGGACCTGGCCTTGCAACAGCCCCAGGTCGACCAGCATCTGCGGCAGGCGCGTCGACTTGCCCGATCCGGTGGGAGCCCGGAGGACGATCCGACGCGTCCGCCCGCAGGCCTCGGCGAGCGCCGGACGCAGGGCGTCGATGGGCAGGGGCTGGCTCATGCGACCGGCAGCTCGATGATGCGGGCGCGCGGCTCGCCGTCCCCGAGGGTCAGCCTCGCGACCGTGACCGGCAGACGGAAACGCCGTGGGCCCGCGCTGCCCGGATTCAGCCTCAGGACGCCGTCACGGCTCTCGACCAGCGGGACATGGGTATGTCCGGTGATCACGACCGCGGGCGCGTGCGCGGCCTCGTCGACCGGCAGGTGGCCGTGGTGGACCAGCAACCGGACGCCAGCCTCGACGCGGAGGAGGAATTCCGGCAGTTGCGGATCGTCGTCGCAGTTGCCGCGGACGGCCAAGCAGGGAGCGACGAAGGCGGTCAGATCCTCGACGACATGCGGCCCGCACACGTCTCCCGCATGCAGCACAAGAACGCAGCCTTCCAAGGCACTCACCGCCTCAGGCCGGAGCCGGCCGTGGGTGTCCGAGATGACGCCGATCTCCGCCGTCGCGCCCATGTTCAGGAAGGGCGGCGCAGGCGGCCCGTGGGCACGGGACGCAAGGCCGTGAATTCGGCGCCGAGCGTCTCCTTCAGCTTCTCGCGCAGGCCGGGCGGCAGCGCGTCCACGGCGGCCTGGAACTCCTTGTCTCCGGGGAAGACCGTGCGGCCCTGCTCGGAGACGCCGGGCACGGACTTCTCGAGCTCCGGAAAGACGAAGGCCTCGCGACGTCCCGCCTGACCGGCCTCGTCCTCCGCCGCCGCGACGTCCAAGGGCGGCGAGGAATCCCCTGAGTCTTCGGCGACGGGCTCATCGGGCAAGGCCTGCGTGGGAGCGGCCGGGGCAGCGGGCGGCGGCGTGACGGCCGCCGGCGCGGGCGGCGGCGTCCCTATTTTTTTTTGGCCGGGCTCCCTGGGGAGTCCGGCTGCGGCGGCGGCGATGTCCTTGATGAGCGAGTCTATCGGTCGCGACCTCGCCCGTTCGATGGCCTGCAGCATGGTCACCTCGAAATTGGCCCGGGGAGAGAGTCCGTGACGCACGCCCTGCTCTCCCTGCTGGAGGCACTCCAGGAGCCTCACGAGCTGCTCGGTGGAAAGCGGGCCGCCGAGCAGCGGGGAGACCCCGCCCTTGCGCACCGAATCAAGCGTGGCCTCACGGACACGCGACTGGAGGTCGGCCAGCACCCGGATGAGATCCCTGCCCTCCTCATGGAAGACGTCGCAGAGACTGAGCGCGGCCGGGCCGTCCCCGAGCGAGAGTGCCTTGGCGAGATCTTCGACCTGCCTGGCGGAGGCCAGCCCGTAGATGGAAAGCACGTCGGCCTCGGTCACCTTGCGTCCGGAGAAGGAGATGACTTGGTCGAGGATGGACTGGGAATCGCGCATCCCTCCGGCGGCGAGGCGGGCGATGGCCTTGAGCGCGGGCCGGTCGGCGGCGACGCCGTCGGCCTTGACGATGCGCTCAAGCTGGTCGGCGATGACCTCCTCGGCGATCGGGTGGAACTCAAGCCGCTGGCAGCGGGAGGTGATGGTGGGAAGGACCTTGTCGGCCTCGGTCGTCGCGAGGATGAACTTCACCCAGGCGGGAGGCTCCTCGAGCGTCTTGAGGAGCGCGTTGAAGGCGTCCTTGGTCAGCTGATGGGCCTCGTCGATAATGAAGACCTTGAACGGGCAGCCGGTGGGGGCGAACTGGCATTCCTCGCGGATGCGCTTGGCGTCCTCCAGCGACCGATTGGAGGCGGCGTCGATCTCGACCACGTCGAGGCAGCTGCCCTGTTCGATGGCCAGGGCCACGGGGTCGTCCGCCTTGAAGTCGGACTTCGGGCCGCCCGCACAGTTGAGCGCCTTGGCCAGGATGCGGGCCGTGGTGGTCTTGCCCGTGCCGCGCGGCCCGACGAAGAGCCAGGCGTGGGGGAGGCGGCCGCTGTCGAGCGCGTTGCGCAGGGTGCGGACGATGTGGTCCTGCCCGACCAGCTCCTCGAAGCGGCGCGGCCGCCAGCGGCGGGCGATGACCTGGAATGCCTTGTCGGACAAGCGGGACGGAGATTGCGGCCGTGACGCGGAGTGTCAACGGGCCATCGCTCTCATTCCCACTCGATCGTGGCGGGCGGCTTGGAGGAGACGTCGTAGACGACCCGATTGATGCCCTTCACCTGGTTGATGATCTTGGTCGAGGCGCGCTGCAGCACGTCGTAGGGCAGGCGCGCCCAGTCGGCCGTCATCGCGTCGGACGAGGTGACCGCCCGCAGGGCGCAGACGTTGTCGTAGGTGCGGCCGTCGCCCATGACGCCGACGCTCCGGACCGGCAGGAAGACAGCGAAGGCCTGCCAGACTTTGTCGTACTGTCCGGACTCACGGAGCTCGCGGATGAAGATGTCGTCGGCCTGACGGAGGACGTCGAGCCGCTCGCGGGTGATGTCGCCGCAGACGCGGACGGCGAGGCCGGGGCCCGGGAAGGGATGGCGCCAGACCATCTCGCGCGGGAGGCCGAGCGCCTCTCCGAGGGCGCGCACCTCGTCCTTGAAGAGCTCTCGCAGCGGCTCGAGCAGGCGCAGCTTCATTCGTTTGGGCAGGCCGCCGACGTTGTGGTGGCTCTTGATCGTCACGGCGGGGCCGCCGTGGGGCGACAGCGACTCGATCACGTCGGGGTAGAGGGTGCCCTGGGCGAGGAACTCGACCTTGCCCTTCTTGCGACGCTGCACCTCGGCCACCGAGCGCTCAAAGACCTTGATGAACTCGTGTCCGATGATCTTGCGCTTGCGTTCCGGATCGGTGACCCCGCGGAGCCGACGGAGGAAGGTCGCGGAAGCGTCGACGACGCGCAGGTCCACCTTGAATTTGCCGCGGAACATCCGCTCGACCTGGGCGCGCTCATTGAGGCGGAGCAGACCGTTGTCGACGAACACGCACGTCAGCTGCCTGCCGATGGCACGCTGGATGAGGGCGGCCGCGACGGAGGAGTCGACGCCGCCGGAGAGGCCGAGGATCACCTGCGACTTGCCGACCTTCTGACGGATCTCGCGGACGGCGGTCTCGAGGTAATCCTCCATGACCCAGTCGGCCCGGCAGCGGCAGATGCGGAAGAGGAAGTTGCGGAGGATGTCGATGCCCCGCTCGGAGTGGGCGACCTCGGGATGGAACTGGATGCCGAAGAAGCGGCGGCGGGAGTCCTCGATCACGGCGCACTCCGAATTCTCCGTGCGGGCCACGGCCTTGAAGCCGCGGGGCAGTCGCGTGACCTTGTCGCCGTGGGAGTTCCACACGCGAAGCGGCGACTTCAGGCCCTGCAGGAGCAGCGATCCCTTGCGGAAGGACAGCGTGCCATGACCGTACTCGCGGTGCGAGCTGCTGGCGACGTTGCCGCCGAGCATCTGTCCCATGAGCTGGACGCCGTAGCAGATGCCGAGCACCGGCAGGCCCATCTCAAAGACGCCCGGATGGGGATGGGGCGAGCCCTTGGCCTTCACGCTGTCGGGACCGCCGGAAAGGATGATGCCGGCCACGCCGTCGGCACGGAGCTGCCCGGGCGTGACCGAGAAAGGGTAGATGCGGGAGTGGACGTTGCACTCGCGCACCCTCCTCGCGATCACCTTGGTGAGCTGCGAGCCGAAATCGAGGATGGCGATGGACTGGGGGGCGGCCATGGAAGCGGAAAGTGTGGGAGTTTCAGAACCTGAGGCGAACATTGTTCCAGCCGCAGCGAGGGCAGGCGGCCTCCTCGCGGCGACGCGGCCGGACGTAGGTGAGACCGCAGCGTGCGCATGAGAAAGCCGAGCTCAGACGCCGGTGGTCGGAGATCAGCTCGTCCCGGCGGTCATACCAGAGCTGAAGCCCGATCACGACCAGCGCCGCCAGCCCGGCCAAGAAGGCTAGGAAGGCGTCGAGGTCTACGGGCTGGAGCATGGGGGTCGCTGAAAAGACAAGACGCGCCGCCTGCCGGCGGGCGCGTCTCGGAGGACGGCCTGGGCGGCGGGGTCAGGCCTGGGCTGCGGCGGCTTCGGCCTTCTCGGCCTTGGGCTTGCGGGCGGCCTTAGCCTTGGGGGTCATGGCCGGGGCCTTGTCATCCTTGCCGACCAGCTCGATGAGCGCGGTCTCGGCGGCGTCGCCCTTGCGGGCGCCCAGCTTGTAGATGCGGGTGTAGCCGCCGTTGCGGACGAGGAACTGGCCGACGCGGTCGTCCTTGAAGATCAGGCGGCAGGCCTCCTCGTTGCGGACGCGCGAGAGCGCGAGACGGTAGTAGTGCAGCTTGACCGCCTTGTCGGAGGACTGGGCCGCCTTCTTGGCCAGCGTGATGACCTTCTCGGCGAACGGGCGCAGGGCGCGGGCGCGGGAGAGGGTGGTCGTGACGCGGGCGTTGATGAACAGCGCGGAGGCGAGGCTGGCGATCAGGGACCGACGATGGGCGGTCTTGACGCCGAGGACGTGGCGATGGGTGCGGTGACGCATGGTGCGCGGGTTTCCGGGTTCAGGAGTTCACGCCCTTGTCGAGCATGCTCTCGTTGATCTTCTGACCGAGGGAGAGGCCGAGCTGCTCGAGCTTCTGCTTGATCTCGTTGAGCGACTTCTTGCCGAAGTTGCGGTACTTGAGCATCTCCTGCTCCGTCTTCATGGCGAGTTCGCCGACGGTGTTGATGTTGGCGTTGTTGAGGCAGTTGGCGGCGCGGACCGAGAGCTCGATCTCGTTGACCGACATGTTGAGGAGCTTGCGCAGGCGGTTCTGCTCCTCGCTGACCGCGGCCTGGCCGCTCTCGAACTCGACGGTCTCGGAGGAGACCTTGTCGAACACCTCGAGGTGGTGACGCATGATGGCGGAGGCTTCCTTCAGGGCCTCGTCGGGAGAGATGCGACCGTCGGTGCTGACCTCGAGCACGAGCTTGTCGTAGTCGGTCTTGTCGCCGGAACGGCTGCTCTCGACGGAGTACTTGACGAGGGTGACCGGGGAGAAGAGCGAGTCGACCGGGATGGTGCCGATGGACTGCTCGGCCTTCTTGTTCTCCTCGGCCGAGGACCAGCTGCGCCCGACGGTGACCTCGAGGTCGGCGAAGAAGCGGCGCTTCTTATCGAGGGTGCAGATGACCTGGTCGGGGTTGACGAGGGAGACCGAGGACCCCTTGGTCTCGAACTTGATGTCGGAGGCCTTGATGACGCCGCTCTTGTTGACGTCGATCACGCCCTTGAAGGACTCGCGCTTGGAGGCCTCGGTGCGGATGAGCACCTTCTTGAGGTTGAGGACGATCTCCGTGACGTCCTCGACCACGCCCTCGATGGGCTGGAACTCGTGCTGCACGCCCTCGATGGTCACGGAGGAGATGGCGGCGCCCTCGATGGAGCTCAGCAGGATGCGGCGGAGGGAGTTGCCGATGGTGTGACCGAAGCCGGTCTCGAAGGGCTCGGCGACGTAACGGGCGTAGGTGGGCGTCTCCGAGGACTTGTCCTTGGAGAGAGACTTGGGTTTCTGGAACTGTCCGAGGCGCTTGGGCATGGCGTGTGTCCGGTTGTTGAGGGGTTGGTCGGGATCAGCGGCTGTAGAATTCGACGATGATCTGAACGTTGACGTCGGAGGGGAGCTCCTCCTTGGCGGGTTCACGGACGACCTGTCCGCTGAGCTGCTCGGTGAGCACGACGAGCCAGGCCGGGGCGGTGCGGCCCTGGCCCTCCTCGACGGCGCGGGTGGCGAGCTGCTTGGAGGAGGTGCGGTCACGGACCTCGACCTTGGCGCCCGGGCGCACGGCGTAGCTGGGGACGTCCACCTTGTGGCCGTCGACGCGGATGTGTCCGTGGGAGACGAGCTGGCGGGCGGCGGCGCGGGAATTGGCGAAGCCGAGCTTGTAGACGACGTTGTCAAGACGGGTCTCGAGGATGCGGAGGAAATTGTCGCCGGCGACGCCGCCCATGCGCTTGGCGCGCTCGAAGGACAGGCGGAACTGCTTCTCGGTGAGTCCGTACATCATGCGGAGCTTCTGCTTCTCATTGAGGCCCACGCCGAACTCGGAGACCTTGCGGCGGGTGGTCTTCCCGTGGATGCCGGGAGGATAGGGGCGGCGTTCCTCGCCCTTGGAGGTGGTGAAGATGTTCTGGCCGAAGCGTCGGTTGAGCTTGGTGGTGGGTCCGGTGTAGCGCGACATGGCGGGTGTTCAGTGGGTTGCTTGGTTTGGCGGATTGGGAGTTCCCGCCCGGTTTGCCATGGCCGGACGGTGATGCGGAAAGGCGTAAGTCCTCAGACGCGGCGACGCTTGGGGGGGCGGCAACCGTTGTGAGGGATGGGGGTGGCGTCGACGATCGAGGTGACGTTGAGGCCGAGGACCTGAAGGGCGCGGATGGCGCTGTCGCGACCCATGCCGGGCCCCTTGACGCGGACGGAGACATCCTTGAGTCCGTGGGCCATGGCCTGCTTGGCGGCCTCCTGGCAGACGACCTGGGCGGCGTAGGCGGTGGACTTGCGGGAGCCGCGGAACTGGTGACGACCGGCGCTACCCCAGGAGATCACGTTGCCGTTGGCGTCCGTGATGGTGACCTTGGTGTTGTTGAAGGTGGCCAGGATGTGGCAGACGCCGGTGGTGATGTTCTTGGAACCCTTGGCGCGGCGGATCTTGATCTCGCCGACCTCTTCGCCGAGGAGTTCCTTGGCGGTGATCTCCTTGCGCTCGGCGCCGGCTTCAGCGGCAGCGGCGGGAGCGGCGGCCGGAGCGGCCTCGGCGGGAGCCGGGGCGGCGGAGGCGGCGGCCTCGGCCTTGGGCTTGCGGGCCTTAGGGGTCTTGGGGGCTTCTTCGCTCATCGTTCGTCAGATTGCTGGTGTCACTTGGCGGCGGCCGGAGCGGCGACGCCGACGGTCTTGCGCTTGCCCTTGCGGGTGCGGGCGTTGGTGCGGGTGCGCTGACCGCGCACGGGCAGGCCGCGGAAATGGCGGAGGCCTCGGTAGCACTTGATGGCTTGGAGGCGCTTGAGGTTCTGGCCGATGTCGCGGCGAAGGTCGCCCTCGCACATGTAGCCCATGCGGACGATGTACTCGACGATCTTGTTGAGCTGCTCCTCGGAGAGGTTCTGGGCGCGCATGGAGGGATCGAAGCCCAGGGCTTCACAGATCTCCGTGGCGCGGCGGGGGCCGATGCCGTAGATGTAGCGGAGGGAAATCTCCACTTTCTTGTTATTGGGAATGTCGACGCCGAGGATTCGAGGCATGGTCTACGGGCAGTTAGGAAGGAGGGAAAGAGGTCGAAAAGTGAAGGTTCCCAGGCGCTTTGGAAGCAAAAAATAAGGTCAAGGAAGGGTTAGTATCTCAGGGCCTTCCTCGGTCACCAGGACAGTGTGCTCAAAATGGGCTGAAGGCTTGCCGTCCGCGGTCCGGGCGGTCCAGCCGTCCGAAGCCATCACGATCTTGTGGGTGCCGAGATTTACCATCGGCTCTATAGCTAAAGTCATGCCAGACAATAACTTAGGACCAGAACCTGCCTTCCCAAAATTAGGAATCTGGGGCTCTTCATGCATTTTTCGTCCCACACCGTGGCCGACGAAGTCACGGACGATGCCGTAGCCCCCCGGGGTGAGCACGGCCTGAATGGCGGCGGAAATGTCCCCTACCCTGTTGCCGGCCCGGGCTGCGGCGATGCCCGCCAAAAGGGCCTTTTCGGTGTCCTGGCAGAGTTTTCGGGCGGCTGGCGCGACCTCGCCCACGAGGAGGGTGCGGGCGTTGTCGCCGATGAAGCCTTCCCGCCGCACGACCACGTCAAGGGAGACCAGGTCGCCTTCGCGGATCACCCTGGAGGCGGACCCGATTCCGTGGACGACCTCGTCATTGACGGACACGCAGATGTGACCCGGATAGGTCAGGCGGTTGACGACGTAGCCGTAACAGGCGCTCTCGCAGCCGTGCCGGAGCATGAGGCCCTTGGCGGCCTGGTCGAGGCCGGCGGTGGTCACCCCGGGCACGACGAGCGAGGAGAGGTCTCGCAGGACGCGGGCTGCGGCGGCGCACGCGGCGCGCATGCCACCCAGCTCCTCCGCCGACTTCAGGTCGATCATCCCCTTGGGAAGGTCAGCGGGCGAACGGGCCCCAGTGGTTCAGCCCCCAGGCGACCGCGCCGAGGATGAACAGCAGCAGACAGACCTTCTCGAGCGAGCCGAGGGCGGAGGCCTCGCCCTCGGCGCGGAGGCCGGGAGCGGGGACGGGGACGCCGCCGATGCGTCCCTTCTTGAGGAAGCCTTCGTAGTTGCGCTGCAGGAGGTAGGTCTCGACCTGGCGCATCGTGTCAAGCATCACGCCGACCGTGATGAGACCGCCCGTGCCGCCGAGGAAGGTGGCGAGTCGCATCGGGAAGCCCATGTTGACGATGAAGAAGTCTGGCATCAGCGCGATGACGAGGAGGAAGAGCGAGCCCGCGAGGGTCAGGCGCGTCATCACGAAGTCGAGGAACTGCGCGGTGTGCTCGCCGGGACGCACGCCGAGAATGTAGCCGTTGTTCTTCTTGAGGTCGTCCGCGATCTGGACCGGGCGGAACATAATGGAGATCCAGAAGTAGCTGAAGCCGAAGATCAGCACCGAGTAGACGGTGTAATAAAAGGCGTTGCTGCGGTTGAACAGGTCGGCCCAGCCGTGCAGGAAGTCCAGCGTCGGCGAAAGCGTGCTCAGCGGGTTGAGCAGCATGGGTGGGAAGCTCATGATGGCGCCGGCGAAGATCACGGGCATCACGCCGGCGTAGTTAACCTTGAGCGGCAGGTAGTTGGTCTGGGCGCCGTACATCTTCCGCCCGACCATGCGCTGGGCGTACTGGATGGGAATCTTGCGGACGGCCTGGTTGATGGCGACCATCGCGGCGGTCACCACGACGAAGAGGATCAGCATGCCGACGGCCTTCTCCCAGCCGTTGGAAGCGGCGGCGGCCGCGCCGACCTTGCCGCCGAAGGCGAGGCTGGCGAAGGAGGTGATGGCGCCCGGGATGTCGGCCAGGATGCCGATGGTGATGAGCAGCGAGGTTCCGTTGCCGATGCCGCGCTGGGTAATCTGCTCGCCGAGCCAGAGCATGACGATGGCGCCGGAGGTGAGCAGGCAGACGCCGAGGCAGACGAAGAGCGTCTTGCTCTCCATCACCACGATGGTTCCGCGGAAGTCGCCCAGGCCGAGGGCCTGGCCCACCTGCTGCGGATTGCAGAAGGCGCCGAGCAGGAGCGCGGACTGGATGACCGCGATGAGGATGGTGAGGTAGCGGGAGTACTGGGCCACCTTCTGGCGGCCGACCTCGCCCTCCTGCTGGAGGCGGGCGATGGACGGCACGACCGCCGACATCAGCTGCATGATGATCGAGGCGCTGATGTAAGGCATGATGCCGAGCGAGAAGATCGCGCCCTTGAGCAGCGCCCCGCCGGTGAACATGTTGTACATCGCCACCACGCCGCCGGTGGCCTTGTCGGCCATGGAGGCGTAGTAGTCGAGGATGTCCTTCGGGTCGATGCCCGGAAGGGGGATGTTCGCGCCGATGCGGGCGACGAACACCAGGGCCACGGTCGCGATCAGGCGGGCCCGGAGCTCGGGAATCCTCCAGCAGTTGGCGAAGGCCGAGAGCATCGGGGCTCCGTCAGGTCACTTGGCCTCGGCCTGGGCGGCGAGGAGCACGGCCTTTCCGCCGGCCGCCTCAATCTTGGCCTTGGCGGAGGCCGAGAACGCGTGGGCGGAGACGGTGACGGCGCGGGAGAGGTCGCCTGCGGCGAGCACCTTGAGAGGACGGTCGTCGGCGCGGATGACTCCGGCGGCGGCGAGCTCGGCGGGGCCGAAGGCCTTGCCCTCGAGCTCCTGGAAATCACGGACGTTGACCACGGTGAACTCGACGCGGTTGACGTTGCGGAAACCGCGGTGGGGCAGGCGGCGGTAAAGCGGCATCTGGCCGCCTTCGAAGCCGGGACGGTGTCCGCCGCCGGAACGGGCCTTCATGCCCTTGTGTCCGCGACCGGACGTCTTGCCGTGTCCGGAACCGCGGCCGCGACCGAGCACCTTGTGGCGATGGGTGGAGCCCTTGATGGCGGGCAGGGAGTGGAGCTTCATGGCGTGTTTTCCGCTCAGGCGCGGAGGTTCTTGATCTGTTCGAGGGTGCGGAGCCTGGACAGTCCGTCGAGGGTCGCCTTGACGACGGCCTGCGGATTGTTCGAGCCCATGGACTTCGAGAGGACGTCCTTGTAGCCGGCGACTTCGAGCACGGCGCGGACGCCGCCTCCGGCGATGAGACCGGTGCCGGGCGCGGCAGGGCGGAGCATGACGACGCCGCCGTCGGCGTGGCCGACGACTTCGTGCGGAATGGTGTTGCCGCGGAGGTTGACGCGGACGAACGCACGGTGCGCGCGGTCGGTTCCCTTGCGGATCGCGTCAGGGACTTCCTTGGCCTTGCCGTAGCCGACGCCGACGCGGCCCTTGCCGTCACCGGCGACCACGAGGGCGGCGAAGTTGAAGCGGCGTCCGCCCTTCACGACCTTGGAGCAGCGGTTGATGTGGACGACCTTGTCGTTGTATTCGGAAGGGGTCGCATCACGGTTGTCGCGACGGGGTCCGCGGGGGCCGCGGGGGCCGCCAGGGCCGCCGGGGCCGCTGCGACGGGGACCGCGACGGTCGCCGGAGGGGCTTTCGGAGTTGACGGGAGCCGCCGGAGCGGCGTTGGGGGTGGCTTCGCTCATGAAGTTCTCAGAAGTTGAGGCCGGCCTTGCGTGCCGCGTCGGCGAAGGACTTGACCGCGCCGTGGTAGCGACGGCCGGCCCGGTCGAAGACGACGGCGGTGATGCCGGCGGCCTTGGCCTTGGATCCGAACGCCTCGCCGAAGGCGGCGGCTCCGGCCACGTTGGGGCGGAGCTTCTTGGCGCGGAGGTCCTTGGAGGTGGTGGAGAGGGCGGCCACGGTCACGCCGCGGTCGTCGTCGATGGCCTGGGCGTAGAGGTGCAGGTGCGTCAGCTTCAGGGCCAGGCGGGGACGCTCGGCGGTGCCACGGACGGACTTGCGGATGCGCCAGCGGCGCTTCTGGGCCAGGAGATTCTTCTTCTGCAGTTTCATCGTGAATGTCAGGCGGCGCTCAGGCCGTCTTCTTGCCCTCCTTGCGGCGGACGTACTCGCCCTCGACCCGGACGCCCTTGCCCTTGTAGGGCTCGACGGGCTTGTAGAGCTTAATCGAGGAGGCCACCTGGCCGACCATGTGGCGGTCGGCGCCGGAGATGACGAGCTTGGTGCCGTCGGTGACCTCGACCTTCACGCCCTCGGGGATGGTGTACTGGATCGGATGGGAGTAGCCCAGCGCGAGGTCCAGGACCTTGCCCTTGAGCGCGGCCTTGAAGCCGACGCCCTCGATGAGGAGGGTCTTGGAGTAGCCGGTGACGACGCCCTCGACCATGTTGCGGACGATGGCGCGGACGGTGCCGTGGAGGGCGCTGGCGGACTTGTCCGGGGTGAGGTCGGAGACGTTGACGACGGCGCCGTTGACGACGACGCCGATCTCGGACGGGAAGGGCTTGCTCAGCTTGCCCTTGGGTCCCTCGACGTTGACGACGTTGCCGGCCACGGAGACCTTGACGCCGGGGAGGATGTTGACGGGCTGCTTGCCGATGCGGCTCATGGGTGCGGTGCGCGTTTGGGTTACCAGACCTTGGCGAGGAGCTCGCCGCCCACCTTCTTCTGGCGGGCCTCGGCGTCGGTCATGACGCCGCGGGAGGTGGTGAGGATGGAGACGCCCATGCCGCCGATGACCTTGGGCACGGCGGTGTAGCCGGCGTAGACGCGGCGACCGGGCTTCGAGACGCGCTCGATGCTGGTGATGGCGGGGACGCCGGCAACGTACTTGAGGGTGAGCTCGAGGACGGGAAGCCCGTCGCGCTCGGCCTTGCGGAAGTCGGTGATGAAGCCGGACTGCTTGAGGATGCCGGCCACGCCTTCGCGGAGACGGGACCACTGGACGGTCACGGTCGCCTTGGACGCCTGGGAGGCGTTGCGGAGGGAGGTCAGGAAATCCCCGATGGTGTCGGTGGAGGCGGACATGTCTTGCTGGGTCTGAGGGGTTACCAGGAGGCCTTGGTGACTCCGGGGATCTGGCCGCCGAGCGCGAGCTCGCGGAAGGTGATGCGGGACAGGCCGAACTTGCGGATGAACGCGCGGGGACGGCCAGAAATGGAACAGCGGTTCTTGTGGCGCACGCGCGAGGAGTTGCGCGGGAGCTTGGCGAGGCGACGCTGGGCGTCGTAGAAGGCCTCCTCCGACACGTTGGGGTCGGAGAGGATCTTCTTCAGTTCGGCGCGCTTGGCGGCGTGCTTCTTGACGAGACGGTCACGCTTGAGGGCGCGCTGGATGACGGACTTCTTGGCCATGCTGGTATGAAGGGTCGGGGGCTCAGGCCTTGGCGGCGGCCTCGGCAGTGGCGGCTGCGGCGGTGGCACGGCGGAAGGGCATGCCGAGTAGGCGGAGCAGCTCGCGTCCTTCCTCGTCGCTGTGGGCGGAGGTGACGATGACGACGTCCAGGCCGATGTTGGAACGCTGGGACCCGTCGGCCTGGGTCTCCGGGAAGATGGTGTGGTCGGCGATGCCGAGCGAGTAGTTGCCGCGGCCGTCGAGGCGGTTGGAGGTGCCGCGGAAGTCGCGGATCATCGGCAGGGCCACCGCGGTGAGGCGCAGGAGGAACTCCCACATGCGGGCGCCGCGGAGGGTCACCATGCAGCCGAGGGGCATGCCCTGGCGCACCTTGAAGTTGGCGACGGACTTGGCCGCCTTGGTGATGACGGGCTTCTGGCCGGAAAGCTTGGTGAGCTCCTTGACGACCTCGGCGATGTGGCCCTTGTCAGCCTCGGCCTTGAAGGCGGAGTTGAGGACGATCTTCTTGAGGCCGGGCACTTCGTGCACGTTCTTGTAGCCGCGGCTCTTGCGGAGCTCGGGGACGACCTTCTCGAGGTAGTGCTTCTTTAGGTAGGGGACGTTCTGGGACATCTGGGAAGTTCTCTCGGGTGGTTTCGTCGGCATCACTTGCGCGCCGGCCTCTTGGCGAGGCGGGCGTCGTAGAGGGACGCAAGCATGACGTTGGAACGATGGATGGGGGCCTCGCGCTCGGTGATGCCGCCCTGCCCGTCCTGGGTGCGCTTGAGGTGGCGCTTAACGAGGTTGAGCCCCTCGACCACGACGCGCTCGTCGGCGCGGTCGTAGCCGGTGACTTTGCCGCGGCGTCCCTTGGAGGCGCCGGCGATGACGACGACTTCGTCGCCCTTCTTGATGTCGGTCTTGGCCATGTTCAGAGGACCTCGGGGGCGAGGGAGATGATCTTCATGAAGTTCTTGCCGCGGAGCTCGCGGGCGACGGGCCCGAAGATGCGGGTGCCCTTCGGGTTGCCGTTGTCGTCGAGGATGACGACGGCGTTGGTGTCGAAGCGGAGGTAGCTGCCGTCGTTGCGACGGATGGGGGCGACGGTGCGCACGATGACGGCGCGGCACACGGAGCCCTTCTTGACCTGGGCGTCGGGGGTGGAGTCCTTGACGGAGCAGATGATGACGTCGCCGATGCCGGCGGTGTCGGTCATCTGTCCGAGGCGGCGGATCATCCGCACCTTGCGGGCCCCGGTGTTGTCGGCCACTTCGAGCCGTGAAAGCATCTGGATCATGACGGTGGTCTCCTAGTCTCGGATCATTCGTCGACCGACTGGGCGGCGATCTTGGCGGCCTGGATGACGCGGATGACGCGCCAGCGCTTGAGCTTGGAGAGCGGACGCGTCTCCATGATCTCGACGCGGTCTCCGGCCTTGCACTCGTTCTTCTCGTCGTGGGCGTGCAGCACCGTGCGGCGCTTGACCTCCTTGCCGTAGACGGGGTGCGGCACGGTGTACTGGAAGGCGACCTTGACGGTCTTGTCGCCGGAACGTGAGGCGACGACCCCCTGGAGGGTCTTGCGGTTGGAGCGGGTCTCGGACATCGGGAAAAGGGTCTGGGTCACTTCTTGTCGGCTTGGCCGAGGACGGTCAGGCAGCGGGCGACCTCGCGGCGGAGGGCGCGGAAACGGGCGGGGTTCTCGACCGCGCCGGTGGCCTTCTTGAGGCGGAGGCTGAGGAGCTCCTCGCGGGCCTCGCGCACGCGCTTCTGGAGCTCGGCGGCCGCCAGGGGGCGGAGGGCCGAGGCGGCGGAGGGCTTGTCTTTCCGGTAGTTGGGCATCGGGAAAAGGGGTCAGTTATGGGCGGCGGATGCGTCGTTCATCAATACTTTTCGAGCTCCTCACGGGCCACGAAGCGGCAGCGGACCTGCAGCTTGGTGTCCGCCAGGCGCATAGCCTCACGGGCGACGCTGAGGGGGACGCCGGCGACCTCGAAGAGCATGGTTCCGGGCTTGATGACGGAGACGTAGAACTCGACGCTTCCCTTGCCCGAGCCCATGCGGACTTCGGCCGGCTTCTTGGTCACCGGGGTGTGGGGGAAGATGCGCATCCACATCTTGCCCTTGCGCTTGAGGGAGCGGGAGATGGCGATGCGCGCGGCCTCGATCTGGTTGGCGGGGATGCGGGCGCGGTCCAGGGACTGGATTCCGAAGTCGCCGAAGGCGAGTGTGTTGCAGGCCGTGGCGTTGCCACGGATCTTGCCCTTGCGGTGCTTGCGCCACTTGGTGCGGCTGGGCTGAAGGTTGGCCATGTTGCGGGTCTCGGGTCAGGGTTGGCGTTCGGAAGGGATCAGAACTCGGAGTCCTTGGTGCAGATCCAGCACTTGATGCCCAGCTTGCCGTAGACGGTGCGGGCCTCGGCGAAACCGTAGTCGATGTTCTCGCGGAGGGTGTGGAGGGGGACGCGGCCGACGCGGGCGGATTCGACGCGGGCGATCTCGGCGCCGCCGAGGCGGCCGCCGAGGCGCAGACGGATGCCGTCGGCGCCGTTGGTCATGGTGGTCTGCACGGCCTTCTTCATGGCGCGGCGGAAGGAGATGCGGCGTTCGAGCTGGAGGGCCACGTTTTCAGCCACGAGCTGCGCCACGAGGTCGGGGCGCTTCACTTCGTTCACCTCGAGGATGACGTCGTCGACACGAGCCCTGCCCGCGACCTTCTGGATCTCCTCGCGGAGCTTCTTGAGCTCATCGCCCTTGCGGCCGATGACGACGCCGGGGCGGGCGGTCCAGATGCGGACGCGGACCTTCTGGCCGGCGCGCTCGATGAAGATGCGGGGCACCGCCGCCTGGCGGAGCTTCTCCTTGAGGAACTCGCGGATGCGGTAGTCCTCCAGGATGTTGGCGGGGAAGTCGCGCTTGGTGGCGAACCAGCGGGACTCCCAGTTGCGGCGGACGGCGAGTCGGAAGCCGGTCGGATTTACTTTCTGGCCCATGGGGAAAGGTGTTAGGAAATCACTTGGTGGCGGATCCGAGCGCCACGCGCACGTGGCTCAGGGACTTGTGGATGGGGTGCGCCGAGCCGCGGGCGGCCGGCATCGAACGCTTGATGACGGGACCCTGGTTGACGGTGGCGGAGACGACGATGAGCTCGCTGCGCGAGAGGTTGTGGTTGTTCTCGGCGTTGGCGATGGCGCTCGCGAGGGTCTTGCCCAGGATGCGGGCGGACTTGCGAGGGATGAAGCGCAGGAGCTGCTCGGCCTCCTCGGCGGGCAGGCCTTGGATCTGGCGCGCGACTTCGCGCACCTTCTGGGGCGACATGCGGGCGAAACGGGTGGTGGCGTGGACTTGGGCGGACATGACTGGTGTGAAAGGTTCGGGAATCAGAGGCGGGGGTTGGCGCGTACGGAGACAAGGTCCCCGGCGGAGACGGAGACGCCGGGGGCGAGCTCGAGGACGAGGGCGACCGAGCGGGCGCGGGCCGATTCGGCGACGATGACGGACCCGAGCGGGGCGCCCGCACGGGAGAGGGTGCAGACGGCGCCGGGGCGAAGGCCGCGGGCGTAGCCTCCGTCCAGGACCAGGAGGTCGGCGGAGGAACCGGCGACGACGGAGGCCACGAGGGCGCGGCCGTCGGACTCCGCCGGCGCCAGGGCGCGCGTCTCCGCTCCCGGCGCGGAGGCGGCGGCGAGGAGGCAGGCGGTGGCGAGGACGGAGCGCACGGGGATCACTGGGCCTCCTTGCGGGAGGGCTGGGTGTGCTGGCGGAAGGTGCGGGTGGGCGAGAACTCGCCCAGCTTGTGCCCGACCATGTTCTCGGTGACGTACACCGAGACGAAGGCCTTGCCGTTGTGCACCTCGAGGTTCACGCCGATGAAGTCGGGGGTGACGGTCGAGCGACGGGACCAGGTCTTGATGGGCTTGCGGCTGTTCGCCTTCTGGGCGGCCTGGACCTTGTCGAGCAGGTGGGCGTCGACGAAGAATCCTTTCTTGCGGGAGCGTGCCATGTTGCGTGGTGGCTGGAGAGGTTAGACCTGCTTCACCTTCCGGCCGTTGCGGCGGACGATGATCTGGTTGTTGGAGGGCTTGGCCTTGATGCGCGTCGGGAAGCCCTTCGCGAGCTGGCCCCACGGGGACTTGAGCTGCTGGCGTCCGCCGCCGCCCTTCTTCTTGCCGCCGCCGCCGCCGTTGGGGTGGTCGACGGGGTTCATGGTCATGCCGCGCTGGCGGGGACGGAGTCCCTTCCAGCGGTTGCGGCCGGCCTTACCCAGGCTGGCGTTGTGATGGTCGACGTTGCCGACGACGCCGACGGTGGCGCGGCAGTCGGCGTTGAGGTAGCGCTGCTCTCCGGAAGGCATGCGCAGGATGGCGCGCTCGGCCTCGATGCCGAGGAGCTGGGCGAAGCCGCCGGCGCTGCGGGCGAGCTGGCCGCCCTTGCCGGGCTCCATCTCGATGCAGTGGATGAAGGTGGCAGGCGGGATCAGGCGCAGCGGCAGGGAGAGTCCGGGCGTGAGCTGCTCCTGGGCGGTGTTGGTGCTGACGACCTTGTCGCCGACCTTGAGGCCGTCGGGCGCCAGGATGTAGGCGATGGACTTGTCGGCGTACTCGAGCAGGGCGAGGTGCGCGGTGCGGTTCGGGTCGTACTCGAGGCGGGTCACGGTGGCGACCTCGTCGATGCGGTCGCGGCGGAAGTCGACGCGTCGGTAGAGCTTCTTGTGGCCTCCGCCGCGGCGACGCGAGGTGATGCGTCCGTAGCAGTTGCGGCCGCGGGAGCGATGGTTGCTCTCCGTGAGGGAGCGCTCAGGGCGGCCCTCGTGGAGGCCCTCGGTCTTGACGCGGACCAGGAAACGCTGGCCGGGGGTGACCGGACGATGGGTGATGAGAGGCATGGGAGTGAGGTCCGGCGGGATCAGGCGAGGGAGATGACGTCGCCCTTCTTGAGGGTGACGACGGCGCGGCGGGAGGGCGTCTCGGTGTAGATGGCGCCTCCGCCGAGGCGGCTGCGGCGCACCTTGCCCTTGCGGACGAGGACGTTGACCTTCTCGACGGTGACCTTGAAGGCGGCCTCGACGGCGGCCTTGATCTGGCGGCGGTCGGCGCCCGGGAGCACCTCGAAGACGTACTTGTTGGCCTCGGCGAGGCCGGAGGCCTTCTCGGTGAGGACCGGGCGGCGGATGATTTCGGAAGCGGGCTTCATGACGGTGCGTCTCAGTTCTTGGCACGCTCGAGGACCTTCTGGAGTCCGGACTCGGAGATCAGCACGCGGGGCGTGCGGACGAGGTCGAGGGCGTTGAGGTTGGAGGAGTTGGAGAAGACGGCGCGGCCGACGTTGCGGCTGGCGCGGAGCACGGGCTCGGACCAGGCGCTGTCGACGACGAGCAGGCGGCGGCCTTCGGGGCTCACGTTGCTCAGGACCTTGGCGAACAGGCGGGTCTTGGGCTGGGCGACCTCGAACTTCTCGATGACTGAGAGACCGCCGTCCTTGGCGAGTTCGAAGAGGGCACGGGCCAGCGCGATGCGGCGGGCCTTGGCGGTGACGGTCTTGGACCAGTCGCGGGGGCGGGGGCCGAAGACGACGCCGCCCTTGTACAGCTGGGGCGCGCGCTTGTCACCGTGGCGGGAGCCGCCGGAGCCCTTCTGCGGCAGAATCTTCTTACCGGAACCGGCGACCTCGCCGTAGTCCTTGGTCTTGGAAGTGCCCTGGCGCTTGTTGGCCTGGTAGGAGACGACGACCTGCTTGAGCAGGGCGACGCCCTTGCTTCCTTCAAAGGAGGGGATGTCGAACTCCTTCTCGGTGAAGGCGGAGCCGTCGGGCTTGTAGACTTTGAGCTTCATTTTGCTTCAGATGGCAGGGCGGTTCACTTGGCGACGGCCTTCTTGGCCGGGCGCACGACGACGACCTCGCCGTTAGCGCCGGGGAAGCTGCCCTTGACGAGGAGGAGGTTCTTCTCGGCGAGCACCTGCACGACGCGGAGGTTCTGGGCGGTGCGGCGCACGTCGCCCATGTGACCGGGCATGCGCTTGCCCTTGAAGACGTGACCGGGAGTCTGACGCATGCCGATCGAGCCCGAGCGGCGGTGCATCATGTGACCGTGGGAGTCGGGCTGGCCGGACATGTTGTGGCGCTTCATGACGCCCTGGAAGCCGCGGCCCTTGACGGTGCCGATGACGTCGACGAGCTGACCGGGGGCGAACTTCTCGACGGTGATGACGTCTCCCACCTTGGCCTCGACGGCGCCGTTCTGGCGGATCTCGTGGAGATGGCTGTGGGCGGCGACGCCAGCCTTGCGGAGGTGTCCCATCTCGCCGTCGGAGACGCGGCTCTCCTTCTGGGGGCCGAAGGCGATCTGGAGGGCATGGTAGCCGTCTTTCTCCTGCGTCTTGACCTGGGTCACGGGGCAGGGGCCCGCCTGGATGACGGTCACGGGCACGAGGACGTTGTCCCCGTCGTAGACCTGGGTCATGCCGATTTTCTTACCGAGTAGCTGGTGCTTCATTTTCTAAGAGGCAGGTGGCCGGTGAGGGCCGTTTGGTCATCGCTGACCTGCGTTAGGCTTGGGTGTCCTTGCGGAGACTTCTTCCTGATGCGGGGCGCGAGGCCTGCGTTGGGTTGGAGGTTGGTCGGAGGGTTGAGGTTAGACGGTGATGCTGATGTCAACGCCGGAAGGCATGTTCAGCTTCTTCAGCTCGTCGACGGTCTGGGAGTTCGGCTCCCGGATCTCGATCAGCCGCTTGTGGGTGCGGATCTCGAACTGGTCCATCGACTTCTTGTCGACGTGGGGCGAGCGGTTGACGGTCAGGCGCTGGATCACGACCGGCAGCGGCACGGGTCCGGAGACCTGCGCGCCGGTGCGCTTGGCGGTGTCGACGATCTCATTGGCCGACTGATCGATCATGCGATAGTCGAAGCCCTTGAGCTTGATGCGGATTTTGGGGATGCGGGCCATCGGGAAGGGTCTCGGGTTCAGGTGCGGGCGGGGGCGCGGGAGGAGGTCTCGACCACCTGCTTGAGGATGCTGGCCGGCACCTGGGCGAAGTTGCTGGGCTCCATGGTGTAGGAGGCGCGGCCCTTCGAGAGGGAGCGCACGTCGGTGGCGTAGCCGAACATCTCGGCGAGAGGGACGAGGGCGTTGATGTTGCAGGCGCCGTTCTTGGTCTCCATGCCCTGGATCTGTCCGCGGCGGCGGTTGAGGTCGCCCATGATGTCACCCTGGTACTCCTCGGGGGTCACGACCTCGACCTTCATGATGGGCTCGAGCAGGATGGGCTTGGCGTCCTTCATCGCCTCCTTGAAGGCGAAGATGCCGGCCATCTTGAAGGCCATTTCGTTCGAGTCGACCTCGTGGAAGGAGCCGAAGACGATGCGGGCGGTGAAGTCGATCACCGGGTAGCCGGCGACGACGCCGTTGTTGGCCGCCTCGAGGATGCCTTCGGTGGTGGGCTTGATGTACTCCTTGGGGATGACGCCGCCGACGATTTCGTTGACGACCTCCTGGCCTTTGCCCGTGTTGGGCTCGAGCTTGATCTCGGCGTGGCCGTACTGGCCGCGGCCGCCGGACTGGCGGATGAACTTGCCCACGCCCTCGGAGGCCATGGTGATGGTCTCGCGGTAGGAGATCTGGGGCTTGCCGGACTTGGCCTCGACCTTGAACTCGCGCTTGAGGCGGTCGACGATGATCTCGAGGTGCAGCTCGCCCATGCCGGAGATGATGGTCTGTCCGGTCTCGGGGTTGGTGGAGAGGCGGAAGGTCGGGTCCTCCTGCGCGAGGCGCTGGAGACCGATGCCCAGGCGTTCCTGGTCGGCCTTCGAATTGGGCTCGATGGACATCGAGATCACCGGATCGGCGAAGGTCGGGGGCTCGAGGACGAGGTCGTCCTCCAGGGTGAGGGTGTCGCCGGTGACGACGTCCTTGGGTCCGACGACGGCGCAGATGTCACCGGAGTAGGCGATGTCGATCTCCTCGCGGTCCATGGCGCGGAGCAGCAGGAGTCGCGAGATGCGCTCGTTGCGGCGGGTGCGGGGGTTGTACAGGGAGTCGCCCTTCTTGAGCAGTCCGCGGTAGACGCGGAAGAACACGAGCTGTCCGACGAAGGGGTCGGACCAGAGCTTGAAGCAGAGACCGGTGACCTTGGCGGAGTCGTCCGCGGCAATCTTGATCTCGGTGGCTCCGTCGTCCGTGAAGGCGCGGATGGAGGAGGTCTCGTCGACCGGCGAGGGCAGGTAGTCCACCACGCAGTCGAGGAGCATCTGGACGCCCTTGTTCTTGAAGGCCGAGCCGGGGATCACGCCGATGAAGTTCATCGACAGGGTGGCCTTGCGGACGCCGGTGCGGATCTCGTCGACGCTGACCTCCTGGCCGTCGAGGTACTTGGCGGCGAGGGCGTCGTCGAAGTCGGCGAGGGCCTCGATCAGGCCGTCGCGCCACTTCTTGGCCTCGTCCTTCAGGTCGGCGGGGATGTCGACCTGGTTGAACTTCATGCCCTTCGGGTCGGACTCGTCGTAGAGGTAGGCGACGTTCTTGACGAGGTCGACGAGTCCCTTGAAGGCCTCGCCTTGGCCGATCGGAATGTAGAGGGGGTGGGCGTTGCCCTTGAGCTTCTGGCGGATGTCGTCGACGGCTCCGAAGAAGTCGGCGCCGGTGCGGTCCATCTTGTTGACGAACGCGACGCGGGGCACGCTGTACTTGTTCATCTGGCGCCAGACCGTCTCGGACTGGGGCTGCACGCCGGCGACGGCGCAGAAGACGGCGACGGCGCCGTCAAGGACGCGGAGCGAACGCTCCACCTCGGCCGTGAAGTCCACGTGACCGGGGGTGTCGATGATGTTGATGCGGTGGTCGATGCCCGCGAAATGGCCTTCCTTGGTCTTCCAACCGGCGGAGATCGCCGCCGCGGTGATGGTGATGCCGCGCTCGCGCTCCTGCTCCATCCAGTCGGTGGTGGCGGTGCCGTCATGCACTTCGCCCATCTTGTGCACCACGCCGGTGTAGAAGAGGATGCGCTCGGTGGTGGTGGTCTTGCCCGCGTCGATGTGCGCGGCGATGCCGATGTTGCGCGTGTGCTCCAGGGGGAACTTGCGGTTCGGCGAATTGAGCTTGGAAAGGGGGGCAGACATGGACGGAGCCTCGGGACGGACGTTGCGGACGGACGGAGATTACCAGCGGAGGTGGGCGAAGGCGCGGTTGGCCTGCGCCATCTTGTGGGTCTCCTCGCGCTTCTTCACCACGTTGCCGGTGTTGTTGTAGGCGTCGACGACCTCGGCGGCGAGGGCCTCGGACATCGGGGATCCCTTGCGGGCGGTGGCGGCGGCCACGACCCAGCGGAGGGCGATGCTGTTCTGACGCTCGTGGCTGACCTCGACGGGCACCTGATAGGTGGCTCCGCCGACGCGGCGGCTCTTCACCTCGAGCTTGGGGCGGCAGTTCTCCAGGGCGCCGAGGAGAAGCTCCACGGGGTTGCCTTTCATTAGCTTCTCGCTGACCTTCTCGATCGCGCCGTAGACGATGGCCTGGGCGACGGACTTCTTGCCGGACTTCATCACGATGTTGATGAGCTGGCTGACGAGGGCGCTGCCGTAACGGGCGTCAGGGAGATGGACGCGCTTGGCTGCTTTGCGACGACGGGACATGGCGGATCAGATTGAGGGGGACGGGGTTCAGGCCTTCTTTTCCTTGGGACGCTTCACGCCGTACTTGGAGCGGGAGCGGCGGCGCTTCTCGACGCCGGAGCAGTCCAGGGGGCCACGGACGATGTGGTAACGGACGCCGGGAAGGTCCTTCACGCGGCCGCCACGGACGAGCACCACCGAGTGCTCCTGGAGCTTGTGGCCTTCATCGGGGATGTAGGAGATGACCTCCTGGCCGTTGGTGAGACGCACCTTGGCGACCTTGCGCTGGGCGGAATTCGGCTTCTTGGGGGTGCGGATCATCACCTGCACGCAGACGCCCCGACGGAACGGAGAATTGTTGAGCGCCGGAGACTTCGACTTGGTCTTCGGCTTGGTGCGCGGATTGCGCACGAGCTGGTTGATGGTGGGCATGGGCCTCGGTTAAATAGGGAAAAGAGCGTTTGGGCATACAAACGGGAGCCCCTCACGCAAGAGGAATCTTGGGCTTTTTAAGGTTTCTTTACTCGGAGTGCCGACGCCTTCCGCAGCAGGCATTTTGGGCGGGACAAGCTCCAAGGCCCCCGCAAGATTGACCACCCATGTTCAAAGGGTCCTACACAGGCGCCATCCTGACCCTAATCTGGGCGTTCGGGCCTGCATCCGCGCCTGCTCAGGCCACAGGTCCTTCCCCCGCAGCCCCCAAAACCCCATCCAAGGCGGAAAATGCAGCCCGGGCTGAAGATTCTGACGCCGAAATCATCCTGCTGGCTGGCCTCCCGACCGGGAAATCAGCGGCTGAAATAGCGAGCTATGCCCGCCGTGCTTACCTGTTCACGGATTTGATTCTCGATCCAGGCCTGCAACAGATGACCCGCATGGCCCTCACGAAAATCGAAGAAAATCCCAAAAACTCCGAAGAAATCAAGGCGGAGCACCTCGGCCTCGTCTCCCATCACTTCCTCAAGCAGGCCATGGAGGGCCAGGCTCGCAACCTGGGCCTGGCGGATGTGCTCAATCTGGCCCAGATAGCCGTGCGCTGCCAACCCTCCAATGCTAAGGCTAAATTATTCTATTCCAACATCTTACACTCTAATTTAGGGCGTACTGACGACGCCATCCAGACGCTTCAGCACGGACTCGATTACCTGGCCGTCGACGACCCCCTGGCCAAGGACTACATTGAACGTTATTTCCAATTCCTTCAGCTCAAGGAGCGAGATGGAGAAGTGGTGTCCCAGGGCCTGAAACTCCTCCAGTCCGGCAAAGTCCTGCCACCCCCCCTGCGCGAAGCGGCCGCCTTGGGGGTGGCAACTTCTCTCTACTGGAGCGGCAAATACCCGGAAGCCGTGGCGACCGTCGACGGTGCGTCTCTGGACCGGCAGGTCAACGGGCTGCTGCTCAAGGCAAGGTGCCTCTTCGACGGCGGCCGGACCCGGGAGGCGGTCTCGCTGCTGGAAGGACGCACGAGCAACTTCAGCGGTGCCGCCAAGGACGCCGTGCTCTCCCAGCTCGGACGTTTCCACCTGCTGCTCGGCCAGCCGAAGGTGGCGCTCACGATCGCGGATGAGCGCATCGCCGCGGAGTCCAAGGCGCCCTTCCCCCGGATGCAACGGCTGCACCTGCTGGACCGGCTCGGGCTCCGCGAGGAATATGAGAAGGAGCTGCGCACGGTCATGGAGAAGTTCGCCGACAGCGCGCCCGCCATGATCGCGCTCGCCAACTTCGCCGCGGAGAAGGGCTACGACGGGCTCACGCTCGCGGTGGCCAACCAGTCGGCCGCACGGGGCTTCGAGAAGGCCACCTACGCCGCCCTCCACCTCGAGGCGCTCCTCAACGCGAAAGGCTACGACGAGGTGATCGCCCAGCACCGCCAGGTGACGGCCGCGGACCGGGCCTTCTTCAAGACCAACGAGCCCCTGGTGCAGGCGCTGCTCGGCATCGCGCATCACGGGCGTCCCAAGAAGGACGAGCTCAGCTCCAGACGGGACCGCGACATCGGGGACCGTTACCTGCAGGAATTCCTCAAGGCTCCCAACCTCGGCCCGGAAGCCTACCGCTCGGTCGGACGACACCTGCGCACGGTCCGCGCCTCGGAGGCGGCCGTACGCGTGCTCGAGGCCGGCGTCCGCGCCCATCCGCGCTATTCGCAGCTGCGGGCCGACCTGATCGGCGCCCGCATCATCGCAGGGCTCACGGAAGGCTACGGCGACCGCAAGCCCCTCGCCGACGACGTGGAGGAGCTGCTCCGGTCCCGGAGGCCCTCGCCCATCGTCTGGCAGGAGGTGCTGGGCTGGCTCCGGTCCGAGGCGAAGCTGCCCGACGACCGGAGGCGCAGGCTGGAAAGCGAGGTCTCCAGCCTGACCCGACCCAACCTGGACCAAGAAGCGCTCGCCGGACGCTGAGCCATGGACCTCGCCTCGCGCCGCGCCGCGCTGCTCGCCGAACTAGAGCCGTTCGCCGACCATCATGAGCGGTTCCAGTACGTGATCGACCGGGCCAAGGACGCGCCCGGACTCCCCGCCGAACTCCGGCTCGACCAGTTCCTCATCGAGGGCTGCACGTCCAACCTGTGGCTGGTGCCCTCGCTGGAGGACGGAGTCTGCCGCTTCCGCTGCGACGCCGACTCGCTCATCACCAAGGGGGTCGCCTCCCTGGTGTGTGAAATCTACGACGGGGCCTCGCCAGCGGAAGTCGCCTCCACGGACGCCGACTTCCTCTCCAAGGCCGGCATCACGCAGCATCTGTCCCCCAACCGGCGCAACGGACTCTCCAACCTGGTCGGAAGGATCCGCGCCTTCGGGCGCGCCGCGGAGGCGGCCCGGTCATGACGACGGCGACGAAAGGCGACGCTGCGCTGCGCTGGCTCTGCTTCGGCGCGCTGGGCTGGGCCGCGCTGGTGCTGCAGGCGGGCGGCTTCACCACGAGCATCCACGCCGGCATGGCCTTCCTGGACTGGCCGCTCTCCAACGGCTCGGTCAATCCGCCCGGCTGGCTGACGGAGATCGACAAGTTCGCCGAACATTCCCACCGGCTGGCCGCCGCCGTACTCGGGCTGCTCTGCCTGGCCATCGCCTGGGCCCACGCGGCGCGCGAACCGCGGCGCATCCCGCGACTCGCGGCCTACGCGGTGCTGGGCCTGGTGGTCGCGCAGGGCCTGCTCGGCGGGCTCCGCGTGCTGCTCGACCGGCTCAACGTGGGCGGAGAGGGCAACTTCAAGGCGCTGGCCTTCGCCGTCACGCACGGCGTCAACGCGCAGCTGACCATCGCGCTGCTCGCCGCGCTCGCGACCTCGCACCTCGGAACCTGGCGCGAGGCCGCCGGAGGCTCGGATCGGCTGCGTTCCACGGCCCGCGCCGCGCTCCTCGCGACGTTCGCGGTCATCGTCGCCGGAGCGCTCATGCGCCAGAGCCGCAGCACCATGTGGGTGGTGGAACCTACGGTCACCGGACTCTTCATCCCTTCGGCGGGCGAAGGGACGGCCTGGTGGTTCAACCTGCTCCACCGCTCGGGCGCGATCCTGGCCGGACTGCTCGTACTGCGCTTCGCCTACGGACTGGCGCGCGAAGGACGCCGGGGGCTGGCCCTTGCGGTCTCGGCCCTGCTGACGCTCCAGACAGCGCTCGGCGTCCTGGGGCTGAAGCTCCCGCTCAACCCGCACGTGCGCACGGTCCACGTGGTCACCGCCGCCGCGCTACTCTCCACGCTCGCCGCGGCCGCGCTGCTCGCCCATCGACGCGAAGGGGCGCTGCGCGACGCCTGAGGCGTTTTGCCTTGGACAGCGGTGCCAAAGACTCCACCACAGGAAGGATGAGCGAACGCGCCGGATCCGTGCCCGCCGCCTGCTGGGAGCTGACCAAGCCCAGGCTCTCCGCGCTTTCGTCGCTCACGGCGCTGGCCGGCTACTTCTGCAGCGACCCGGACGGGGCCGCCGACGCGCGCACGCTCGTCTCGCTCGCGCTCGGCACGGCGCTCGCCGCGGGCGCCTGCGGCGCGCTCAACATGTGGTGGGACCGCGAGGCCGACGCGCGGATGGAGCGCACGCGCGGTCGGCCGATCCCCGCGGGCACGGTCACGCCCGGGGCGGCGCTGGCCTTCGGACTCACGCTCCTGGCCGCCGGAGTGGGGCTGGTCTGGTTCGGCGCCGATCCGCTCGCCGGCGCGCTGACCGCGGGCACGGCCGCCTCGTACCTCCTCCTCTACACGCCGCTGAAGTCGCGCACGTCCTGGTGCACGCTGGTGGGCTCGCTGCCGGGCGCGCTGCCTCCGCTCATCGGCACGGCCGCCAAACTCGGCGGCCGGATCGACGAAATGGGCTGGATGCTCTTCGCCCTGCTCTTCTTTTGGCAGGTGCCGCACTTCATGGCCCTGGCGATGCTGTGGCGCGAGGACTACGCCCGCGGCGGATTCAGGATGGCGACGGTCGAGGACCCCGCCGGCGGCTCCGCCGCCCGCTGGGCCGCGGTCTTCACGGTGCCGATGGTCGCCACGGCCGGCCTGATCAGCACGACGTTCTCCCCGGTCTGGTCCTCGCCCTACTGGTGGGTCTCGACGGCCGCGGGGCTGTGGTTCCTTAAGCTGACGTCGGACTTCCTCCGTCCGGACCGGCGCGAGGCGGCGGCGAAGCCCTACTTCATCGCCTCCATCCTCTACCTGCCGACGGTGCTGCTCACGCTGACGCTCTGCCGGCTGTTCTGAATTCAGGCCATGGAACCGCGGCAGGAAAAGGAACGGATGCGCACCGAGATGTCGGGCCGCGCGGCCGCGCTCACGCACCGGGAGCTGGAGACAGCCGGCGAGGCGGCCGCCGCCCTCGTCGCCTCGCTGCCCGAATGGAAGCAGGCGCGCACGGTCTGCCTCTACGCCTCGTTCGGATCCGAACCGGCCACCGACGTGCTGCTACGGCTCGCGCTCAGCCAAGGCCGCACGCTGCTGCTGCCCCGCATGGCCGCGGACCGTTCGGTCACGGTCCGCAAAGTGAACGCACTGGAGGAGCTCACGGTCTCGCGGCTCGGCATCCGCGAGCCGGCCGAAGGAGCGCCGGAGGGGTCGGCCAAGGACGCGGACCTGATCCTGGTGCCGGGGCTGGCCTTCGACCGCCGGGGAAGGAGGCTCGGCCGTGGAGCCGGATTCTATGACCGGCTGCTCCATGGCCTGACCCGGCGCACGTTCCTGCTCGGCCACGCCCACGCTTTCCAAATCACGGGGATGGTGCCGGTCGAGGGGCATGACGTCCGGGTGCGGGCGGTGGTGACGCCCCAGGAGGTCCTGCGTTGCAGGCTGCGCTGAACGGGTTTGCCAAGCGGGCGGAAGCGAGTCCGTTGGAGGGTCCGATGCCAGCCGAACGTCCAGAGGTCATCCGACTCCGCGGAGTCAGGCAGAACAACCTGAAGGGCTTCGACATCGACATCCCAGTGGGGCGGCTGACGGTGGTCACGGGGCTGAGCGGCGCGGGTAAGTCGTCGCTGGTGTTCGACACGCTGCACGCCGAAGGGCAGCGGCGCTACGTGGAGACGTTCAGTCCCTACGTGCGACAGTTCCTCGAGCTGCTGCCGGCGCCCGACCTGGACTCGGCGGAGAACGTGCGTCCGTCAGTGGCCATCCGTCAGGGCAACTCGGTCCGCACGTCGCGCTCGACGGTCGGCACGATGACGGAGCTCTGCGACTGGTTCAAGGTGTGGTTCGCCCACCGTGCGGAACTGATCGATCCGGCTTCAGGCCTGACGGTCAGTCCCCAGGGTCCGGACGTGGCGTGGAAGGACGCGCGGGGCCGCTTCCCGGGCCGGGCCGTGACGCTCGGCTTCGCGGTGACGCGACCGGAAGGCATGGGCTGGGACGCGGTGACGACCGAATTCGTGAAGGCGGGATTTTTCCGCGCCTACTGCGCCGGCCGGCGGCTGCGCCTGGGCGAGGACGCGCCCGAAGGCGAAGAACTGGTGGTGGCTCAGGACCGGATGGAGGTGGCCGAGGAGGCCTCCGCCCGCTTCCATGAGGCGGCGCTCGCGGCCTTCCGCCTCGGCGGCGGACGCATGCGGCTGCTCGACGACGAGGGCGCGGAGCTCGCCCGCTACAGCGAGACGCTCGAGTCGCCCGTCGACGGACGCCGCTTCAGGCCGGCCACCCCGGCGCTCTTCTCCTTCAACTCTCCGGTCGGCGCCTGTCCGTCCTGCCGAGGATTCGGACGGGTCATCGGACTGGACTGGGGCAAGATCGTCCCGGACCCGGAACTGTCGCTCGCCGAGGGCGCGGTGGCTCCGTTCCAGGGGACTGTCTACGGCGAAAGCCAGAAGGACCTCGCCCGGGCGTGCCGCAGGGCCGGCATCCCGATGGACGTTCCCTGGCGACGGCTGTCCAAGGCCCACCGCAAGTTCATCGAGGACGGGGCGCCCGACTACGTGCCGGGAGAATGGGAGTCGAAGTGGTACGGGATCCGCGGCTTCTTCCGCTGGCTCGAAGGCACGACCTACAAGATGCACGTGCGCGTGTTCCTGTCACGCTGGCGGGCCTACGAGGAATGTCCCGCGTGCCGCGGACGACGCTTCCGCGAGGAGTCGCTCTGGTGGAAGTGGCGCGGGCGCCCGCTGCCCGACCTCTACGCGCTGCCGGTCTCGGATCTCCGCGCGCTGCTCGCCCCGGAAAGGGCGTCCGACTCCTCGCATCCCGCCGACCACGCGCTCAGCGCCATCCTGGCGAGGCTGGGCTACCTCGAGGCGGTCGGCCTCGGCTACCTCACGCTCGACCGGCTGTCCCGCACGCTTTCCGGCGGAGAAGTTCAGCGCGTCAACCTCACCTCCTGCCTCGGCGCCAGCCTCGCGGACACGGTCTTCGTGCTCGATGAGCCCAGCGTGGGCATGCACGCGCGCGACCTCGCGCGGATGACGGAAATCCTGCGCGGGCTCGTGGCCCAGGGCAACACGGTCGTCGTGGTGGAGCATGACGAGTCGGTCATGCGCGCGGCGGACTGGCTGGTGGAAATCGGCCCCCGGCCCGGCGCGGAAGGCGGAAGCCTCGTCTACCAGGGCCCGCCCAAGGGGGTGCTTCGGTCGAAGGATTCGGTCACGGGCGCCTGGCTCTCCGGCCGTCGCCGGCCGGCGGCCCGGACGGCGCGCGAGGTCGATGACGGCACGCCGCGGCTGCGCGTCTCGGGGGCGATCGCCAACAACCTGAGGAACTTCTCGGCCTCGATTCCGCTGGGCCGGCTGGTCGGACTCTGCGGCGTCTCGGGCTCGGGCAAGTCCACCCTGCTCCATCAGGTCATCGGAGGACGCGATCCCGAGTCCGGCGACAAGCACGAAGCGCGACGCTGGATCCAGTTCGACCGCGAGCCGTCCGAAGTGGCGCTCGTCGACCAGTCTCCGGCCGTGCGCACGCCGCGCTCCAACCCCGCCCTCTACGTGGGGGCGTGGGACGCGGTGCGCAACCTCATCGGCGGCTCTCCCGAGGCCGCCGCCGCCGGCCTCACGCCCTCGCACTTCTCCTTCAACTCCGGCGAGGGACGCTGCGAACGGTGCGGCGGCGCCGGATGGGAGACGGTCGAGATGCAGTTCGTCTCCGACGTCTCCCTGCCCTGCCCCTCCTGCCAGGGGCGTCGCTTCCGCGACGAGGTGCTGTCCTTCAGATATGAGGGGCGGAGCGTGGGCGACATCCTGCGCATGACGGTGACGGAGGCGCGCGCCTTCCTCGGCGGACGGACGCCCGCGACGGGACAGCTGGCCTGCCTCGAAGAGGTGGGGCTGGGCTACCTAACGATGGGTCAGCCGCTCACGACGCTCTCCGGCGGCGAAGCGCAGCGGCTCAAGCTCGTGCGGTACCTGTCGAAGGTGGAGGCCGGCCGCGGAGGCGCGCTGCTGCTGCTTGATGAGCCCACCACCGGCCTGCACCGCGAGGACGTGGCGAGGCTCATCGGCCTCATGCACCGGCTGGTCGACGCCGGACACTCGCTGCTCGTGGTGGAGCACCACCTCGACGTGCTCCGCTCCTGCGACTGGCTGCTGGAACTCGGACCGGAGGCGGGGCCGGGCGGAGGGCTGCTGGTCGCCGAAGGGCGGCCGGAAGCGCTCGCCCGGGGCCGCACGCCCACGGGCTCATTCCTCGCCGGCGACGAAGAGACGTTCACCGCGAAGGCGGACTCCGCCGGACGCAAGCCGCCGACGTCGGTCTCGCTGCGCGGCGCCCGCGAGCACAACCTCAGGGACGTCGACCTGGACCTGCCCCACGGCTCCCTCACGGTGATGACCGGCGTATCGGGCTCCGGAAAGTCGTCCCTGGCGTTCGACATCCTCTTCTCCGAGGGGCAGCGGCGTTTCCTGGAATGCGTCTCGGCCTACGCGCGCCAGTTCGTCGAGCAGCTGCCCAAGCCCGACGTCGACGCGCTCACCGGCCTGCCGCCCACGGTGGCCATCGAGCAACGGGTGACGCGCGGCTCGGCCAAGTCCACGGTGGCCACGGTGACCGAGGTGGCCCAGTACCTGCGCGTGCTCTTCGCGCGCGCGGGCACGCTGCACTCGCCGGTCACGGGCGAGCCGCTGGAGGAGCTGACGGCCGACGCGGTCGCGCGCGCGGCGCTGGACCGCGCGAAGAAGCTTCGGAAGGGCGCGCTGCTGGTTGCGGCCCCGCTGGTGCGCGCCCGCAAGGGCCACCACCGGCCGCTGGCGGAATGGGCCGAGGGCCGCGGAGTCCGCCGCCTGCGCTGCGACGGGAAACTGGTCAGCACGCAGGGCTTCGAAGGACTGGACCGCTACGCGGAGCACGACGTCGACGCGGTCGTCGGCGAGATCCTGCCCGGACTGCGCACTTCGCGCCCGGACGGGACGGAGGATTCCGGCGAGAAGGCGGTGCGCGCGCTGCTGCGGGAGGCGCTGGCCATGGGCCGAGGCTCCGCCGTACTGCTCGACGCGCGCGGCGCCCAGACGGCGTTTCTCTCCACGTCGCGCTGCGATCCTTCCACGGGGGAATCCTACCCCG
>JBJTTY010000058.1:0-8213 GCA_046080425.1 Verrucomicrobiota bacterium
AGCCGACGAGGTGGAAGTCGGCGGGCAGGAGGCTGTCGACCGCGAGGTTGTAGAGCGCGGGCAGGAGCTTGCGGGCGGCGAGGTCGCCGGAGGCGCCGAAGATCACCACGCAGGTCGGCTGCGCGCCCCGGTGCTTGCTCAGCCCGGTGAGGAAAGGATGGCGGGTGATTCGGACATCGGCTTCAGGGGCGGCGACGTCCGAAGAGGACTTCGCCGCGGTGGTGAAGGATGCGGACGGGACCCTCGTGGCAAACCATAACTTCCATGACGTCGAAACGATGGTGCGCGACGGAGGGCGCCTGGCGGATCCAGGCCGCGGCGGCCCGCCTCAGGGCGGCCTTCTTGCGCCGGTCCACCGCGCGCAAGCCCTCGCCGGCGACCTGCGTCATACGGGTCTTCACCTCGACGAAGACGACCACCCCGCGTTCGAGCAGCACGAGGTCGAGCTCGTCCCTTCCGTTCCTCCAATTACGGGCCAGGACGCGCGCACCCCTGGCCTGGCAGGCTTCAGCGGCCAGTCGCTCACCCTTGGCACCGAGGCTTTCCTCGGGACGGCGGAGACCAAGCAAGAGAAGCAGACGATGGAGCATGGGGCAGGCTGGCCTGCCGCTAGGCGCGGGGTCGAGCGCGAGCCGAGGGGGGTCTTGACCTAGGGAACCACGGGGTGGTATCCCTGTCTCCCACCCCACACCCCCATGCGCCTCCCCGCCCTCCTCGCCCTCGCCTACGCCGCGACCCTCTCTGCGGACCCCATCCCCGAAGCCGCACGCCAGAACGGCTGGTTCGTCGGCGTACAAGCCTACACCTTCAAGGAGTTCTCCTTCTTCGAAGCCATCGCCAAGACCAAGGAAGCCGGCGGCAACCTCATCGAGATCTTCCCCGGCCAAGCCGTGAAGCCCGGTTCGAAGGAGAAGACCCACCACTCGATGTCCGAAGCCACCATGGCCGAGATCAAGGCCGAGCTGGACCGCCAGGGCGTCCGCGCCGTGAACTACGGCGTCGTCGGCGCGAAGAACAAGGAAGAGGTCTACGCCATCATGTCCTTCGCCAAGAAGATGGGCCTCTACGCCGTCTGCACCGAATCCACCGAGCAGGTCGCCCACTGGGAATCCGCCGCCAAGGAGTTCGACATCAAGGTCGCCATCCACGAGCACGGCACCCGTATCGCCAAGGACGGCACGATCGACCCCAAGTATAAGGTCTGGGATCCCCTCTACGTCCTCGGGGTCGTCGAAAGCCGCGACCAGCGGGTAGGCGCCTGCGCCGACATCGGCCATTGGGCCACGTCGAAACTGAGTTCCGTCTGGGCGCTCAAGGTCCTCGAAGGCCGCATCGTCAGCGTGCACCTCAAGGATAAGGCCGCCTTCGGCAAGTCCGAGGTCGTCGTCGCCGGCAAAGGCGTGGTCGACGTGGACGGCTGCCTCAAGGAGCTCATCCGCCAGAAGTTCGACGGCCACATCTCCGTCGAGCACGAAGCCGACTGGAAGGACAGCGTGCAGCAGGTGAAGCACAACATCGACTTCGTGAAGCAGCGCGCGAAGTGAGGTTCGCCGCCGGCGCGCGCATCAAGCCCCCGGCTTCGGGGGCTTTTTTGTGGGCAGATGCCTCGAGGCAGCAGCCTCGGAGGTTCGCACTTCTGTACAGCCAGTGAAGCTACCCTTCCGGCGTGAAGCCGAGGACGACGTCCCAGCGCACGGAGAGCTCGCCGGCCCTGGAGCCCTTCAAAGGATCGAACGCCAGCGTGACGCTCTCGCGTTGGGCGGGATCCTTGATGGCCTTGTAGACCATGTCGTTCGCGTTCATCTCATGCCCTTTGACGTAACACTGGGTGATGAGCTCCTTCTTCCCCTTGATGCGCACGGCGAGATGGATGTGCGGAGTGCGTGGGCGGTAGGGCACGGGCTTGATGGTGCGGAAGAGGTATTCGCCGGAGGAACCGGTGAGGAAGCGCCCGAAGCCCTGGAAGTTGCCGTCGCGCTTGGCGGCGTTGCCTGACTTGGTGTGGATGTAGACGCCGTTGGCGTCGGCCTGCCAGATCTCGACGAGGGCGTTGCGGACGGGGTCGCCGCGCTCATCCAGGATGCGGCCCGAGAGCCAGGTGACCTCGCCGACGGCGGGCGTCAGCGAATTGTTCAGCACGAGCAGGTCGTTGTCGGTGTCCAGTGGCAGCCGGTCCGGGTAAAAAGGCCCCTCGGTCTGCTTCGGGGTGCGCACGAGGGCCTCGGCGAAGGCGCCGGGCACAGCGAAGGCGGCCGCCCCGAAGGCCAGACCCCGCAGGAAGTCACGGCGGTGACGGAGGTCGTCGGGCAGCGGGGATGTCGCCATGAGGACATCCTGCGCCCGCAACCCTCCGGAGCAAGCGCCGGGTGACCCGCACATAACCTTCCCCTCCGCCCTTCTTCCCCTTAACTTCCCAGGCCATGTCGGAGAACGTCCGCAAACAGATCCAGGCCCTCAGGAAGGAGGTCCAGAAGCACGAGGAGCTCTATCGCAAGAAACATGCGCCGGAGATCTCGGACTTCGAGTTCGACAAGCTGGTCGACCGGCTGGCCGACCTGGAGCGGGCCCATCCTCACCTGGCCGGACCAGACCTGGGCATCGGCGACGACAAGGCGGAGGGCTTCCAGCAGGCCGACCACCGGACGCCCATGCTCTCCCTCGACAACACCTACGACGAAGCCGATTTCCGCGCCTTCGGCGACCGCCTTTACAAGGCGCTCGGCGGATCCGGACTGGAGCTCATCATCGAGCCCAAGGTCGACGGCGTGGCGGTGTCGCTGACCTATGAGGACGGCCGGTTCGTGCGCGCGGTCACCCGGGGCAACGGCACGCGGGGCGACGACGTCACGGCCAACGTCAGCCTGATCCGGGACATCCCCCGCACGCTCAAGGGTGCGCCGGAAGTGCTCGAGGTGCGCGGTGAGATCTACATGGAGCTGGAGGAGTTCCAGCGGCTGAACGCGGAGCGCGAAGCCGAGGGCGAGGCCCTCTACGCCAACCCGCGCAACCTCGCCGCCGGCACGGTCAAGCTGCTCGACGCCGAGGAGGCCGCCCGACGCCGGCTGAGCATCGTCTGCTACGGCCTCGGCGCCTGCGAGCCGGCCGACGCATTCGGGACGCTCAAGGAGTTCAAGGCGAAGCTGAAGTCCTGGGGCTTCCCCGTGCGTGACGACATCGACGTGCGGCACGGCATCGACGCCGCCTGGGAGGCGATCCAGAAGCTGGACACGCTCCGACGCGGCTTCCCCTTCCCCACCGACGGCGCCGTGGTGAAGGTGAACCGCATCGAGGACCAGCGCCGGGCCGGCACGACGAGCAAGTTCCCGCACTGGGCCGTGGCGTTCAAGTTCCCGCCCGACCAGGCCGACACGGTGCTTCGCTCCATCAGCATGCAGGTGGGACGGACGGGCGTCATCACGCCCGTGGCCGAGCTCGAGCCGGTGCTGCTGGCGGGATCGACCGTGGCCCGAGCGACCCTGCACAACGCGGGAGAAATCGCCAAGAAGGACATCCGCGAGGGCGACACAGTGCGCATCCAGAAGGCCGGCGAAATCATCCCGCAGGTGCTCTCTGTCGTGCTCGAAAAACGTCCCGCAGACGCCCGGCCCTTCGACTTCGAGGGCCGCCTCAAGGAACTCGGCCTCGACGCCACCCGCGAGGGAGAGGAGGCCGCCTACAGGCTGCGCGCGCCCTCGCGCGAGATGAAGATCCGCCGGCTCATCCATTTCGCCAGCAAGCAGTGTCTGGACATCGACGGGCTGGGCGAGGCGGTGGCGGAGCAGCTGGTGGACCTAGGGCTGGTGGACGCACCGGTGGATGCGCTGGCGGTGACCGCACCCCAGTGGCGACTGCTGGAAGGCTTCAAGGACAAGTCCGTCGACAACATGATGTCGGGCCTGGCCGAGGCCGGGAGGCGCGAGCTCTGGAGGGCCATCCACGCCCTCGGCATACCCAACGTCGGCATGCAGACCGCCAAGGACCTCGCCCGGCACTTCAAGTCCATGGACGCCCTTGCGGATGCGAAGAAGCCGGACCTGCTTATCACCAAGGTCGGCAAGAAGGGCGGCGTGTCACACGAGTCCATCATCGCCGGCGTGGGTAAGGAAGTCTCGGACTCCATCCTCTCCTTCTTCAGCGACCCCAACCACCGCGACTGGGTGAAGGCCATGCGCAAGGCCGGCCTCAATCTCATCGAAGCATCCGCGGGCGGCTCCGTCGAAGGCATCGCCGGCAAGACCTTCGTCCTCACCGGCACCTTGCCGACCCTTGGCCGAGACGAGGCGCGCGACCTCATCGAGAAAGCCGGCGGTAAGGTCTCCGGCAGCGTCAGCAAGAAGACCGACTATGTCGTGGCCGGCGAAGAGGCCGGTTCAAAGCTGACCAAGGCCCAGGAACTCGGCGTGCCCGTGATTGACGAGGCCACCCTCCGCAAGATGCTCGGCGGCTGATCCGAAGGGTCAGGCCACCAGGCAGCAGACTGATCCCTAAAGCCTCTTCACCGATCATGGCACCCTCCGATCGAACCCTCCCTGACTTCGCGGCTGACCTGGCCCGCAATGGCGATGCGGCCGGTCTGGCGGGACTGCTGAAGGACGGCCTGGCGGTGGATGCGCGCGACGAGAAGGGAAACACGCTCCTGATGCTGGCGAGCTACCATGGACGGGCCGAGGTCGTGAAGCTGCTGCTGGATGCGGGCGCGGCGACGGACCTGCGCAACGACAAGGGTCAGACGCCCCTGGGCGGCGTGGCCTTCAAGGGCCACGTCGAGATCGCGCGGCTGTTGCTCGCCGCCGGCGCCGATCCGAAGGCGGACCAAGGCGGGTCGACGCCCGCCGACTTCGCGGCGCTCGCCGGCAGGACCGAAATCCTCGCGCTGCTGGAATCGGCTCAGCGGACCGCGGGCAGGCCACAGTCCTGGTTCGGAAGACTTGCAGGCTGGCTGAGAGGCCTGGGGACCGGGGAACGGCGTTGACCCGTCGCCTTCACGCCCAAGCATCGGGCCGTCGCATGCTGAACTCACCCCGCATCTGGATGGACCGCGAAATCGAGGCGTTCGGGAAGTCGCTGCCGGAAGGCTCCCTCGTCCTCGACGCCGGCGCGGGCAAGCAGGCTTACCGGGGCAAGTTTGCGCACTGCAGGTATGAGGCGGCCGATTTCGAAAAGGTCGACAAGCCCTACGCCAAGAGCACCTACGTCTGCGATCTCAAGGCCATCCCGGTCGAGGACGGACGCTTCGACGCGATCCTCTTCACGCAGGTGATGGAGCACCTGCCCGACCCGCAGGCGGTGGCCAGGGAATTCCACCGGGTGCTCAAGCCGGGAGGACGCATCCTCTACACGGGCCCGTTCTGGTATGAGGAGCACGAACAGCCTTACGACTTCTACCGCTACACGCAGTTCGGCGTGCGGCAGGTGTTCGGACAGGCGGGACTGGAGGTCGTCGACCTGCGCTGGATGGACGGCTACCTCGCCTCCGTGGCCCACCAGCTCAAGCGCATGCGCAGCGCCCTGCCGCTCAATCCGCTCGCCTACGGCGGGCCGCTGCGGGGACCGATGGTCTACCCGTTCTTCATGACACTGAAGGTCCTCGCCCCGCTGCTGGCGCCCATGGCCGCCTGGGCCGACGCCGGAGCGCGGCACACCGCCTCGGGCTTCCCGATGAACTACCTCGCGGTGATCAGGAAGCCTTCCTGATCACTTGCAGCAGCCGGAGCGGGGGGCGGCCACGTCAGCGAGGCGGGCGCGCAGGTCGCGTCGCTCGGCGTCGTCGGCCGCGCCCGCCAGCAGAACTTCGAGGTGACGGACGGAGCGCGCGCGGGCGTCGGCATGACGGGCGGCGGCGAGACGCGAGGCGCCCAGCTTCCAGAGGGCCAGGACGAGGAGCAGCTGCACGGCGAAGGCGGTCAGGTATCCCGTGATCTTCTGGGTCGCGCCGACGTCATTGGTCGCGTTCTGGACGAAGGCCAGGCCCGACTTGGACAGAGCGACGGCGAAGAGGAAGGCCACGACCAGGAGCAGCGCTCCGGTCCAGCGGGAGCAGCGGGCGGCACGGCGGAAGGGGGCGGCGAGTTCGGAGGTTTCCTTGGAGCAGCTCATGCGACGGAACATGGCGGGAAGGGAGGTCGGAAGCAAGCCCCGCCCTTGACCTGCCGCCCCGCCGCAGGTGTAGTCCGGCGTGGCCACGAAGCTCCTGCTCCTCGACTGTGACTCGACGCTCTCATCCATCGAGGGCGTCGACGAACTGGGCCGCCTGCGCGGACCGGAGACCTTCAAGGCCGTGGAGGACATGACCAACGCGGCGATGAACGGAGGCACGCCCATGGAGGCCGTCTTCGCCAAGCGCCTCGAAATCATCCGACCCACCCTGTCCGAACTGGAGTCCATCGGCGCGCAATACGTCGCGACGGTGGAGCCGACCGCCAAGGCGACCCTGACCCGCCTGCGCGACGCCGGCTGGAAGATCGCGATCGTGAGCGGGGGTTTCACCCAGGCCATCCTGCCCCTGGCCCGGCATCTCGGCATCGAACGCGTCGAGGCGGTCACGCTGCGCTTCCATGCCGACGGCTCGTATGCCGGCTTCGACGAATCCTGCCCGACCTGCCGGACCAAGGGGAAGAACGCCGTGGCCCGCAAACTGAGGGAGGAGTTCGGGGCGGACCGGACGGTCATCGTCGGTGACGGCGCCAGCGACCTCGAGGTCAAGAAGGACGTGGACCTCATGGTCGGCTTCGGACGTTACGCCCAAAGGCCGAAGGTGGTCGCCGGAGCCGACGCCTTCATCACCTCGCTCGACCAGCTGCCCGCGGCCCTGGGCTGAGCAGGACGCAATCGTCCCAGCCTCCGGTGTTGGAAAAGACGCGGGGGTCGTTTGACTGCGTACATGCGCCCCCTCCTGCCCCTCGTCATCGGCGCCTGCGTCGCCTTCGCCCAAGCCGCCGAGCCCGCGGCCGCGGCCCCCGGCCAAGGACCCCTCCGTGTCTTCATGCGTTCCGGGCCGAAGTCCCACGGACCCGGCTGCCACGACCATCCGGCCTTCCTGCGTGACTGGACCGTGCTGCTGAAGGAGCGTGGCGCGCGCGTCACCGGCGGTGACGTCTTCCCGACCGCCGCGGACCTCGCCGACGTCGAAGTCATGGTCATCCACCGGCAGGTGGGCGGCAACTTCAAGCCCGAGGAGCAGAAGGTCGTCGACGACTACGCCCGGCGCGGCGGAGGCTTCGTCGTCATCCACGCTGGCGCCGTCGCCGGCGGCGACGCTTCCGCGGACCACTACCGGGACATGATCGGCGGCTCCTGGCGCCAGAAGGTCACCAAGTGGCGCGAAGGCCCGATGCAGCTGACCTTCGTCGACCGCGGGCACCGCATCACCGCGGGCGTGGCCGACTTCGGCATGGATGACGAGATCTACTACGACATGGACCTGCGCGCCGACATCCACGTGCTGGCCACCGCCCCCACGCCGAAGAAGAAGGACGACGGCTTCGAGGCACAGCCCCAGATCTGGACCTATGAGAAGACCGGCGCCCAGCGCGCCTTCGTCTTCATCCCCGGCCACCGCTACGCGAACTTCGCGCGCGCGGACGTCCAGGGGCTCCTCCTGCGCGGCATCGCATGGGCCGGACGACGCGACCCTTCCCTGCTGACCGGCGGAAAATGATTCCTCTCAGACGCCGAGCAGCTCCTTGAGACGGCGGCGGCGGTAGCTGAAGATGCCCTCGACCTTGGGCTTCACGAACGGATAGGCCACCTCGCCGAGCGGCCAGAGCGGGAGCTTCCAGAGCACCTCGTCGTCCATGCGCGTCCTGCCGCCCTCGTCAGAGAACGTGTGCGTGTGGATCCATAGGGCGTAGGGCCCGCGCAGCTGCTCGTCAACGAAGCCGTAAGGCGGATCCCAGTGGGCGATGCGCGTACGCCATCCGAACGGGATTCCGTGCAGCTTGAGCCGGTAGTCGATCAGCGTGCCGACCCGCATCTCGATGGGCGTCGGGGTGAGGATGCGGAAGTCGAGCTCCGGCGGCGTGATGGCCTGCAGATTCTCGGCCCGGGAGAAGAAATCGAAGACCTTCTCGACGGGCAGAGGCAGCAGCGTCGTCTCGAAGAAGCGATGCACGCCCCGGGGCAGGGACTTGGGTCGGGACAGGTGGTCTCGGCGGTGGTGGCGGATGACTTCGCTGTAGTCGCTCACGTTCGGGACGCCGCAGACTGGACCCGGC
>JBJTTY010000059.1:0-15379 GCA_046080425.1 Verrucomicrobiota bacterium
GCGAGCCGCTGCCGGCCATCTACCACTTCAACCAGTATGTCCGACTCAAGCCCGGCTCGCAGCAGGCTCCGATGGTGAAGCAGATGATCCGCACCGCCGAAAAGCAGTTCATGAAACAGCTTCCGGGGCAGCCCATGGAACCCGACGCCGCGGGCAGCGTGGACCTCAACGGCCGCCTGCGGGCCCTCCAGATGGAGAACGACCGCCTGAAGAAGGAACTTTCCGAATACACCAGGCTGCGCCCCTCGGACCCCGCGCCCCCCTCCAGGCCGACGTCCACGCCGCCCGTCGCGGCATCCGGCCGGACCTACACGGTCGTCGCAGGCGACAACCCGACCCGCATCTCGGTGAAGATGTTCGGCAACGGCTCCCGCGCCAATGACATCATGAAGGCCAACCGCGAAAAGGTGCCCAATCCGCTGGCCCTGAAGCCGGGCATGGTTCTGGTCATTCCGGAGTGAGCCATGCGGATCACCCGCATCCGCGCGGCTGACTTTCGCAACGTCACGTTCGCGGACGTGGACACCGACGCCCCGCGGGTCTTCCTGCTGGGGGAGAACGGACAGGGGAAGACGAACCTGCTCGAGGCCGCCGGCCTGGTCTCGTCGTTCAGGTCGTTCCGGACGACGGACATCGCACCGATGGTGCGCAACGGGGCCAAGGAGTCGCGGGTGCGCATCGACGTCCGTGACGACGCAGGCGCGACCACGGCGGTCGAAGTGCGTCTAGCCAAAGGCTCGCGCTCAGGCCAGGTAGACGGTACGCCGGTCTCCTCGGTCGCCGCCCACCTCGGAAGGTTTCCCACGGTCGCTTTCTGCTCCGACGACCTGCGACTGGTGCGCGGCTCTCCCTCGAACCGCAGACGCTGGCTGGACGCGACGATCGGCGGCACGGACCCGGCCTACCTCGAGGCCGTGCGCACCTACCAGAAGGGCCTGGAAGGCCGCAACGCGCTGCTGAAGAACCCGGACCCGTCGGAAGAGGAGCTGCGCGCGTTCGAATCCGCGATGCTGCCCGCGGCCCGCCTGATCATCGAATCGCGCGCACGGCAGCTGCCCGAGATCTGTGCGACGCTCCGTGACGTGGCCGGCCGCGCCGGCTTCACCGCCGCGGCGACGGTGCGGCACCGCCCTGACACCGCGGCCGACGAGCTCGAAGGCTGCTGGCAACGGATGCGTGCGGCGGAGCTCGCGGCGGGCTCCACGCTCAGGGGGCCCCACCGTGACGATTTCGAGGTGCTGTTCGACGGACAATACGCGGCCGACTACGCGAGCGAAGGGCAGCAGCGGCTCATCGTCCTCGGTCTCACGTTGGCACGGGTCAGACGTGATGCCGCGAGGGCGCCCACCGCCCCGGTCATCCTCGCCGACGACGTGCTTGGAGAACTGGACGATCTACGTCGTTCTGCCTTCTGGAAGGAGATCGGCGAAGGGCATCAGGTCATCGCCACGGGCACGCGTCCGCCGCCAGGAAACGGCTGGCAGACCTACGAAGTGGCCTCGGGAACCTACCGTAAGGGCTGATTTTGGCGTTGTTTAAGGCTCCCATGGCCTCTTGGATGGGGGGATGAAGGACTTCCTGCTCTACGCCTCCGTGGTGGCCCTCTTCGTGGTCTGCATCCTGGTGGTGCTCATCATCCTCATGCAGCGCCCGAGCGCCAACGCCGGCATGGGCGCAGCCCTGGGCGGCGGAGCGGCCGAAAGCGTCTTCGGAGGCGAATCCGCCAATGTGCTCTCCAAGATGACCTCCACGCTGACGGTCATCCTTTTCATCCTGAGTTTCGGCCTCTACCTCGGCTTCGTGGCCCGCGAAAAAAAGGCCCCCTCGGCCCTCGACGCCGCTTCGACGGTAGCTCCGGCCGCTCCCGCCCCCGAGGCCCCGGCCGCCCCGGCGAGCGCAGCCCCCAAGGCTGCCGCCGCTCCGACCACTCCCGCCGCCCCCGCGGCCCCGGCTCCGGCCAAGAAGTGACCCGTGGGCGCACTGAGGCCGTTCAGCATCGCGCTGCGCTGGGCCCTCTGCCTCTCGCTCACCCCCCTGTTCGGTCAGGGGCGTGACGATCTGCGCCTGCCGCAGCTCTCGGCAAGCGAAGCCGCGAAGGCTCTGGACGACATCCGCAACTCCAGGCTGACCTCCGACGTCTGCTTCGGGTTCGAAGCCGTGCACCGTCCGCGGCGCGGCGATGCGTCCGCACCGGTCAAAGGCACGCTCTGGGCTTCCTCCCGCGGCGACGCCCATCTGCTTCGCATCGAGATGCAGGACGGCGCGAACACCCGCATCCTGGCACGCAAGTCGGCGTCCGGAAGCGAAGTCCTCGTCCATGCCGACGGCCGTCTCACGCGGCCGACGGCAGGCTCCTTCACCCCGCTTTCCGCAGGCCTTCTCGTGAGCGCCTTCGACCTGCAGCTCCCTTTCACGCACTGGAGCGGGACGAAATACGTGTCCACCGAACGCGGACGCCGTCCGATGCACGTATTCAGCGCCCGACAGGAGGGGTTCGAGGGAGAGGTGACGTTCGGCGTCGACCGCGCCTACGGAGCGATCCTCGAGGCCAAGGTCAGTTCATCCGACGGCAGGCCGCTACGCTCCCTCGCGGTGGAGGACTTCGCCAAGGCGGGGGACCAATGGGTGCTGGGAACCTGCAGCGTGCGGGATGAGGCGACCCGCGACACCGACCTGCTCAAGTTCACCGAGGCCGCGCTCGGACTGCGCTTCGGCGACGATGTCTTCACCGAAGCCTCGCTTTCCCGGCCTGCGGAAAAGCCGGCAGGCTTCAGACCGCTCTGACCATGCCGGCTTCCCTCGGAGACATCACCCGGTTCTGCGACGCCCTCACCAATCGGCGTGAGATTCCCGACTTCCCCGACGCCCACAACGGATTGCAGCACCGGGGCAAGGAACGTGTCCGCAAGGTGGGCGCCGCGGTGGACGCCGGCACGGAAGTGTTCAAGGCCGCCGCCCGACGCGGAGTCGACTTCCTCATCGTGCACCATGGCATGCGCTGGAAGCCCGTCTCGCCCGCCCGGGAGGTCGCCAAGTCGCGCCAGGCGGCGCTGCGCAAACATGGGCTTTCCCTCTACTCCAGCCACCTCCCGCTCGACGCCCATCCGATCATCGGCAATAACGCGCTCATCGCCGCCGACCTGGGACTCCGGGTGATCGACTGGTTCGCGGATTACGAGGGCCTGCCCATCGCCTGCGTCTGCCGGGGCGTCCCCCGCACGACGTTGCGTCGCCGGCTCAAGTCCTCCTATCCGGATACCTTCAAGGCGATTGAATTCGGTTCGGCCAGACCCGCCCGCATCGCGATCCTCAGCGGCAGCGGACGCAGCGCCCTGCCCCTCCTCCGGGCCGCCGGTTGTGACACGCTCATCACCGGGGAACTCCGCGAAGAGCACTTCAACGAGGCGCAGGAACAGGGCTGGAATCTCTACCCCTGCGGTCATTACGCCACCGAAACGTGGGGCGTGAAGGCCTTGGCGGCCGCGGTCTCGGCCGAGTTCGGCGTGCCCTGGGAATTCATCGGCACGGGCAATCCGCTCTGAGTCCATGGCCGCCTACCGCGGACGCCTCGCGCCGACCCCCACGGGGCTGATGCACGTCGGCCATGCGAGAACCTTTGCGCTTGCGGCACGCCGCGCGGAAGCGGCGGGAGGCGCGCTCATCATGCGCATGGAAGATTTGGACGGCTCGCGCTGCCGGCCGGAGTTCTCCGAAGCGGCTCTCGAGGACCTCCGTTGGCTGGGTCTCGCATGGCAGGAAGGTCCCGACGTGGGCGGGGCGCGAGCACCCTACGTCCAATCCCAGCGCATGCCATGGTTCACCGAGGTCTGGCGCAGGCTGCACGCGACGGGCGCCATCTACCCGTGCGACAAATCCCGGAAGGACGTAGAACGCGCGCTGTCCGCGCCGCATGTGGAGGACGATGAGGAACCGATCTTCCCCGCGTCGCTGCGTCCTGCTTCGTATGCCGGCCGCGATGCACTCGATCCAGGCTCGACCAACTGGAGGTTCCGCGTGCCGAACGGAGAGGTCATCGGATTCGTGGACGCCATCCAAGGACCGCAGCGGTTCACCGCAGGAACCGACTTCAGCGACTTCCTCGTCTGGCGCAAGGACGGCATGCCGGCCTACGAACTTTCCGTGGTGGCGGACGATCACGCCATGGGCGTGACCGAGGTCGTCCGCGGCGCCGACCTCCTGCTTTCGACCGCACGACAGCTGCTGATCTTCAAGGCCCTCGGCTGGAGCCAGCCGGCCTGGGCTCATGCGCCCCTTGTCACGGATGTTTCCGGCAGGCGTCTCGCCAAGCGGACGGCCGGTCTTTCGATCCGGGAGCTGAGAGTCAGGGGCTTCAGCCCGAACGCCGTGCTGAACGAAGACCTGGTCCGTCTCGCCGATGGGTCAGGAACCTGACTTGCGGTCAGTCGGCGCCGGCTTGGTGCCCGGAACCGACGCAGGGCCTTTCTGGATGCGCTCGCGGATAGATTTGAAGGCGGTGAGGAGCCTCTCGTCGCCCGCCGCCTCCTCGATGGCCTGATCGGCCCACTTCAACGCGCGCTCCTTGTTGGCCGGATCGATTCCCTGGGAGGCCAGCGCCTTGTTGATCGAAGCGATGCCGGGGCGGCCGCTGTGCAGCTCGTCGTAGAGCCGGCATACTTCGTCGAAATCCTTCTGCTTGATGGCCGCGTTGATCTTGGCGGTGTATTCGGCGCGCTTCTGCTTTTCCGCCGCCGCGGCCTTGGCTTCAGCCGAGGCCTTCTCGCGCCCCTCGGGCGTGTTGGCGAAGGCGGAAAGCCTGGCGAGGTAGGCCTTGGGGCCGGAGCCCGGCGAATAGCCGCTGACCCGGCCGTAGGCGTCGCCCGACTGGGCATCCATCAGCAGGACGGTGGGAAAACCGCTGACGCCGAACTTCGCCTGGATCTCACGGTTCCTGGCCTTCACCTCGGGCGGCTGCGGCTTCTTGTTCGGGTAGTCGAGTTCGACCAGAACGTAGTTCTTGGCGAAGTCCTTGAACTCCTTGGTCGTGAAAACCTCGTCGCGGAGCTTGATGCAGAAGCCGCACCAGTCACTGCCCGTGAAGTCGATGAGGATGGCCTTCTTCTCCCTGACGGCCACTTTGCGCGCCTCGTCGAGATCGGTCAGCCACCCTTCGGCGGCAGGAAGGGCGACGGCAGAGAGAATGAAAGCCGCCAGAAAACGTAGGGATCGGGACATGCGAACAGCATGGTCCGTGACGACCCCGCTGGCAACACCGGGTATGATTCAGGCCCCCTTATCCGCCTTGGCCTTGGGCTCCGGCTTCGCCTTTTCGAGTTTTCGAGCCGGGGAAATCCTTCGGGCCATCTCAAGCACGGCCTTGGACAGGTCGGCTTCACCCTCGGCCTCCAGCAAGGCCTGCTGCAGAAGCTTCCAGGTGCGATCCATGGCCTTGGGGTCGATGCGATGCGAAAGGATGGCCTTGTTGAGGGTGCCCAGGGCCAGCTGAGGAGTCTTCACGCCCTTATAGATGACGTCGATGACGGCGACGGCGGCGGGGAAGTCACGCGCCTTGATGGCCGCCTGGATCATCTTCTCGTTGGTGCGGATCCCCTCCAGCTCGGCAGCCTGCTCGCGTTCCTCCTCCTTCCGCTGGGCCCGGTCCTCGGGAGTGTTCCGGAAGGCGGAAAGCTCAGCCACATAGGCCTGCGCATCCTTGCCCCCGTAGCCTGTGACGCGTCCGAACTCCTCGGAAGTCTTGCCGTCGACCATCACCACGGTCGGATACGACGTCACGGCGAAGGCCGCCGCGGCCGCCTTGTTGCGGACGATCGCCTCCTCGGACAGCTTGGTCTTCCTCGGGAAGTCGATCTTCACGAGCACGAAGCGGCGCGCGAAACGCGAGAAACCTTCCGTGTCGAGGACCTGCTTGCGCAGGGCGATGCAGGCGGGACTCCAGTCACTGCCGGCGAACTCGATGAGGATGTCCTTGCGGTCCTTGACGGCCTCCTTCCGAGCGGTCTCCAGATCGGCATGCCATGTGTCCGCGGCCGGAGCCGAGGCATGCAGGCTGAGGAATGCCAGCAGTATGGAGACCGAACGAATCACTTACCTTCCGTTTTGCGACCGGCGGCCTGCTCGATGCGTTCGCGCATGGCCTTGAGGCGGGGAAGAAGGGGTGAATCTCCCGCTTCGGCGATGATTTCGTCCGTGGCCTTGAGAAGCGCGGCGAAGTCGCCCGGTTTGCATCGGGCGATGACGCTGATCCGGTATTGGGCCAGGATGCTCACGCGCAGCTCCCCCTTGGCGCCGGACTCCTTGAGGACCTTCTCGATGGCGGCCTCGGCAGCCGCGAGGTCCTTCTTATCGACCGGACCGGCGATGGCCTCCTCCACCTTCTCCCCGAGCTCCTCGGCGCGGCTCTCGGCCTCGAGCTCGTCACGGAAGGCCTTCGCGCCCTCGGGATTGTTGCGCTTGAGCGCCTCCTTGAGCGATTCGACGTACTTGACGGGACCTCCCGGCTCATAGCCCGTCTTGGCGAAAGGCTGGCCTTCCTTGTTCATCAGCAGGATGGTCGGAAACCCGCGGATGGCGAACTGCTTGGCCAGCGCCTCGTTCTTCTCCTTCTGCGCCGCGGGCAGCTTCTTGGTGCGAGGGAAATCGAGCTCGACCAGCACGTAATGCTTGGACGCCTCCTTGAACTCCGGCTTGTCGAAGACCTCCTCACGGAGGCGGATGCACCAACCGCACCAGTCGCTGCCGGTGAAGTCGACCAGGATGGCCTTGTTCTCCTTGGCGGCGAGCTTCTTGGCCTCATCGAGGTCAGTCAGCCAACCCTCGGCGGCGGTGAGCGAGGCTGCGGTCAGGACGAACGCCAGCAGGGTGCGGAACAGCGGGGTCATGATTCCTAGGATGCCCCGCCCGGCCCCGGCAGGCAATCCGCAAAGGGACATGTCGGTTGCAAAGGACCTCCGCCCCCGCAAGAAAAAGGCATGTCCAAGAGACGCGTCCTGCTGGTCGACAACGGCTCCCTGGAGCCGGCGGCCACGCTCGCGCTCCGAGATCTGGCCGAGCTGATCAACGCGGGTCGCAAGGAGAAGGTGCTGCCTGTCTCCGTCATGCATTCGGACAAAGTCGACCCCGCCCTGCTCCGCGGCCAGCCCGCGGTCATCTTCGAGCAGGCCGTCCGACAGGCCGAGGCCGACGGGGTGGAGGAACTGTTGGTGCTTCCCCTCTTCATCGGTCCGAGCCGCGCCGTCACGGAATTCATCCCCAAGGTCTTCGCGGAGAACACCCGAGGCGGGATGCGGCTCAAGGTGCTCCCCACGCTGTTCGATGAGGACGGCTCCGACCTGGCGCATATCCTCGAGGAGAATCTAAGGGCCACGGGATGGAAGAAGGGCTCCGGCACGGTGCTGCTCTGCGACCATGGTTCGCCGGTGAAAGCGGTGACGGAATGCCGGAACCAACTGGCCGAGACCCTGCGCAAGGAGCTCAAGCTGAGTCCGACTCAGCTGATCGCCTGCTCGATGGAGCGACGCGAGGGGGCGGAGTATGACTTCAACGAGCCCTTGCTCGAGCGTGCGATCCAGCACGCGGAGGGCGAGGCCGTGATCCTGATGATGTTCCTGCTGCCGGGGCGTCACGCGGGGCCCGACGGAGACGTGGCCGCCATCGCCAAGGAATGCGCGCCCGCCGGCGTGCGCTGGAAGCTGAGTCCGCTCATCGGCTCCCACGACATGCTGGCGGCCGTCCTGGGCATGAAGCTCGACCACGTGCCACTGCCCAAGAACCAGGCCATGATCGCCGGCTACCTGCTCGTGGGCGGCCTCCTGCTGATGCCCTGGGCGCTGCAATACGTCCTACCGGACTGGCTCCAGCACAAGATCTGGCGCGTGCTCATCACGCTGGCGGTGCTGATTCCGGCCTTCTTTTACTGGGCCGGCCGACCTCGGAAGGCCTGACGACGTTCAGGCCCTGGCCGCGACGCGCGCCAGCAGCCCGACGCCACGAAGGGGAGCGACCACCGCGCCGATGACCGCGATGAGCGGGGTCGGGAGCGAGGAGGTGTCGAGTGAGCCATCGGCCAATTCTCCCAGTGTCGTCAGCACGTCGGAGGAACCGGGCTGTGAGACCTTGGAGAGCAGACGCACGGGCAGAGAGGCTTCGGCTCCGGCCTCCAGGATGCGACCCGCCGCACGGGGCAACGACTTGGCGCCCATGTAGAGGCAGAGGGTGGCACCCGTTCCCACATGCGCCTTCCAGTCAGGTTCAGATCCGTCGGCGCAATGTCCGGTGAGGAAGGTGACTGCCTGCGCGACGCCCCGATGCGTGAGCGGGAAGCAGGCGTCGGCCGCCGCGGCGGTGGCGGCAGTGACTCCGGGAACGACCTCGAATGGAATGCCGAGCGTGGCCAGATGGTCCATCTCCTCGCCGAGTCGACCGAAGACGCCGGGATCGCCGCCCTTGAGACGGACGATGAGACCGCCCGAAAGGGCTTCACGCGCAAGCAAGGTGTTGATCTCGTCCTGCGTCATCGAGTGCTGACCACAGCGCTTGCCGACGGCCACCAGACGGGCGTCAGATCGGACTTCCGCAAGCAATGCATCTCCCGGCAGCGAATCATGGATGACCGTGTCGGCCGCCCGAAGGAGCTTCAGTCCACGGACGGTGATGAGGTCGGCAGCCCCAGGCCCCGCCCCCACGAACACCACCCGACTGAAGTTGGAATTTACCATTTCTTTAAACTTGACCTTATCTTGTAATCATTGGTAAGGTTATCAAGTATTAAATCACCATGGATAAACCCGCTGAGAAGCCCCTGACCAAGAACGAACTCCTCAAGGCGGACAAACCGGACCTGTCCGGCACGATCCGGGAGACTTTGGCCAACCCTGCCGCCGACCGTTTCAGCGGCGACGACGAGCAGTTCATCAAGTTCCACGGCATCTACCAGCAGGATGACCGCGACAAGCGCAAGACGGGCAAGGTCTTCTCGGTCATGGTGCGCACGCGGCAGACGGGCGGCATCGTCCCCGCGGCCCAATACCTGGTGTATGACGACCTTTCCGGTCGGTTCGCCAACGGAACCCTGCGCATCACGTCCCGCCAGACTTTCCAGTTCCACGGCGTAGTGCAGCAGGGAATCGGTCCGCTCATCAAGTCGATCAACGACGCCCTCTCCTCCACCCTGGCGACCTGCGGCGACGTGAACCGCAACGTCACGGCTCCCTCGAATCCCCCGGTCGACGCCGTCACGCAGTCGGTCGAGGACGACGCGTTCACGCTCACCAAGGCGCTCCTGCCCCGCACGACGGCCTACCACTCGATCTGGGTGGACGGCGTGCAGGTGGACCTCGGACTCGGCGACAAGATCGCCAAGGCTCGCGCCGCGGTCGACCAGGCCAACCCTTACCTGCCTCCGCCCGCGGACCTCGATGACAGCGGCGCCCCGGTGGACGCGCTGTATGGCAAGACCTACCTGCCCCGCAAGTTCAAGACCGGCTTCGCCATCCCGCCGAACAACGACGTGGACATCTTCACCAACGACATGGGCTTCGTCGCCATCGTCGAGGGCGGCAAGCTGGTCGGCTACGACCTGCTCGTCGGCGGCGGGCTCGGCACCTCGCACGGCAACAAGGCCACCTACCCGCGCCTGGCCGACGTGATCGGCTTCCTCACCCGTGACCAGGTGGTCAAGGTCGGCGAGGCCGTCATCAAGATCCACCGCGACTGGGGCGACCGCACCGACCGCAAGCACGCGCGCATCAAGTACGTGCTGCAGGAGAAGGGGGTCGAATGGTTCAGGGCCGAGCTCGCCAAGCACCTCGGTGCTCCGCTTCCCGCCGCCAGGCCTTTCTTCTTCAAGGGCCAGGGCGACGCGTTCGGCTGGACCAAGCAGGCCGACGGCAAGTGGTTCCTGGGACTCTTCGTCGAGACGGGCCGCGTCAAGGACGCAGGGGACTACCGCCTCAAGACGGCCCTCCGCGTGATCGCCGAGAAGTTCGCGCCCACGTTCCGCCTCACGGCCACGCAGAACCTGATCCTCTCCGACGTCAAGGACTCCGACAAGGCCGCGCTGGAACAGACCCTCCGCGACCACGGCTGCGCCCTGGTCTTCAATCCCGGACTCGTCAAGGGACGCGGCATGGCCTGCCCCGCCCTGCCCACCTGCGGACTCTCCCTCGCGGAGTCGGAACGCGTCTTCCCGGCCCTGCTCGACCGCATCGAACAGGCCCAGTCCGTCGCCGGCTTCGGCGGCGAGGAACTCGTCGTGCGCATGACGGGCTGCCCCAACGGATGCGCCCGCCCCTACAACGCCGAAATCGGCTTCGTGGGCAAGGCGCCCGGCAAGTACAACCTGATGCTCGGCGGCAACCGCGAGGGCACGCGTCTCGCGCGTCTCTACCGCGAATCGGTGGCCTACGACGAGATTCCGAACGTCATCTCGGGACTGTTCCAGCAGTACGCCAAGGAACGCCGCGCCGGCCAGGCGTTCGGCGACTGGGCTGACGGAGCGCCGATCTGGCCCGCCGCGGCGCCCCAAGCCTGATTCACCCAGGATGGCCCTGCCCGACCCATCGCAGCTCACGGAGATCGACGGACGCCTCAGCGGGCTGTCCGCCGAAGACCGTCTGCGCTGGGCCCATCAGACCTTCGGCGACCGCGCCGGCATCGGCACGAGCTTCCAGCCCGCGGGCGTGGTCATCCTCCATCTGGCCAGGACGGCCGGTCTGCCCATCAGGGCCTTCACGCTGAACACCGGTCTGCTCTTCCCCGAGACGATCGCCTTCAAGGCGGAGATCGAGCGGATCCTCGGCATCAAGGTCGACGATGTGGAGCCGGAGCAGACCGTGGAGCAGCAGGCCGCCGCCCACGGACCCGAGCTCTGGAAGCGCGATCCCGAGAAATGCTGCGAACTGCGCAAAGTCCAGCCCCTCGGCCGCCGACTGTTCGACCTCGACCTCTGGATCTCAGGACTGCGTCGCGACCAGAGCGCCGAGCGCGCCTCCACGCCCCTGCTCAGCCTGGCGGGCCGTCCTGACGGCTCCGACGTCTGGAAGCTCAACCCCCTCGTCGACTGGAGCAAGGAACGCGTGCACGACTACCTCGCCGCCCACGGCCTGCCCCACAACCCGCTCATCGACCGCGGCTACCGCTCCATCGGCTGCGCTCCCTGCACCGTGCCCTCCTCCGGCGGCGACGAACGCGGCGGCCGCTGGCCCGGCTTCGACAAGCGCGAGTGCGGCTTGCACACCCGCACGAAGAAGTAATCCCGCCTTCATCCACCTGTCCCTAGCCCTGTCCCTTTACACCCAATGTCCCGCACCGCACAGAACGACCATCTGACCCGCCTCGAGCAGACCTCGATGCACATCTTCCGCGAGGCCTTCGCCAACTTCCGCTCGGTGTGCATGCCGTGGTCGATGGGCAAGGACTCCAACGTCCTCATCTGGCTCGCCCGCAAGGCCTTCTGCGGTAAGATTCCCTTCCCGCTCCTGCACATCGACACGACCTACGAGTTCCCGGAGATGTATGAGTTCCGGGAGAAGGCCAAGGCGATCCACGGCATCGACCTCATCGTGCGCATCAATGAGGACGCCATCCGCCGGGGCGTCGGCTACGCCACCCACGACCCGGTCACGGTCACGCACGAGCTCAAGACCGTCGCGCTCAAGCAGGCCCTGGCCGAATACAAGTGGGACGCGCTGGTGACCGGCATCCGCCGCGACGAGGACCCCACCCGCGCCAAGGAGCGCTGGTTCTCCCCCCGCACGGCCGACAGCACCTGGGACTACAAGGACCAGCCGCCGGAGTTCTGGGGCCAGTTCGCCAGCGTCGCCCCCGAGGGCGGCCACATCCGCGTGCAGCCCCTGCTTGAGTGGACGGAACTGGACATCTGGGAGTACATCCGCCGCGAGAACATCCCGAACCCCACCCTCTACTTCTCCCGCAACGGCAAGCGCTTCCGCTCCCTCGGCTGCCACCCGATCACGCATCCCGTGGACAGCCCGGCCAGTAACATCGACGAGGTGATCGAGGAGCTGCGCCGCACCAAGGTGAGCGAGCGCGCGGGCCGCGCCCAGGACCACGTCGGACGCAACTCCATGCAGGAGCTGCGCGCCAAGGGCTTCATGTGATTTACGGAACCATGTCCACCTCCCCTTCCACCCTACCCGCCGCCCCCGTGTCAGAGCAGACCGAGGACCATCGCAAGATGCACGTGGTCGTCGTCGGCCACGTCGACCACGGCAAGTCCACCTTCGTCGGTCGGCTCCTGCACGACACCGACTCGCTGCCCAACGGCAAGATGGACCAGGTCCGTCGCAACTGCACCGCAGAAGGCATGGAGTTCGAATACGCCTTCCTGCTCGACGCCCTCATCGAGGAGCAGGAGCAGAACATCACCATCGACACCACGCGCATCTTCTTCCGCACCAAGAAGCGCGCCTACGCGATCATCGACGCCCCGGGCCACAAGGAGTTCCTCAAGAACATGGTCACCGGAGCCGCCTCGGCCTCGGCCGCCCTGCTGCTCATCGACGCCCATGAGGGCGTGATGGACCAGTCCCGACGCCACGCGTTCCTGCTCTCCCTGCTCGGAGTCCGTCAGCTGGTCGTGCTGGTGAACAAGATGGACCTCGTCGACCACTCCGAGGAAACCTACCGTCGCATCGTCGCCGAATACTCTGCCTTCCTGAAGTCGCTCGGCCTGCAGGCCGCCCACTTCATCCCGATCGCCGCCAAGCACGGCGAGAACGTGGTCGAACGCTCGGCCAAGATGGCCTGGTGGCGCGGCCCGACGGTCACCGAGTCGCTGGACACCTTCGCGCACGAGGACGATCTCACGGGGCTCCCGCTCCGCCTTCCGGTCTCCGACATCTACCGCTTCGACCACCGTCGCATCGTCGCCGGACGCGTCGAGGCCGGCGCGATCCGTCCCGGCGAGGAGCTGGTCTTCCAGCCCGGCGGACGACGCAGCGTGGCCAAGACCTTCGAGGACTGGCCCGGCCCTTCCCGCGACGTGGTCGGCACTGGCGGCTCCGCCAGCGTGACGCTGACCGAGCAGATCTTCGTCGAACGCGGCCAGATCGCCTCGCACGCCACGTCCCAGCCCCGCGTCGGACGTGAGTTCCGCGCCCGCGTCTTCTGGCTGGGCAAAGAGCCCCTGGTGCCCTCCAAGACCTACCGTCTGCGACTGCTGACCCAGAACGTCGAGGCGGTCGTGGCGAAGATCGAGAAGGTCACCGACGCCTCGACGCTCGAATCCGTGCCGTCCGATTCGGTGCCGCGCGACTCCATCTGCGAGATCATCGTCCGCGCCACGCGACCCATCGCCTTCGACCTGCACCACGAGTGCCCGGTGACGGGCCGCTTCGCCCTCGAGGAAGGCGGCCGCATCCACGGAGGCGGCATCATCCTCGAAGCCCGCTCCGAAGGCGGCAAGGGCTCCGGCAAGGTCACCGCAGCCGAACGCACCGCACGCGCCGGACACCCGCCCGCCGTGGTCTGGTTCACGGGCCTGTCGGGATCGGGCAAGTCGACCGTCGCCGAACTGGTCGAACGTCGCCTCTTCGACGCGGGACGCAACGTCATCCGGGTCGACGGTGACGACCTGCGCACCGGACTGAACCGCGACCTGGGCTTCTCCGCCGCCGACCGTGCCGAAAGCGTGCGGCGTGCCGCCGCCGTCGCGGGACTGCACGCCAACGCCGGCCAGATCGCGCTGGTCACGCTCATCGCCCCGCTGGCCGCCGACCGCGCCAAGGCGCGGGCCGCCCTCGCCAACCACCCCTTCATCGAGGTCTTCGTGGACGCCCCGCTGGAAGTCTGCGAGAAGCGCGACGTGAAGGGACTCTACGCGAAGGCCCGCAAGGGCGAAATCGCCGAGTTCACCGGCATCTCGTCGCCCTACGAGGCGCCCGAATCTCCCGAAGTCCACGTACGCACCGACCGCTCCACGACCGAACAGGCCGCGGACCAGGTCCTGCAGGCCATCGACCGCATCCTCGCCGGCAAGGGCGAAGACTGGGAAGTCTGAGGTACGACCCTGAGGGACGTCGCTGTGACGGGGTCGGCAGGCCCAGTCTTGACGCACTCAGGCGTACTTCAGTCCGACCTTCCTGCCCGTACGGAGCGATTCATAGATTCCCTCGACGATGACCATGTCGCGCCGGCCGACCTCGCCGGTGCAAGTGACCTCGGTGCCGTTGCGGAAGGCCGTAGCGACCCCGTCCATGTGACGCTGCTGCTGACGGAAGACGCCGAAGTCCAGCTTGCCCTTCGCGGATGTGGAAATGTTCAGGTTCCGGTAGCTGAAGACCGGCTTCTCACCCTTGAACCAGCCCTTGGCCGCCTCGGCATGAAAGAGGGCGCGGTTGTCATTGTAGCCCGTCCAGACGTCCGCCACGGCGCCGTTGGCGAACTCCAGACGGAACTCCATGGCCTCCTCGACCTCGGTGTAGAGCTCGGGCATCGTCTTGGGCAGTTCCTTGGCGATGACCGAGACGGGATTGGCGTCAGCCGCCATGCAGCACGCCTGGATGGAATACACGCCCATGTCGAGGAGCGCGCCGCCGCCGGCCAGCTTCTTCTCAACCCGCCAGACCTTGCGACGCAGAGTGAAGCCGTTGGCGGTCGTCATCTTCATGAAAGGACCGAACTCCTGCGACTTGGCCAGGCGTACGAGCTCCTGGTGATAGGGGTCGAAGTGCAGGCGGTAACCGATGGCCAGCCGCTTGCCGGCCTTCTTTCCGGCGGCGATCATCGCGTCGCAGTCGGCCACCGAGGTGGCCATGGGCTTCTCGCAGATGACGTGCTTGCCGGCGCCGAAGGCGTCTAAGACGTTCCGGGCGTGCACGCCCGGAGGCGTGACCACGTAGACGATGTCGATGGCCTTGTTGGCGGCGACCTTGTCCCACTGGTCGTAGGAATAGACGTTCGCCTCGTCGAATCCGTGCAGCTTGGCGAGCTTCACGCCCTTCTCACGGGTGCCGGTGATGGCCGCCACCAGCTTCACGTTCTTGGTCTCCAGCAGCGCCGGAGAAAGCTCTCCGTTCGAGTAGTTGCCCAACCCGCAGAGGGCGAGGCCCAGGGGCCTGTCGGCAGTCTCAGCGGCACGGAGGGCCGGCGCTAGCGCATGGCCGACGGCCAGGCCGCCGAGGGATCCGAGGAAGGTGCGTCGCGTGCGGCTCATGGAATCGAATCTCATAGTTCGGTCATGCCTTCCATGCAACCGCGTAAAGAACCTGGCCGATGAAGAGCAGGCTCCGGACAGACCCGGTGAAGAGACATCGCGACCGTCAGGCCCGGCTCACTTCTCTCCCTTGAGGTAAGCCAGTAGGTCAGCCAGCTGCTGTTTGCTCAGGCCGGCTTCGAGGCCGGTCGGCATGAGGGAGCTGGG
>JBJTTY010000060.1:0-19757 GCA_046080425.1 Verrucomicrobiota bacterium
GGTTCCGCCGGCCTCTGGATCGCCGTGGCCATGGCGCTGGTTTATGTGCCGCTGCTCGGCCGACTCGCAGCACGCCACTTCTTCGGCACGGAATCCTCCGTGCCAGGCCTGGGTGCGGCCGGAATCGTCTCAGTGGCGCTCACCTTCGCCGTGGTCTGCATGGCGGATAGCAGCCTCTCGGGCCTGGTCCCGGCCAGCCTGCACGTGCTGACGGTGTCGGTCTGCACGGGCGTGGCCGTCCTGCTCGTGACGAGCGCCTGCGCCCAGCTGCTTTCCATGGGTTTCGGCCCCTCGCTGGGACTCCAGCTCGTGTTCTGGAACATCGTGCTGCTGGCACGACTGGCCACGAAGTTCCTGACGGAATTCTGGACCCACGTCTGACCTGACGTCGCCGGCTCAGCCGGTGGCCTGAAGCCCGGCGGCGATGGCGTTGAGGGACAGGAGCATCTGGGGAAGGAGGGCGTCCGCCTCCTTCTTCTCACCCGCGGCGACGTGTCGGCGCCAGTCCTTGAGGAGGGCCACCTGCTGCTCATGGAGCAGATCGATCGCCGACTCACGCAGGCCGATGACCTTCTTGAGCCTCGGACGGCCCGCGGTGAGGGTCCCATGGGAGATCTCGTCGAGCATGCGACGGGCCAGGGAATGCTCCGCGAGGATCTGGCCCAGGAAGGCCGAACGCAGCTTGCGGTCGGTGACCATGCCGCCGTACAGACGCATCATGGTTCGGTTCGCGGCAATGACGCTGGTCGAAGCGTTCTTGAACATGTATCGCAGGGGCGCCCAATCGTCGTGATGAGTGACGATGAGCTCGTAGCCATTGGGATCCTCCTCCTTGAGACGGGCGAGGGCGCTGCCGACGCCGTACCACCCCGAGAGGTAGAAGCGCGCCTGGCTCCAGGCGAAGACCCAGGGGATGGCCCGCAGGTCCTCTAGTGAGGCCGCGCCGGTGCGACGCGAAGGACGGGAACCGATGCGGCTGGCCTCGATGACGTCGATGGGGGTGGCCTGCCGGAAGAACTCGATGAAGCGCGGGGTGCGGATGAGGTCCTGGTAGGCCTCCCTTGAGAAATCGGCCAGCCGGTCCATGACCTTGCCGAGCGACACCTCGTTGCGGACGGCCACCTCATGCAGCAACGTGTTCCGGGTCACGCCCGCCGTGAGAAGCTCGAGGTTGTTCACCGCGGTGATGTGATTGGCGTACTTCTTGGTGATGGTCTCGCCCTGCTCGGTGATGCGGAACTGTCCGTTGATGGTGCCGGGCGGAAGCGCGTCGATGAAGCGGTGGGTGGGGCCGGCGCCGCGGGAGATCGTGCCGCCGCGTCCGTGGAAGAACACGATGCGCACGCCGTGCTTGGCGCCGATGCCGGCGAGGTTCTGCTGGGCCCGGTAGAGGTTCCAGAGCGAGGCTAGGATGCCGCCGTCCTTGTTGGAGTCGGAATAGCCGATCATGACCTGCTGGACCAAGCCGTCGGTCAGACCTGCGTCACGGCGCGCCTCCAGGGTGCGGCGTGTCATGGGATGGGCCAGAAATTCGTCGAGTATGCCGGTGCTGCGCTCAAGGTCGCCGATCGTCTCAAAGAGGGGCACGACGGGCAGCAGGCAGTGCGCCTCATCGGGTCCGCCCGCGGTCATGCCCGCCTCACGGGCGAGCAGGTAGACGGAAAGGAGGTCCGAGACGGACCGCGTCATGCTGACGATCAGGGAACCGAGTCCGGCCGATCCGTGCACGGCGATGTGCTCGGCCAAGGTGCGGTGGCAGGCGATCACGGCGTCCGCCTCGGCGCCCACGCTGACCTGCTCACGCAGGAAGGGCCGGGGCGAACGGAGCTCAGCGTCCAGGAAGCCAAGCCTGCGGGACTCCTCCCACTGAGCGTAGTCGTGGTCGGATTGTCCGGCCGCGGCCAGCAGCTGACCGATCGCCTTGTCGTGGAAGGCGCTGTTCTGACGGATGTCCAGGCAGGCCATGTGGAACCCGAAGGTGCGGAGGAAGCGGATCAAGGGGTCGATTTCCGACCGGGCGATGCGCCCTGCGCCGACCTCCACGAGGGTCTCCCTGAGGAAGAGAAGGTCGGCCATGACGCCGTCAGGCGTGGCGTGCTGTCCGGGCCGGAGGGCTTCGCCCGCGTTCGGCACGCGCAGTCGGCAGAGGTTGATGTACTGGCGCCAGGTCTCGCCGAGGTTGCGCCTCAGGGCGGCTTCACCGGCCTCACCATGCGCTGCGGCGTGCTTCTCGACCTGCCTGATGAAGACGGGCGGAGGCTCCTGCAGATGGTCACCCAGGGAGAGGCGCTGCCCCAGCTGCTCCAGCCGCTCGTGGCAGATGCCCAGCGCAGTGGTCCGCATCTGCTCAAGGGCGCCCTTGGTGACCTCGGCGGTCACGAGCGGATGTCCGTCACGGTCACCGCCCACCCAGGTGCCGAGGCAGACGTGCGGCAGGGCGTCGGGGTGCTCGATGCGCTCGGGGTCGAAGCCGGCCTCCTCCCAGGCCTGGCGGAGCCGCAGGTCCATGCTGACGACGGCGTCCGGAAACACCTTGGTCAGAAAGTAAAGGATGTTGCGGAGCTCCGACTGCACCTCGGGCTTCTGCTGGTAGAACTCACCGGTGCGCCAGAGTCGCTCCAACGCCACCTTGATCTCCTCGCGGATGGCGCGTTGCTCGGCCGCGGTCCACATGTTGTTCTCGCGCCGCACCAGGAGCTTGTAGATCTCACGGTGGATCTCGAGCACGGTGGCGCGCTTGGCCTCGGTCGGGTGCGCGGTCAGCACGGGCTCGACCACGATGCGGGAGAGCCGCTTGGCGATCTGGCGGTCGGTCAGTTCGGCCTCCTTCAGCTCCTTGAGCGCCCGGCCCCAGGAACCGGGATCCGAAGCGAGTCCGTGTCGGTCCTCCCGGAGGCGCTTAGACTGGGCCGAAGCGTTCTCCTCCACCATGTTGAGCAGCTGGAAGGCGATGGAGTAGGCCTGCACCCCGCGGTAGGAGAAGATCTGGACGCCGCGCAGCTTGCGCTTGCCCATCCAGGGAAGCGTGCCGGCGATGTCCTTGTGGCCGAGCTGCTCGAGCACGTCCACGAAGCAGCCCATCATGAAGCCGAGGTCCTTGTCGACTTTGCGGAGGCCCTTGGCCAGGTCGGTGCTGATGGCGGTGGCCATGCGACGTGAGTCGTAGCACGGCGGTCGGAAAACTCGCAACCGCAATCGGGCGCGGCTTGCGTCCGCGGGCAGACCGCTTTTGGTCACATCCGCCATGGCGGCCGACAGGATCATCCTTCCCGACCTCTGGCAGCAGGAGGCTCTCCGTGCCCTGCGTATGGGACGGGACGTCGTCCTCCAGGCGCCCACGGGGGCCGGCAAGACCCACATCTTTGAGCTTCTGGTGGACGGCGGGCACCGCGGTCAGGCGGTCTACACGGTGCCCACCCGCGCCCTGGCCAACGACAAGCGGGCCGAATGGCTGGCGGCGGGCTGGGATGTAGGCATCGCCACGGGGGATCTTAGCGAAAACCCCGGCGCCCCGGTGGTGGTGGCCACGCTCGAAACCCAGCGTCAGCGCATCCTTGACGGCCGCGGGCCCGACCTGCTGGTCATCGATGAATTCCAGATGCTGGCTGACCCTAGGCGCGGCATGGCCTATGAGACGGTGCTGGCCCTGGCGGGCAAGGGCACGCAGCTCCTGCTCATGAGCGGCAGCGTCGGCAACCCCTCCGCGGTCGCGGACTGGCTGCGTGGGCTGGGACGCAAGGTCGAGCTGATCGTGGAGACGAACCGTCCGGTGCCCCTCGAGGAGGCCTCGCTCGACGGCCTCGAGGGTGGCGGGACCCCCAACGCACGGGGCGCGGTCGCCCGCGCGGTCATCAAGGCCGTGATGGCCGACCTGGGACCGGTGCTGGTCTTCGCGCCGCGACGAAAACCGGCTGAACAGCTCGCCGAGGCCATCGCCGCCGGACTGCCCCTGGGATGCGGACCGGACCTGTCCTCACAGCAACGTACATCGGCCGGCGACCGGCTGACGCGACTGCTCCGACAGGGCGTCGGCCTCCATCACAGCGGGCTCACCTATTCGCAACGGGCCGACCTGGTCGAACCCTGGGCCAAATCGGGCCGGCTGAAGGTGGTCGTCGCCACGACCGGGCTCGCCTCTGGAATCAACTTCTCCCTGCGCTCAGTGCTGGTCACGGACCGACGTTACATGTCCGAGCACGCTGAGCGGGAAATCAGGCCGGACGAGCTGCTGCAGATGTTCGGCCGGGCCGGCCGAAGGGGATTGGACGAAAGAGGCTACGCCCTGTGGACAGGGGACTCCCCGCGTCTGGGCGAAGCCCGGCCGCTCCAGCTGCGGCGCGCCGAAGGTCTGGACTGGCCGGCCTTCCTCCACCTGATGCGCAAGGCCGACGACCCACGCGCCGCCGCCGCCCGATTCACACGCTCGCTCTTCGCCAAGGAGCCGATCGACCTCGCGCTTGACCGGCTGGAAGAACTCGACGACCCGGCGGCCTCGGTGTCCGAAGGCCCCTTGCGGAAGATCAGAGAGATCAAGGGTATGGACGGCACATGGCAGCGGGAACGTCCGCTGGTGCGCGTGCGCCTGGACCGCGCGCTATGCCAGGTCAAGGGAGTCTGGCACCCCGCGGACTCCAAACCGGATTCGCTTCGGGACATCAGGCACGGGACGCCGTGCAAGCTTCCGACCGACGACGGATCGGTCCGCCACGGCCGGGCGGTCACGCTGGCCCATTTCCCCGCCAAGGAGGGGGCGACACGGCTCATCCCGGCCGAATGGCTCCTCAAGGGCCTGCGCAAGCTGGACGGAGGCAGGACACGTCGTCTCGACTGGAAACTTGAGACACTGGAGAGCCAGATACTGCCTCTTTTGCCGAGGCTGACGGACGGCGGGATGCCGACCGGGCGGCCGTTCCTGGGACGGGACAGCGTCCAAGTGCGTCTCGACTACGCGGGCGTCATGGTGGACGCATTTCAGGACGCCTCCGGCGCCGCCCTGCTCAACCCCGAGCGACGCGAGGTGGAGAAGCGCGACATCGTGCTCTCGGAGGCGCTCGGCGGAACGACGCTCCATGCGGCCCGCGCCGGACGCCTCTGGCGAAGGCTGGGACTCATCGATTCGTCCTGCCGCCCCACGCGACGGGGTGAGATTGCGTCCCTGTTCCTGCACGGCGAAGGCCTCGCCGTCGCCGCGGCCCTCGAGGATGAAGGCTACGACGCTGAAGACATTGCCTGGGATCTGGCGGAACTGCGCGCAGGCGACCGACTGGGCGCATCGGGCCGCGACTCCAGCCGGCTCGGGGCGGTCTGCCGACTCACCTACCGTTCGCTCACCGCCGAAGGATACCTTCGCGACGGCCTGCCGACGGGCTTCGGCGAAGGGTGCGCCGAGGCACTCCGGGCCTACGCCCTGCACGGCAAGGCGCCGCCACGATCGGAGGACGGCGCCGCCGCGGGCGACCTAGAACGCGCCACCCTCGAATGGCGCAGCACGCTGCAGCTCATCGCCCACGGTCCGGACCACCCCTGGCCACGCTGGCGGGCGCTGAAACGCGCGTCCTATGACGCCCTGCTCGCGCTCGAGTCAGCCCGCCGGACCGTCACCGCTTCCTGATCGCGGCCGCGGCGGCCTTGGCCATCTCGGCCGCCCCCGCGGTGTTCGGATGCACGCGGTCAGGCAGCATCTCGGGGTGGTCGACCAAGGCCGCATGCATGTCGATCACGACGCAGCCGAGCTCCTTGGCAAGGGCGTCGATGCGCGGAATCTCCCGCTGGACGTTCTCCTCGTTGATGCCGAAGTTTCCCTTGCCGGGCACGGGACAGGGACGGCAGACGAACACGCGGGGCTTAGACGGCAGCGTCTGGAAGGAACGCACGAGGTCACGGTAGTCTCCCATGAACTCCTTCTCATGCTTCCAATTCTGCGGCTTGGTGTCGTTGGTGCCGAGCATGATGACCACGGCATCAGGCTCCATGGCCAGCGCGTCCCGGTACTTCTTCTCCTTCCAGTACGGGGAGTCGCCCTTGCGCAGGAGCGTGCGGCCGCTCACCCCGAAGTTTCCGACGACATAACCGTCACCCAGGAGCTCCTGTAGCTGCGAGGGGTATGATCTGCCGCTCTGGGCGCCGACCCCCTGGGTGATGCTGTCGCCGACACAGGCGATCTTCACGGGCTGGGCAGCGCGGGCGGACATGGTCAGAAGCAGAAGGAGAAAGGAGGCTAGAAGGCGGCTCATGGCCATGAATAAGGGCCCGAAGTGGGTCTTTCCAAGGACTTATGAGGTTTCTGCTCGCCCCTGCAGGCGGCATCAGCAAGTGTGCTCGTACAGTCGTATACGCGCGTCCGCACGGAGCGATCCGTGAGGAAAGTCCGGACACCACAGGGCAGGATTCCCGTCGCAAGCCGGGGCACGGCGCAAGCCGTGACGGAAAGTGCCACAGAAAACAGACCGCCCCGCGAGGGGTAAGGGTGAAAAGGTGGGGTAAGAGCCCACCGCTCCGAGGGCGACCGAGGAGGCACGGAAAACCCAATCCGGTGCAAGACAAACAGGGGCCGTCATCAGGCCGCCCGCCGAGGACCCGGGTTGTCGCACCGCCGCAAGGCGGGACCGAAAGATCAGAGAAATGGACGCGCAGGGGGTCGGTGAGAGCCGCCCCGGACAGAATCCGGCTTATAGTGTGCGACTCAGAAGACGAAGGGCCGGGCGGAGACGCCCGGCCCTTCCCCTTCCGTCAGACGCGCCGGTCAGCGCTGAGCGATCGGAACGTAGGCCCGGGAGGCGGAACCGACGTAGATCTGACGGGGACGGTGGATCTTCTGCTTGGGCGTCTCGGCGATCTCCTTCCAGTGGGAGATCCAGCCCGGCATGCGCCCGATGGCGAAGATGACGGTGAACATCTCGGTCGGGATGCCGATGGCCTTCAGGATGATGCCCGAATAGAAGTCGACGTTCGGGTAGAGGTTGCGCTGCTTGAAGTAGGGGTCGTTGAGGGCGGCCTCCTCAAGGCGCATCGCGATCGCTAGAAGGGGGTCGTTGATGCCGAGCACCTTGAGCACCTTGTCGCACTGGGTCTTGATGATCTTGGCGCGCGGATCGTAGTTCTTGTAGACGCGGTGACCGAAGCCCATCAGCCGGACGTTCTTGGTCTTATCCTTCGCGTCGGCGATGAACTTGGAACCGTCGTCGCCGGAGGCGTGGATCTCCTGTAGCATCTCGATTACGGCCTGGTTGGCGCCGCCATGCAGGGGCCCCCAGAGGGCGCAGACGCCCGCGGAGACGGAGGGGAAGAGGTTGGCCCCGCCGGAAGCCACCATCCGGACGGTGGAGGTGGAACAATTCTGTTCGTGGTCGGCGTGCAGGAGGAGGATGAGGTCGAGCGCCTTGGCGATCTCAGGATGCACCTGATAGTCGGCGTTGGGCTGGGAGAAGAGGAGGTGCAGGAAGTTGGAACAATAATCGAGACCCGGCTTGGGATAGACGGGCGGCTCGCCTTCCTTCGACCGGTGGGCGAGAGCGGCCAAGGTGCGCACCTTGGAGATGAGCACGGCCGCCGTCTCGTCGAAGTGGGCCAGGTCGTTGGCGCGGTCATTGGTGCCGAGCTGAGGGTAATAGCAGCCGAGGGTGTTGAGGGTGGCCGAAAGGACGGCCATGGGATGGGCGTTGCCCGGGAATCCGCTGAGCGCGATGCGCAGACCCTCGTGGATCTGTGAGTTATCCAGGATGCGCGCCTTGAAGGCGGCCAGCTGGGCCGCGGTCGGAAGCGCGCCGTAGATCAGCAGGTAGGCGGTCTCGATGAAGTTGGACTTCTCGGCCAGCTCCTCGATGGCATAGCCGCGGTAGCGAAGCACGCCCTTCTCACCGTCGATGAAGGTGACCTTGGACTCACAGGCTCCCGTGTTGGCGTAGCCGTCATCAAAGGTGATGTAGCCGGTCTCGTCGCGCAGCTTGCGGACGTCGATGCCGCGCTCGTTCTCGGAGCCGACCACGATGGGGAGGATGACTTCCTTGTCATCCAGCTTAAGGGTTGCGTTCTTTGCGGTCATGGCGGGGGTTTCCGCTAGGACGCAGGGCTGTCCTCAGCGGACGTTTAAAGTCACGAAGTTCCGGTAGAGTTGCAAGCCTTTGGCCTGACTTTTCTCCGGATGGAACTGGACGGCGAACACCCTCCCCTTGCGGACGCCGCTCACGAAGCGTCCGTCATAATCGGTCTCGCACCAGACAAGTGACGGATCGGTGTCCGGGACGCGGTAGCTGTGCACGAAATAAAAGGGTTCGCCCTCGGTGCACAGGCCCTGGGTCAGGGGGGCGCCGGGCCGGAAGACCGCCTCGTTCCATCCCATGTGCGGGATGCGCAGGCCAGGCCGGGAGACGAAGCGCACGACCCGGCCCGGGAAGATGCCGAGGCCGCGTCTGTCGGCTTCCTCCGAACGCTCAAAAAGGGCCTGAAGACCGAGGCAGACGCCGAGGAAGGGACGGTCCTCCCGGATCCATCCTCTCAGGAAGTCGTCAAAGCCCGACCGACCGAGGCAATCCATGCAGTCGGCGATGGCGCCCTGCCCGGGAAAGACGACCGCTTCGGCCGAAGCGGCCTGCGCCGGGGTGGACGCCAGGAAAGGGTCTGCACCGACGGCCGCGAGCGCACGCGAGACGCTGCGCAGGTTACCCATGCCGTAGTCGATGACGGCGACCCGCGGGCGACGCTCTGCGACGCTTGCGGTCACGTCAGGCCAGGGTGCCCTTGGTGCTGGGGACGCGACCCTGCTGACGCGGATCGACCTCGAGCGCCTGCCGGAGGGCCCGTGCGAACGCCTTGAAGAGCGCCTCGGCGACGTGGTGAGGCTCCTCGCCATACTCGAGCTTGAGGTGCAGGTTGCAGCCGAGGGAGTTCGCCAGCCCCTGGAAGAACTCGCGCACCAGGGCGATGTTGAAGTCCTTCACCATGTAATTGGAGACGTCGGCCTGATAGACGAGCATGGGCCGGTTGCTCAGGTCCACGGCGCAGCGCGCCAAGGTCTCGTCCATGGGCAGGATGAAGAAACCGTAGCGGCGGATGCCGGCCTTGTCGCCCAGGGCCTGCTTGATGGCTTGCCCGAGGACGATGCCGACGTCCTCCACCGTGTGGTGATAGTCGACGTCGGTGTCTCCGTCGGCCTTGACCTTGAGATCCACCATGGAGTGGCGGGCCAGGAGGGCCAGCATGTGGTCGAAGAAGGCGACGCCGGTCGAGATCTCGGACGCGCCCGTGCCGTCAAGGTCCACCTCGAGGGCGATCTTGGTCTCCGCGGTGTCGCGGCGGATGCTGGCCTTGCGGGACCCTGCGCTCATGGGGTCAAACTCTCCCCGGCGGCTTGCGATGTCAACCCTCGGCCGTCCAGGCACGGGCCGCGGCGAGGAACGTGTCGGCCTCGGCGTCGGTGCCGACGCTGACGCGCAGGCATCGCTCGGTGAGCGGATGCCCGGGGAATCTGCGCACGAGGATGCGACGCGCCTTGAGGAACTCGAAGGCGCGCGCGGAGGCGTCGCGGGAGGGAGGATGACGGACGGAGCGGGGCTCGGTGAGGACGAAGTTCCCGTGCGGCTCGAGGCTGCTCCAGCCGAGAGCGGCGAGCTCCCCGACCATCCGACGGCGGGTGGATTTCACAGCGGCGACGGTACGAACAAACCATGCGCGGTCGAGCAACGCCGCCGCGGCCGCGGCCTGGGCGAGACGGTCGAGGTTGTAGCTGTCGCGCACGCGGTGCAGCAAGGAGGCGGTCTCCGCCGGACACAGGGCGTAGCCGGCACGGAGTCCGGCGAGGGCATGGCCCTTGGACAGGGTGCGGGTCACGACGACGTTCGTCGAACTGCGCGCGAGGTCGACGCAGTCGGAATCCGAGAAGGCCGCATAGGCCTCGTCGACCACCAGCAGTCCCGGGAATCGCTCCGCGAAAGCGGAGACGCGCTCGGGCGTGAACCGGATGCCGAGCGGCGCATTGGGATTGGTGAGGAAGAAGACCGAGGCGCCGCACTGGGTCGCCGCGTCCAGATCGAAGGAGAAATCGGGAGCGACAGACACCCTGACCACCGGGGCCCCCTGCGCCGCAGCCAGGACGGGATAGAGGGAATAACTGGGGTCGAGCATGCCCACGGCGCGACCGGGGCCGGCATAGGCGCGGATGAGCAGGTTAAGCAGGTCGTCCGAACCGTTGCCGGCGACGATGCGCTCCGCCGGGAAGCCGTGCACCTTCGCCGCCGCCTCTCGCAAGGGGGATGAATCCGGCGAAGGATAGAGACGGAGCGACGCTCCGTCGTCGCCGACCGCCGATCGTATGGCGTCGAGGGCGGACTGACTCGGAGGATAGGGGTTCTCGTTGGTGTTGAGCTTCACCCAGCCCCCGCCCTGCGGCTGCTCACCGGGCACGTAGGCGGACATGGCCGCGACGTGCGGATTGGACGGAGGCGGGGGGCGGCTCATCGTTGTCCGAGCCGCATCGAGGCGAACTCGCGCAGCATGCCGCGGGTCTGCGCCGCGTCCGCGGCGCCCAGCACCCTCGCCGCCAAAGCCTCCAACTCGGGCCTCTGGCAATGCCTCAGCAGGAAGCGCACCTCCGGGATGGCCGAGGCCGACATACTGAGCTCACTGGCACCCAGCGCGAGCAGCAGGGGCGCCCATTCGGGATCCCCGCCCATCTCGCCGCAGACGGAAGCGGGGATCCGCGCCGTCTCCGCCGCACGGAAGATCGCACGCAGGCTCTGCACGACGGCGGGATGGCAGGGGTCGTAGAGCGAGCCGACCTTGCGGTTGCCGCGATCCACCGCCAGCAGGTACTGGACGAGGTCGTTGGTGCCGACGCTGAAGAAGTCGCACTCGCGCGCGAGACGGTCCGCGACGGCCACGGCGGACGGAATCTCGATCATCGCCCCCAGGCGGACTGGCGCCGCGGGACGCACACCCTCCGCCGCCAGCGAGGCCTCGGCCTCACGGAAGGCCGCCTTGGCCGCCAGCATCTCCTCCACGCCGGAAATCATGGGGAACATGATCGCGACGGGACCGTGCGCGGCAGCGCGGATGATGGCCCGCAACTGGGGCCGGAAGACCTCGGGATGGGCCAGGCAGAGACGGACGGCCCGGAATCCCATGAAGGGATTGTCTTCCGGCTCGAGCACGCCCAGACGCTTGTCTCCGCCGAGGTCGAGGGTGCGGAAGGTCACCGGAGCCCCGGCGGCGTACCGGATGACCTCCGCATATTCCGCGTACTGCTCGTCCTCGCTCGGCCAGTCGTCGATCCGGAGGTAGAGATTCTCGGTGCGGTAGAGGCCCACGCCGCGTACGTGGAAGGAGCGCACGTCCTCCATGTCGGCCGGACCGCCGATGTTGGCGCGCAGCTCGAAACGGGAGCCGTCCGACATCACGTCCTCAAGCGCGACCTCGGACATGATGCGATCGCGCCGGGTCCGGATAATGAGTTCGCGCGCGCGGTAGGACTCGAGGGTCGGGGCGGTGGGATTGACGATCACGAGGCCGTCCTCGCCGTCGACCAGCACGAGGTCGCCGTCGTTCACCGAGGCCATCAGGCCGGTCACGCCCACCACCGAAGGTATGCCGAGGGCCCGTGCCATGATCGCCGAGTGGCTGGTGCGCCCGCCTTCCTCGGTGACGAAGGCGGTGATGCCGCCGGACTCCGCGCTCACGGTGTCGCTGGGAGTGAGGTCGCGCGCGACAAGCACGCGTCCGCCGCCGCCCTGGTCGCCGCGCTCGGGCTGCGCTCCGACGAGATGGTCGAGGACGCGCCCGGTCACGTCGCGTATGTCCGCCGCCCTGCCCCGGGTGATCTCGGACTCCATGCTCTCGAAGAGCCCGACGTAATGCTGGGCGCTCTCCTTGAAGCAGTGCTCGATGTTGCGACGGGTCGAACGCGTACGCGTCATGACGTCGTCCAGCAAGGCCACGTCCTCGAGCACGAGCAGCTGGGCGTCGAAGATCTGCGCCTCGGCCTCGTTGAGACGGAGGGCGACCTCGTCCCGCACCTTGATGATGTCGGCCCTGGTCGCGGAAATCGCCGCCTCGAGGCGGCGGATCTCGGCCTCAGGGTCCTGATTCTCGACGCAGGGCACCAGCGCCATGCCCCGGAAAAGCACGTAGGCGGGGCCCCGGGCCACCCCGGCGGAGGAGGCGGTGCCGACGAGGCGTACCTCGGACCTCTGACTTTCGTCCTGCATGCGGGGTGTCAGTTAAGCCCGCGGATGGAGGAGGCAAGGCCTTATGCCTCGGCCGATCCGGACTCCAGCAGCTCATCCAGGCCGCCCTCGGGAACGGAGGCGGGCATGGGCATCGGGGGAAGCAGGCCTTCGAAATCTCCCGACGTGAGAGGGGTCTCGGGCTCGTCAGGCGAGACGGAGAGAGGGAAGTCGGGCTCGGTCACCGCGCCGACCGCCGATTCGACGTAGTACATCAGCCCCGAATACTCGGCGGGCACAGTCACCCTCAATTCCACGAAGAGCAGCAGGAGGAGGCAGAGATGCGCGGAGACGCGTCCGAGTCTCTGCGCGAAGGCGCTGAGCGAACGGAGGGCCTGCGACACCCCGACCTGCCGGCAGGAACGGAGGTAGGCGGTCTGCGCCGCATGCAGCCGCATGCGGGACTGGAAACGGCTCCTGAGGTCGCCAGAGGCCCGGATCGCGTCGCGCAGCCGCAGGACCTGGGCCTGGCCGGCCACGCCGTCAAGGTAGGCGTAGGTCAGCTGGTCGAACTCGGCGATTGACGGAAGCGACGCCTTGCGGAGGACGGCTTCGGCGGCCTCACGGCTGGCCATGCCGCGCTGCGCACGACGAAGACGCACGCGTGCGCGGAAGAGCTCCCGGTTGTCGCGCGATCCGGAGACGAAGGCCCGGAGCGCCGATACGTCCGACACGGAGGCCGAACCTTCGACGTAGCGGATGACCAACGATTCGAACTGCAGGGCGTTCACTGCCGGAACTCACCCCCCATGAGGTCACGCAGGGCCTCGCGGGCCCGGTTGATGCGGCTCTTGACCGTGCCGATGGAAAGGCCGAGCTCCTCGGCGATCTCCTCATAGGACAGGTTCTGGACGTTCCGCATGGTGAGTATCTGAGCGTGCTCCGGCTTGAGTTGTTCCATGCACTCGGCCACTTTGCTCACGAATTCGTTGTGCTGGGCCTCGCCGCCCGGACCCTGGGATCCGTCCGGAAGGATGTCATGCAGGGTGGCTCCCGGGTCCTCCCCCAGGTCGGCGTCCAGGGACATGGACTGATCACGCTTGCGCCGACGCCAGTACCAGTAGCGGTTACGAGCGAGATTGGTGCCAATCTGATGGATCCAGGTCGAAAAAGTGGCCGTACCGCGGAAAGAGGCGAGGACCCGGTGCGCCCTTATGAAAGTGTCCTGAGTGATCTCCTCGGCATCCTGACGGTTGCGGAGCAGTGAGAACACCTTGGCGAAGATCCGGCCCTGATATCTCAGCACGAGCTCATTGTAGGCCGAAAGGTCGCCCTTTCTGGCCCTATCGAGGGCGGCCTGGTCGGCTTCGGTTTCCATGGGGTCCGATGAAGGGAAATGATGCTGACAAAAACCCGCTTTTCAACTGCTCTTTCCAATCTCCGTCCGCCCAGCCGTCCGACCCCATGCTGCCCTCTTTCAAGAAGTCGTCTCAAGTCCGCTGGCTCAACTGCCTGACCGGCGTACGCGGACTGTCCAAGGAACTCTCGTCCGCCCACGCGTCCTGCACGGTCCGCGTCGTCCAAGGAGAGTCGGGGCTGACCTTGGAGCCCGGCGACGCCGCCTCCTTGCTGGACGGCGCCGCCTTCCGTACGCCCACGGGACTCACTGAGGTATCCACCCTACAGACCGCGGACGCGCTCCTTGCCGTGGGTCCGGAGGACGACGTCACGATTGAAACGGCGGACTGTTCACGATGGACACTGTGGGACATCTCCTCGGGCCAGCAGATCGCGTCATGTCCGCCTTCCGAACTGATGGATCGCGCCGCCGAACTCGGACGGGCGCCCGACACGCTGGCCTGCACGCCGACGGGACTGGAGGTCGGATTCAGCCTTTCCAAGGTCGCCCCCCTCCTCGCCCCCGCACCCCAGCCCGCTAAGGCCGCGATGACCTCGCTTTCGGAGGAACTGAACAAGGGCGCCCACATCTGTCCGGTCTGCTGGACGCGCTTCGACGCTGGTGACGCACTCAGCGTCGCGGTCCACGAGGACCTGCGCGGCGACCCGGTGCTCGGATCCGACGCCAGGCTTCGCTTCCACCCCACGCGCTTCAACGACCAGGGCCTGGCTCTCGACCCCAAGGGACTCGCCTGCACCGACATGGCCTGCCCCCACTGCCGCCGGCAGCTGCCGCCGGGCTACCTCGACCTGCCACACCGCATCATCTCACTCATCGGCGCGCCCAGCTCGGGCAAGTCATATTACCTGGCCGCGCTCACCCGCGTCCTGCAGGACCGCCTCCCGCTCGACTTCGGGCTGGCTTTCCGCGACGGCGACCCGAGCGGGAACATGCTGCTCAACCAGATGCGCAACTCGCTCTTCTCGGCGACGACGCCCGAGGAAGCCCTGCTCGGCAAGACCGCCCTGGAAGGCGCGACCTACGAGAAGCTGCCGAGGCTGGGAAAGATGGTCTCCCTCCCCCGTCCGTTCATCTACTCGGTGGGACGGTCGGGACAGCGCTCGAAGGAGAACTCGATGATCTTTTACGACAACGCGGGCGAGCATTTCGAGCCGGGCATCGACATCCACGACTCACCGGGGGCGATGCACGTCGCGACCTCCTCAGGCCTGATCTTCCTCTTCGACCCCACGGCCAACGCGCGGTTCAAGTCGAGACTGGTCGGCATCGAGGACCCTCAGCTCACGATGCGAGGCCGGGTCGACCAGCAGGACACGATCCTCGCCGAGATGGAGACGCGCATCAAGCGGGTGCTGGGCCTCTCGCACGTGCAGAAGATCGCCACGCCGCTGGCGTTCGTGGTCGGCAAATGCGACACCTGGGCGCATCTGCTGCCCTCCCCGCTTGAACCCGTCGTCCGCGACGGCGGCCTGGACCTCGCCGCCCTGGATCGCAATTCGGACCGCGTGCGCGCGGTCCTCGCCGAACTCTGCCCCGGGCTCGTCGCCTCGGCGGAGTCGCTCGCCTCCGAACTGCGTTACTTCGCCGCGACCTCCTTCGGCCACTGCCCGGTGACGGTCGAGGCGGGGCCGAACCGCGGACGCATCGCCCCGGATCCCCTGCGCCTCTCTCCCGCCCACGTGGAGGAGCCGGTCTACTGGCTGCTGCGGCTCGCCTCGCCCGACCTGATCCCCTCCGCCCCCTGACATGCCCCTGCAGCTCATCTTCACCTCGGCCCCGCAGGGACTGGCCGCCGGCCGCTCAGGCTTCTGCACGGTGGCCCGGCATCGCGAGATACCCGACAGACTGGTGCAGCTCCTTGAATCCTTCGGCACGCCCCACGCCGCCGGCGAAGGGGAGACCTTCGCATGCCGGACGATCGAGGCCTCCGGCCGCCGATGGATCGTGCTCTCGAGGTTCGTCGCCCGCGGGCTCGACTACACGCGCCGCGACAACCGCCTGGCGCACCATCTGGTCTTCACACCCGAGGAGGCCTCGGTGCTGCCCCCGGCCGCCGCGGTGGCCCTCCGCTGGAAGGGATGGAAGGACGAGTGGACGGAGCAGCCCCGCTGGCTCGACGGGCACGATCGCCCGCTCACGCTGTCCAAGGACGCTCCGCTCACGCCGGCCGTGACCTGGCGCGAGGAGACGGGCACGGGTTCCAAGGCCGCCTGGCTTGTCCAGGGAACCTCGCCGGCACCGGTCTGCCTGATCAACGCTCCAGCCACGCCCAGGACGCTTCGGCTGTTTGCCGAATCCGCCGCCCTGCTCGGCGAAGGATCCTGGTCGGTCTCCTTCACGACCGACGCCGGCGTGACCGGCGGCGACGGTTTCGATTGGTGCGTGGGCCTCACCCCGGGCCGCACGGACGGACTGGACATGGCCCAGGCCGCCACGCTTCCAGCCCCGACCGGACCCGCCGCCAAGGCCGCTGCCACCGGATCGACCGCCTCGGTCCGCCCGGCGATGACAGCCCGGCCCAAGGATTCCGCACGCAAGGAAACCGGGCCCTCCGGGCTTCTCATCGGAGTGGTCGCGCTGATCGCGGTCGCCGCCGTCGGCATGGGCATCGCCTATTTCCGGACGCCGGATCCGCCGCCCCCTCCCCCTCCGCCAGCCGCGCCCCGCGCGCCTTCCGCGGAGGAGATCGCCCGGGCCGACGAAATCATGCGCGCCAACAGCGCCCTCGGGGCCATCGAAGGGCTGGTCGCACGGGAGGAGTTCGTCGAAGCCGCCAAGCTCTGGCTGCAGAGCGCCGAGCTCTCGCCGGAATTCACCAGGCGCCATGCCACCCAGCATCTGCCCGGTCTGAAGTCCCGGTTCGCCGCCGGCGCCGCCCGCAAGCTTTCGATGGAACTCGACCGCAAGGGGCTCGCCGCCGCCGCCGAACTCCTCAAGGAGGCCCGCGAGGCCGTGTCCGTCGGTAAAACCCTGGGCGTCGCCGAAGACGCAGGCTGGAGCGCCCTGGCGGCGACGGTCGCCAAACTGCGCACGGCGGCGGAACTCGACGTGCGTCCCACGACGCTCATCCTCGGGACCTGGGTGACCGCCGATTCAGGACCGAAGGGCCCCTCCCAGGCCGACTTCGAGCTGACGCCCGCCGGGGCGGACGCCTTCGCGGCCCTGATCAATTCCGTCGGCATCACCAAGTCCAGGTAGGTCGACGTGCGCCTGCGCGTGCTGACGCTGGAATCCTTCCATCGAAGGGATCCGGCGCGCTTCATCGGCGGCGAGATCCGCAAGGGCGGGGAGGCCGACTGGATCGAGGCCACGCCAGAGCCCGGCAGGCTCTCCGCCGTCATGGTCGGCATCGGACCCAAGGCCCGCAAGGTCACGCTGCAGTTCGCCGACGGCCGCGGCGCTGACCGCGACGCCAACCGCCTGCTGGAGATCGAGCTTCCCGGCGGGGAACGCCGCGCGTTCGCGCTCATCGGCTCACCGAAGGCGTTACGGCCGCTGGACGTGGGCTCCTCGGCGCTCATCGCCGACCCCGACACCAAGGCGGTCCGCGCCGCCCCCTGGGCCGAAGCCGCCCTCAACGGCTTCGTGTTCGCGGCCGGAAGCGTCGGACTGTATCCCGAAGGACATGAGTTCCCCGACCGGGACCTGCCCTCGGTGCGCGCCACGCGCTCACTGCTGGAGACGGATCTGATAAGGATGGAGAGGGCCACGGGACCGTCCTCACCCAGCCAGGACGACATCGTCAGGCGCCGACGGCTCCTCGAGGCCGGCGACACGGTCGGGGCGGGATCGCCCTGGTCCTTGCGAGCGGTGGACGCGCGCGGACAGGCAGGCCCGACGCTGCTGGAATTCCGCTGAACGTGTCTCCCGAACGACTCATCGCGCGGATCAGGCTCCAGCTGGAGCTGGGTAACCCCGACCTTGAGTCACGTTCGCTCGCGTCCGATTACGCCGCGCTCTGCTCCAGGGCCCGCGAACGTCTCGAGCAATGCGCCACGCTCATCGGAGCGGGCGACGATCACGCCGCGTTCCAGGCGGCCGAGGCCGACCCCGACCTCCTTGGGCTCTGCGCCCACCTGAGCTTCGCCGGCGCAGACCGCTGGCACGGATTCTGCCGTGAGCACGGGCTGCCCGCCGGTTTCCCGCTCGACGACCGGCACCTGTTGGCGGTCGAGGGACTCTACGGACGCGCCATCGGCGAAAGTCACCCGCTTTACCGCGACTACCGCGACGCGATCCGCCGACGCGATGAGGAACGCGCCCTTGAGGTGCTGAGATCCATCGTCCGCATCAATCCCGACGACCCCAACGCCCGCCAGGAGCTGTCACGCCTCTCCTCGAAGTTCCTGCGCGAGTCCCTCGTCAGTGTGGTCGCGGCCTTCGGAAGCGGCAGGGAATCCGAGGCGGCCGGACTGATGGACCGCATGGAACGCTTCGGCACCGGCGACCTGACGGGCGAACCGCGCTGGGAAGAGGCCCTCGCCCGCCGGCAGGCCTGGCTGCGCCTGCGCGCCGCGGAGCAGGCCGCTGCGCTCAGGGAGGAGATCCGTTCCGCACGGCGCGCGGGGGACTGGGAATCGTGCGCCACGGCCCTACCCCGCCTGCGCACGCTGGAAAGAGACCATCGCCTCGAGCCGTCCGGGGGCGACGTCGAGGAGATCGAGTCCTGGGCGGGCGGGCTGGCCGCCGAAGCCGCCGCCGAAGCCGCCGCGAGGACCGCCGTCCAAGAGCTGGCGGAAGAACTGGACCGGCTTCGGGAGGAATCGGCTCGCGGACTCCATCCGGCGGCGCTCATCGCCAGGCTAGGCGCCTGGCTTGAACGGGCCGGAGCGCAGGGAGAACGCATGTCCGAGGGCTCGCTGAGGGAGGCGCGCACGCTGCGTCAGAGGGCCAGGGCACGCCTCAGCCGACGTTACACGCTGCTGCTGAGCGGCTGGGTCGCCGCCCTGCTGGTCATCGGGGCGGGAACGGTCTGGTGGAGCCAGCACCAGGGCGAGCAGCTCCGGGCCGCCCAAGGACTGGAACAAGTCCGCGGACTGGTCGCCCGGTGGGAACATGCCGCCGCCGAGAAGGCGCTTCAGTCGCTGCCGCCCGGCGTGGCAACGCCGGAGGAGCTCTCCGGCCTCAGGACCGCCATGGAGTCCAACCGGAGGACCGAGACGGGATTGCGCGAGGATGCGGCCTACCTGCGCGACGTCCTCAAGGCGGGCGTCCGCGCCGAGGACGCCGCCAAGGTGGAGCGTCGTCTGCGCGCCTACATGACCAGGCTTGAGGCCGCAGGAGCGGCCGTCCGCGAATCACTGGAGAAGGACTTCCCGGAAGGCGGCCGCCTGGCCGCCGAATGCGCACGGGCCCTGGATCAAGCCCGCACCGACCTCTCCGCCCAGGCCGCCGCGCTCAAGGCCGCGCTGGGCGAAGGCGAACGGGCCGCCGATCCCGCGGCCGCGGTCGCCGCGCTCGACCGCATGAAGGCGCTGGTGCGCCTGCTGTCGGAGGCCGGAGTCGTCGGGCTCGACGCCTTCGCGGCCGAAGCGGACCGCGCCTCGGTCAGGCTCGCCGACGAAAGACGCGCCATCGAGATCAGGCGGTCCCTCGAGCAGTCGCCCGACCTCAGGGCCTACCTCGAGACGCTCGCAAGGGTCCTCAAGGAGCTGCCGGCCGCCTCCGAACCCCACCGAAGGGCCTCGCTGGTGCTCGACGCCGCGCCGACGCTTCGCGAACTGCCGCGGGCAGCCCTGGCGCCCCGCTTCGCGGCCATGTGGGATGCGGCGGCCACCGTGGAATCATCCGGCTCCTTCCTGCCGCCCACGCTCAGCGAAGGCGAGGCGGCCACGCTGAAGCGAGTCGGGGACGACTCCGTAACCCGCAGCCTGCGCCTTCTCAGCCACGTGTACGTCGAGCCGCGCGGCCGCAAGCCGATGCGGCCGATCGTCATCGTCGGCGAGCCCCAGACGCAGCGCAACGTCATCAACGACGGGACGGAATACGTCACCACGGCGGACGAACTCACCCCGGAGGGCGCGGTGGTCCGCGGAAGCTGGCGTCGCATCGAGTTCAACAATGACGTCAAGGGCGGCGACTTCCTGACGGACGAGGGACCGGTGCAGGAAGCGGCGCACCTCAGGCAGTTCGCGAGGCTGGTCGATGAGACGGGCCGGGCCACGGCGCCGGTCCTCCGCACG
>JBJTTY010000061.1:0-54397 GCA_046080425.1 Verrucomicrobiota bacterium
GACGGCCGTCGCGACGACCGCGGCGGAAGGCACGGCGGACGCGGGCGCGACCGAGGCCGGAGCCGGGGACGCGATGGACGCCGCGGCGACCGCGGCCACCGCGGCGGACCCCGCGAAGGCTGAAGACACCGGGGGCGCCGAAGGCGCCCCCGCTTCTTGGCACGCATGCTCGAAGTCGCGCGCATCATCGGCCGCGGCCCGCTGAAAGGCGAGGTCCGCGCGGCGGGCGCGAAGAACGCCGCGCTGCCGCTCATGGCGGCCTCCCTGCTCTCGGCGGAGACCGTCACGCTGCGCGGCGTGCCCGACCTGAGCGACATCCGCTTCATGGCGGAGATCCTGCGACACCTCGGTGCGTCCGCCGAATCGCCCGAGCCCGGCGTCTGGCGCATCAGGGCGGCGCAGGTCTCCCACCGGACGCCCTATGAGCTCGTGCGCAAGATGCGCGCCTCCGTCTGCCTGCTCGGCGCGCTGGTCGGGCGGCTGGGCCGCGCCGAGATGGCCGTGCCGGGCGGTTGCGTCATCGGCCCGCGGCCCATCGACCTCCACCTCCGCGGGCTCGAGTCGCTCGGCTGCCGGGTCACGCTCGAAGCCGGCGTGGTGTCGGTGGACGCGGCGGCCGCCCGCGGCGGCGAAGTCGACATGGGCGGACCGATGGGCAGCACTGTGCTCGGCACCGCCAACCTGGTGATGGCGGCCGCCCTCACGCGCGGCTCCACCCGCGTCCTCAACGCGGCGAGGGAGCCCGAGGTCTCCGACCTCTGCGACCTGCTGCGCAAGATGGGCGCGCGCGTCTCGGGCGACGGCACGGCGACGATCGAGGTGGAGGGCGTCCCCTCGCTCGGCGGAGCGGACCATGCGATCATCGCCGACCGCATCGAGGCGGGCACCTACCTCGCCGCGGGGGCGATCACCGGCGGTGACGTCACCGTCCGCGGCGCGGACGCCGCCCATCTCGGCGCCTTCCTCGGCCGGCTCGAGGCCGCCGGCGTGGAAGTCCTCCACGGACCCGGCTTCGTGCGGGCCCGCGGCCTGCCATGCCGAGGCGTCGACGTCGTGACGGAACCGCACCCGGGATTCCCGACGGACCTGCAGGCGCAGTTCATGGCCGTGCAGCTGATGGCCCCGGGCGTCACCACCTTGACTGAGAAGGTCTATCCGCACCGATTCATGCACGTCGCCGAGCTCCAGCGCATGGGCGCCGACATACGGCTGGACGGCGCGGTGGCCACGGTCCACGGCGGCCGACCGCTCTCCGGCGCGCCGGTCATGGCCTCCGACCTCCGCGCCTCCGCCGCGCTCATCCTGGCCGGGCTGGCGGCGACGGGCGAGACGTGGGTGCAACGCCTCTACCACCTGGACCGCGGCTACGAGAAGTTCGAGGAACGTCTGCGCGGCCTGGGGGCCGACGTCGTGCGCCTGCCTCAGTCGGAGATGCCCTCCTCGCTGCGCGCGGAGGACTGAGTTGCTTGCCAAGCGCCCCGCGCGGGGGCACCTTGCGCCATGGCCCGCGCGCCCGAACCTTACGACCGATCCGGCAAGCAGGGCATCGCACGGCCCGACCGCGCCCTGGACGCCGCGCTGCGCCCGCCTCGGCTGGACGACTTCATCGGGCAGGCGCGCACGGTCGAACGGCTGCGGGTGATGGTCGGTGCGGCGCGGCGCGAGGGGCGCACCCTCGACCACGTGCTGCTGCACGGGCCGCCCGGCCTGGGCAAGACCACGCTGGCGCTGATCCTGGCCGAGGAGATGGGACGTCCGCTGCGGCAGACTTCGGGACCGGTCGTCGAGAAGGCCTCCGACCTCGCCGGACTGCTGACCGGACTGCAGGAAGGCGACCTGCTCTTCATCGACGAGATCCACCGCATCCCCAAGTCGGTCGAGGAGTTCCTGTACTCCGCGATGGAGGACTTCCGCATCGACATCATGATCGACCAGGGGCCGAACGCGCGGAGCGTGCGGCTCGACCTGCCGCGCTTCACGCTCGTGGGGGCCACCACGCGCACAGGCCTGCTCACCGCCCCGCTGCGCAGCCGCTTCACGCTCCAGACGCGGCTCGACTACTACGACCGCGCCCAGCTGCTGACGATCGTGCGGCGCAACGCCGCGCTGCTCGGGCTCGACCTCGACGAAGGCGGCGCGACGGAGATCGCGCGCCGCGCGCGCGGGACGCCGCGGGTGGTCAACAACCTCCTCCGCTTCACCCGGGACTTCGCGCTGGAACGCGCGGGCGGCAAGGCCGACGCCGCGGTCACGGCCGCCGCGCTCGAGCTGCTGGAGATCGACCGGGACGGACTCGACGAGATGGACCTGCGCATCCTCCGCGCCATCGCGGAGAAGCACCAGGGAGGCCCCGTCGGGCTGAACAGCGTCGCCGCGTCGGTCGGCGAGGACGCGCACACGCTGGAGGAGGTCCACGAGCCGTTCCTCGTGCAGGAGGGCTACGTGCTGCGCACCCCCCAGGGCCGCATCATCTCGGAAAAGGGCTGGCGCGCGGCCGGCGTGACGCCTCCCCCCGCCCAGGGCGGACTGCTCTGACGCTGGACAAGGGCGGGAGGCGGCAGTTAGGGTCTGGCCTCCATGGCGAAACGTTGGGTCATCAAGCTGGGCTCCGGCCTGCTCACCCGCAAGGACGGCAAGGTCGACCGCGCCCAGATCGGACGCATCGCCGACCAGGTCGCCGCGCTTTCCCGCAAGGGCGTCGAGGTCGTGCTGGTCTCGTCCGGCGCCGTCGCCTCAGGCATGATGGCGATGGGGCTCGAGAAGCGCCCGAAGGACGCCCGCGAGCTGCAGGCCTGCGCGACGGTGGGGCAGCCCGAGCTGATGTCGGAATACGGGAGGCGCCTCCGCCGGCACGGCCTGCTCGCCGCACAGATGCTGCTCACCTACTGGGACCTGGACAGCCGCGGCTGCACGCGCAACGCCCGTGCGACGCTCGACCTGCTGCTCCGCCGCCGGCGCTTCGTGCCCATCATCAACGAGAACGACGCCATCGCCGACGAGGAAATCAAGGTCGGCGACAACGACCGCCTCTCCGCCCACGTCGCCGCGCTGGTACAGGCCGACCTGCTCATCATCCTCTCAGGCGTGGACGGCCTGATGACGCGCTCGGACGGCACCGGCGCGCTGGTGCCCAAAGTCACGCGGCTCGACGAACGGGTGCGCGCCCTGGCGGGCGGAGCGGGGTCCGAACGTAACGTCGGTGGCATGGTCACCAAGCTGCAGGCGGCCGAGATCGCCGCCGAGGGCGGCGTCGACACGGTCATCGCCAACGGACGGCGCCCGAAGGTGCTGCTCGAACTCGCCGCCGGACGGCGGATCGGCACGAGGTTCTCCCTGCGCCGCCGATGAGCGACCTGCTCGCCAAGGTCTCCGCGCTCGCCCGGGCGGCCAAGAAGGCGGCGCGCCCGGTCGCGCTCGCCCCGGCCGCCACGCGCGACCTCGCCCTCCGCGCCGCCGCCGCGGCCCTCCGCCGCGACGAGGCTGCCGTGCTGGCGGCCAACGCCGAGGACCTCGCGGCCGCGCGCGCCAAGGGACTCGCCGAAGCCATGGTCGACCGCCTGCGGCTGGACCACGGCCGGCTCGAAGCGATCGCCAAGGCCTGCGAGGAGGTCGCCGACCTGCCCGACCCCGTAGGCGAGGTCATCGAGGAATGGAGCCGGCCGAACGGCCTGCGCATCGTCAAGCGGCGCGTCCCCATCGGCCTCGTGGCCATCATCTTCGAGTCGCGTCCCAACGTGACCGTCGACGCCGCCGCGCTCTGCCTCAAGTCCGGCAACGGCTGCGTCCTGCGCGGCGGCAGCGAGGCCATCCGCACCAACCTCGCCCTGGCCTCGTCCTTCGCGACGGGTCTCCGCGAGGCGGGCCTGCCCGTCGAGGCCGTCACGCTGCTGCCCTTCACCGACCGCGAGGCGGTGCCCGCGCTCGGCTCCCTCCGCGGCGTCGTCGACGTGATTGTGCCCCGCGGAGGCCCCGGCCTGATCGAGGCGGTGAGCGCCTCCGCGCGCATGCCCGTCATCAAGCATGACGCGGGCGTCTGCCACGTCTACGTCCACGCCGCGGCCGACCTCACCAAGGCGCTTCCCGTCATCGTCAACGCCAAGTGCCAGCGCCCGAGCGCGTGCAACGCCGCCGAGACCGTGCTCGTCGACGCCGCCGTCGCGGCCGAGTTTCTGCCGGCCCTCGCCCGCGAGCTCTCCGCCCGGAAGACCGAGGTCCGCGCCTGCCCGCGCGCGCTGCCCCTCATGCCGGGCGCCCGTGCCGTCACGGACGAGGACTTCCGCACCGAGCACCTCGCGCTCATCCTCAACGTCAGGGTCGTAGACGGGCTCGCCCAGGCCGTCGACCACGTCGAGTCCTTCGGGTCGCATCACTCCGACGCGATCCTGACCGAGGACGCGCAGGCGGCCCGCGCCTTCCTGGCCCAGGTGGACAGCGCCTGCGTCTACTGGAACGCCAGCACCCGCTTCACCGACGGCGGCGAATTCGGCTTCGGTGCGGAGGTGGGCATCAGCACGGAGCGCCTGCACGCACGGGGCCCGATGGGCATCCGAGAGCTGACCACATGGAAGTTCGAGGTCAGCGGGGACGGGCAGGTCCGGGCCTGACGGCTTTTCCGTTTGACACCCCGGGGCGGGAGGGCGTTTGCTGAACGTCCTTTCGGCTGTCCGGGGTGGTAGCTCAGTTGGTTAGAGCGCCTGCCTGTCACGTAGGAGGTCGCGGGTTCGAGTCCCGTCCATCCCGCCAGCCGAAAGGGGCCCGTCGCCCCGAAAAGGGGGCTTCCGCCGTCACCCCGCCGTCACGGTTCCGGACGAGGTTTTGTCTTTCCCCCGCGGAAGGCGGCGGGATGATGACGCCACCCATGAGCAAGAAAGTCCTCATCATCGGCGCCGGCGGCGTCGGCAACGTGGTCGCCCACAAGTGCGCGATGGCCCCCGAGTTCTTCTCCGAGGTCATGCTCGCCTCGCGCAACGAGAACAAGTGCAAGGCGGTGGCCGCCGACGTGAAGGCCGCCATCGGACGCACGATCCGCACGGCCGCCGTGGACGCCGACGACGTCAAGGCGACGGTCGCGCTCATCAGGTCGTTCGGGGCGGACCTCCTCATCAACGTCGCCCTGCCCTATCAGGACCTGCCGCTCATGGACGCCTGCCTCCACGCCGGCATCCACTACGTGGACACGGCCAACTATGAGCCCCCGAACCTGGCGAAGTTCGAGTACTCCTGGCAGTGGGCCTACCGCGAACGCTTCGAGAAGGCGGGCCTCATGGCGCTGCTCGGCTCGGGCTTCGACCCCGGGGTGACCAACGTCTTCTGCGCCCACGCCCAGAAGCACCTCTTCGACTCGATCGAGACGGTGGACATCATGGACGCCAACGCGGGCGACCACGGCTACCCCTTCGCCACGAACTTCAATCCGGAGATCAACATCCGGGAGATCACCCAGCGCGGCCGCTACTGGGAGCGGGGCGAATGGAAGGAGACCGATCCGCTCTCCGTGAAATGGGTCTACGACTACCCGGTGGTCGGCCCGAAGGACAGCTATCTGCTCTACCACGAGGAGCTCGAGTCGCTGGCCAAGAACATCCGCGGCCTGAAGCGCATCCGCTTCTTCATGACCTTCTCGGAACGCTACCTCACGCACCTGCGCGTGCTCGAGAACGTCGGCATGACGCGCATCGACCCCATCGATTTTCAGGGCCACAAGATCGTGCCGATCCAGTTCCTGAAGGCCCTGCTCCCCGACCCCGCCTCGCTGGGCCCCCGCACCAAGGGCAAGACCTGCATCGGCTGCGAGATCACGGGCGTGAAGGACGGGAAGCCGCGCAAGGCCTTCATCTACAACGTCTGCGACCACCAGGCCTGCTACGCGGAGGTGAAATCCCAGGCCATCAGCTACACGACGGGCGTGCCCGCCGCCATCGGCGGCGCCATGATCGCCTCCGGCAAGTGGCTGAAGCCAGGCGTCTGGAACATGGAGGAGATGGATCCGGATCCCTTCATGGCCGAGCTCAACGTGCGCGGACTGCCGTGGCACGTGAAGGAGCTGCCGGTCTGACCGGACGGGAGCCCGCCTCGCGGCGGGCTTTTCATTTGCGCCCCTCCGTCGCGCGGGCAACCCTGCCGGCGTGTCCGACGCGCTGACCGAAGCCTTCTCCCGCATCGACCTCTCGCAGGTCCCGAGCCCCTGCCACGTGCTCCATCGCGGGCTGCTGGAGGCCAACCTGCGGACGCTACGCTCGGTGATGGACCGCTCCGGCGCCAAGGTGCTGCTCGCCCTCAAGGGCTTCGCCCAGTTCAGCGAGGCGAAGCTGGTCGCGAAGTATCTCGCGGGCACCACGGCCAGCGGCATCCATGAGGCGCTGCTGGGCCGCGAGGAGTTCGGCGGCGAGGTGCACGCGTACTCCCCCGCCTTCAAGGACGATGAGTTCGACCGGCTGCTTCGGGTCGCTGACCACGTGTCGTTCAACTCGCCCTCGCAGTGGCGTCGTTTCCGCGAACGCGGGCTCGCCTCCCCCCGCAAGGTCTCCTTCGGGCTGCGCGTGAACCCGGAGCACGCGGAGGTGGAGGTCGAGCTCTACAATCCCTGCGCGCTCGGATCGCGGCTCGGCACCCCGCGCTCGGAGATCCGCTCGACCGACGACCTGGCCGGCCTGGAGGGCCTCCACTTCCACACGATGTGCCAGCAGGGCTCCGACGTGCTCCAGCGCACGGTGGCGGCCTTCGAGTCCCGCTTCGGCGAGTTCATCCCGAAGATGAAGTGGGTGAACTTCGGGGGCGGACATCACATCACGCGGCCGGGCTACGACCTCGACCTGCTGGTGAGGGTCATCACGGACTTCCGCCGGAAGTGGGGCGAGCACATCCAAGTCTACCTGGAGCCGGGCGAAGCCATTGGCATCGGGACCGGCGTGCTGGTGGGCACGGTGCTCGACGTGGTCCGCAACGGCATGGAGATCGCCATCCTCGACGTCTCCGCGACCTGCCACATGCCCGACACGCTGGAGATGCCCTACCGCCCGGACATCGTGGGCGGAGACCTTCCGGGCCGGCTCGCCCACACCTACCGGCTCGGCAGCTCGACCTGCCTGGCCGGCGACGTGATCGGCGACTACTCGTTCGCGGAGCCCCTGCGGCCGGGCCAGCGCCTGGTGTTCCTGGACATGTCCCATTACACATTCGTCAAGAACACCACCTTCAACGGGGTGCCCCTGCCGGCCATCGCCTCCTTCGACCCCACGGACGGCAGGATCCACGTGGTCAGGCGCTTCGGCTACGCGGACTACAAGGACCGGCTGTCCTGAGGGTGGGGACTTGACCCAAGGGGGGCCGGCGGGCATCCTAAAACCATATCTCATGAAGACCTCCGAAATCGTCCTCTCCCTCGTGGCCGCCACCTTCGCCGGCATCGCCGTCGTCACCTGGAACGGCGAAGCGGAGGCCGTCGAACGCGCGGACAAGGCCCAGGCCGCGCTCAACGCCGCCAATGTGCGCAATGCCCAGCTGACCAAGGCCGACGGCGAGCACCGCGCCCGCATCGCCGACCTCGAGAAATCCCTCAAGGCCGCCGCCGCCGAGGCCGCTGACGTGAAGACGCAGCTCAGCGCCGCGGTCGAGGCCATGAAGGCCGCCAAGAAGGACCTCGAGGCCGCCCAGGCGGCCGCCAAGGAAGCCAAGGAAGCCCTCGCCAAGGCGGTCACGAAGGCCGCGGAGCTGGAGAAGGCGCGCGCCGACGCCGCCGCCCAGGTGAACGCGCTCTCGACCGAACTCGCCGGACTGCGCAACGGAGCCGAGCTCCGTGACGCGATCGAACGCCGCAAGAAGGCCGAGGCCGACCTCGAGGCCGCCTCCTCGGCGCTCCGTGAGGCCAACGCCAGGGCCGCCAGGGCCGAGGCGAGGGTCAAGGAACTGGAAGAGGAGCTCGCCCGCCTCAAGGGACGCGCCCGGGGTCTGGACAACGGCTCTTCGAACTACCGCGGCATCTGAGCTGCCGTCGACGGCCCGTCTGAAAGGAGGCCCGCGCAAGCGGGCCTCTTCGTTTGGCGGCGGACGCAAAAAGGGGCCCTCCTCCCAGAGGGCCCCTGCCATGAAGACTGACCCGCGAATCAGTAGTTGAACTGGAGCTGGAGGGCGAGGCGGCGGGAATCGGTGATGATCGCCGGCGCCGTGGTGCTGCTGTTGCTCCGCTCGTTGGACATGGTGTACATGAGGGTGAGCTCGCACTCCTTGCGCCACTGCCACTCGACGCCGATGTCGATCTCGTTCACGCACATCTTCGGGGCGTTGGTCGCGAACTTGCGGGCGCCGTCGAAGTAGTTCCAGCGGATGAAGGGGATGTACTCGGAGAGGCCGGAGACGATCCGGTAGTTGGCCATGATGTAGCCTCCCTGGAGCGAGCCGAGATTCACGATGGTCGCGGCGTCATCCATCTGGGGTCCCTGACCGGTGGTCCACTCGGCCTCGATGCCGAAGGGCTGGGGGTACATCACGAAGGTGGCGAAGGCACGGCGGTCCTTGAAGCCGTCGGAGACCGCGCCCGGGTTGGCGGCGAGGGTGTTGGCGGTGCGCGCGCCGTCGGTGGTCACCTTGAATCGACCGCTGTAGGCTCCGACTCCGGCTTCGTAGATCTGGCCGCTGTCGGACTTCCAAGGGTAGCTGAGACGAGCGAGCAGATGGGGCTCGCCGTTGTTGTCGGCACGGTTGAGACCGGAGCCGCCGAAACCGCCGACGGTGAAGACGCCGTAGTCACCGGAACCCTTAAGGCCGTCCTTCACGAGGGACTTGAAGAGGTCACGGGATTCCTTGGAGGCGTACATGTAGTAGAGGCCCTGGTCGCGTTCGCCTTCGACCGCCGAGTTGAGCGCCTCGGGTCGCTCCATCGGGAGTCGGTTCTGCGAGGACTGCATGTTCACCCAGCCGTAAGGGACTTTGGAGAGGCCGATGCGGACGCGGTGCTCCTTCGCCTCGTCGAGCGAGACGTCGGCGTAGAGGTCGCGGGCCTGCAGGGCGAAGGTGGTGCCGCCGTTGTTCGCGGCGAAGTCCAGCTGCGAGTAGAGGTACACGCGGCCCACGTCACCGGAGATCTTGAAGCGGCCTCGACGGATGACGAAGGACTCGTCCTTGTTGACCGACCGGTCCGCGGGAAGACTGCCGGTGAGGTAGGCGGCGTCATTGAGCTGCTCCGTGAAGCGCACCTGGGTGTAGCCGTCCATGGAGAGCTTGTCGTACCAGGGGGTCTCCTTGGGCGAGTTGAGCTTGGCGATGGCGGCCTGCTGCAGGGCCTGCGCACGTTCCTCGGCGGTGATGATGCCCTTCTTGACGAGGAGGTCCAAGGCGGGGTTGCGCTCCTGGGCGCCGGCGGGCAGTACGGCCAGCGCGGACGCGGCGAGGAGCGTGGTCTTGAGTAGGTTGTTCATGGATCGATGGTGCGTTTGGGCACGGACATCTTCTCACGGCGTCATGTCAGAATGACGGCCGTGACGTGAAGAACGCGTCACGCCATGGAGACGGTAAGGCGTCCGTCGAGTTACGGACCGGTGTCGCCTCGGTCCGCGAGGCAGGCCTCGAGGCCGGCGCGGACGTCACTGAACCGCGGAGACCAGCCCAGTTCACGCAGGATCCGGGAGGAGTCGACGCGGCGGCTCGGCTGGGTCCTGCCGCCCTTGCGCATGCGGGGACCGGCCTCAGCCTCGGGCACGAACGCGGGCGGCGGCAGACCGAGCCGGGAGGCGATCCATCGGGCCAGGTCAGCCTTGGTCAGGGGCCGGCCGTCGGTCACGTTGTACGTTCGATGGCCGCGCGGTCCGCCCTCAAGGGCCGCGATCACCGACGAGGCCGCGTCATCGCCGTGCAGATAGTTGATGAGGTGGTCGGACCGGCCGCCGACGACGGTCTCCCCGCGCCGGAATGCGTCGAGGAGGTAATGCCTGCCGGGGCCGTAGAGTCCGCCGAAGCGCAGGGCGCGCGTGAACGGGATTCCGGAATCCGCGGTTGCGCGCTCGCCCGCAAGGATGGCGTCCGAGGCGGCGTCGCCGCCGGCCGGCGAATCCTCGTCGACTGTGACGCCTCCATCCTGCCGGTAGACTCCGGTGGAGCTGGTGAAGACGAAACGCTCCGCGCCGATCGCACGGGCCCACTCCGCCGACCGCCGGACGCGCACGTCATAGGCGGCCGCATAGGCTTCAGGTCCGCCGCCGCCGGCGCTGGCCGCGTAGACGACGCAATCGAAGTCACGGGGCAAGGCCGACCAGTCGGTGACGTCGAGGTCGAGCGCGAGGGCCCGCAGGCCGGAGGCCGAGAGGGCGGCACGGGACGCGGAGGAGCGGACCACGCCCAGGGCGTCCACGCCACGCTCCCGCAGGAGACGCAGCACGCGCGCCCCGACGTAGCCGCAGCCCAGGACGGCGACGCGCCTCATGGCAGGAAGGAGGCGGCCCACTCGGCGGGGGAGGAACCGGGGCGGGCAGAGAGCAGTTTGCGCAGCTCCGCGGCGTCACGCAGGGCCCGCTCGCGCGGCTCCGGCGCGCCGACGCAGGCGCGGAGCCGGGCGGCCAGCGCCTCGGGCTCGCAGGCGGACTGCAGGAACTCGGGCCACGCCTCACGCCCGAGGAGGATGTTGGCGATGCCCAGGCGGTCGACGCCGCGCGCGACGACATTGCGCCCGAGGAACCAGGTCAGCGCGTTCGCACGGTAGACCACGGCTCCGGGAATCCCCGCAAGCGCGACCGAAAGCGACATGGTGCCCGAGCTCACCAGCGCGGCGCAGCCACCGGCCTGCCCCTCCCCCACCGGCCGGAGGTCGACGCCCTTCGCGGCCTCGCCGTATTCGGCCAGCAGTCGGTAAAGCTCCGCGTGCACCGCGCCGCCGGTGTGAAGCACGAGCGCCCGCCGCTTCGGGTCGTGACGCCGGTATCGGGCGAAGGCCTCGACCAGGGAGGGGAAGATCTTGCGGACGGGCTTGGGACGGCTGCCCGGCAGCAGCAGCACCGGCCCGTCGGGATCGTGGCGCACCGGAGGGACGTGCGCCTCGTTCACGAACGGATGCCCGACGAAGGTCGCCGGCAGGGTCGTGTCGGCGTAGCAGCCGACTTCGAACGGGAAGATCGTGCCGACGGCGTCAAGATCACGGGCCATCGGGAATCGTCTCCGCGGCTTCCAAGCCCACAGCTGGGGACTGACGTACTGGATCACGGCCGTCTCACCGCCGCCCTGACGGGAAAGGCCCGCGGCGCGCAGGTCGGAAGCGAGACGGAGGTTGAGCCCGGGATAGTCGACGAGGATGACCAAGGACGGCCTCCAGCGCAGGGTCCAGGCGCGCATGGCCCCGAAGAGCCGCCGGTAGAAGGGATAGGCGGACACGACCTCCACGAGTCCGACGGCCGAGAAGGCGGTCATGTCGAGGAGCAGCTGCGCGCCCGCCTCGCGCAGGCGGGGCCCGCCGAAGGCGGCCACGCGCAGACCGGGCCTCGCGGCGGCGAGGCCGCGCACCACCTCCGCCGCATGCTGGTCGCCGGAATGCTCGCCGGCCACGACCAGCACGTCGACTCCTCCGGCCCTCGGGCGGGGAAACTCCGCGGGAATGGCCGGGAAGGCGCTCATCGGCGCGCCATGCCGGCGCGGATCTGCTCGGTGATGCGCAGGGCGACCTCGAGGGCCGTGCGGCCCAGCTCGCCGCCGACCTTCGGCGTGGCGCGGTCGCGCACGCAGGCGACGAAGGAGCCGAGCTCGATGGCGAGGGGCTCGCCCTTCTCGATTGGCAGGTCCTCCTTGGCGAAACCGCCTTCCGCGGCGGGATCGACGCGCACCGTGTGCCCCTTCTGCTGCATGAAGTCGATGGAGAGGTAGCCGCCGGTCTGGAAGACCCGGATCTCGCGGTTCTTCTTCAGCGAGACGCGACTGGCGCTGAGGTTGGCGACGCACCCGTTGCGGAAGGCGATGCGCGCGTTGGCGATGTCCTCGGTCCGGGTGACCACGGAGACGCCCACGGCATCGATGCGCTCGACCGGAGAGTTCGCCAGCTGGAGCACGATGCCGATGTCGTGGATCATCAAATCGAGGACCACGCCGACCTCGGTGCCCCGCGGCGTGAAGGGCGCCAGGCGCTCGGCGGTGATGTAACGGGGCTCGCTGACGGCCTTCTCCAGGAAGGACATCACGGGGTTGTAGTGCTCGATGTGCCCGACCTGCACGATGCGGTCGGCCTTGGCGGCGGCGTCGAGGATGCGGGCCGCCTCCTCCATGGTCACGCAGAGGGGCTTCTCGATGAGGAGGTGGACGCCCTTGGCGAGCAGGGGCAGCGCCACGGCGGCGTGATGGTTGGTGGGCACGACGACGCTCACGGCGTCACAGCCCTCGGCCATCTCCTCGAGGGTGGCGAAGCGCCGGCAGCCGTGACGTCCGCAGATCTCGGCCGCCCGGGCGTCGTCCGGCTCGAAGATCCCCGCGAGCTCGGCCCCGGGCAGGGATGCGTAGATGCGTGCGTGGTGCTGGCCGAGCGAACCCGTGCCGGCGACCCCGCAGCGGATGCGGCTGGCGGTCATGCCGGAGGATTCAGCGGCGCGAGGGCGCCTTCAATCCGAAAACCCGCCGGGACGGGGACGGAAGACCAGCGCGCCCGCCTTGACGAGCGAGACCTCGACGGAGGCGCCGTCCGGAACCTCGCCCGCCAGCATCATCCTCGCGAGCGGCGTCTCCACCTCGCGCTGCAGGAGCCGGCGCAACGGACGCGCGCCGTAGACGGGATCGAAGCCCCTGTCGGCCAGACGGGCGAGGGCCTGCGGCGTGAAATCGAGCCGGATGCGACGCGCGGCGAGGCGGGCGTTGAGCCCGTCGACGAGCAGGCGTGCGATCGCCAGGACCTCGGACTCGCCCAGGGGGCTGAACAGGGCCACCTCGTCGACGCGGTTGAGGAACTCCGGTCGGAAGTGGGAACGGAGGTCGGCCATGACGGCCTCGCGCACCGACTCCGACAGGCCCAGCCCGGCGCGGTCCGCCAGGTGACGGCTCCCGATGTTGGAGGTCATGATGAAGATGGCGTTGCGGCAGTCCACCGTGCGTCCCTGCGAATCGGTGAGACGTCCGTCGTCCAGCACCTGAAGCAGGATGTTGAAGACCTCGGGGTGCGCCTTCTCGACCTCGTTGAGGAGCACGACGGCGTAAGGATGGCGACGGAGGGCCTCGGTGAGCTGTCCGCCCTCCTCGTGCCCGACGTACCCGGGCGGGGCGCCGACGAGACGGGAGACGGCGTGCTTCTCCATGTACTCCGACATGTCCAGGCGGATCATCGCCTTCTCGCCGTCGAAGAGCTCGGCCGCGAGGGCCTTGGCCAGCTCGGTCTTGCCGACGCCGGTGGGACCGAGGAATAGGAAGGAGCCGACGGGGCGACGGGGATCCTGGACGCCCGCGCGGGCGCGCTGCACAGCCTCGGCGACCGCGCGCACCGCCTCGTCCTGGCCGACCACGCGGGCCCGGAGACGTTCATCGAGCTTCAGCAACCGCTGGCGCTCGCCCTCGAGCAGCTTGCTCACGGGCACGCCGGTCCAGCGGGCGACGACCTCGGCGACCTCCTCGGGCGTGACGGTCTCCCGGAACAGTCCCGTGGCGGACTTCGCGGCGCCCTCGAGCCTCGCGACCTCCTTCTCCAGTTCAGGAATGACGCCGTAGCGGAGCTTCGCGACCTCCTCCAGCCTTCCGGCGCGCTCGACCTTGGCCATATCGGCCTTGGCATCCTCGAGCTTCGCGCGGGCGGTGCGGACCTTGGTCACGGCCTCCTTGTCCGCGGTCCAGCGGGCGCGGAGGGCGGTCTGCTCCTCGCGGGCGGCGGCGAGCTCCTTGCGCAACGCGGCCAGACGCGACTTGGAGGGCTCGTCGGACTCGTCCTTCAGCGCGCTCTCCTCGACTTCCAGCTGGAGCACGCGGCGGTTGAGGGCGTCGAGCTCGGAAGGCACGCTGTCGATCTCAGTGCGGATCTGGGCGCAGGCCTCGTCGACGAGGTCGATCGCCTTGTCGGGCAGGAACCGGGAGGTGATGTAACGATCGGAGAGCGCGGCCGCCTCGACGAGCGCGGCGTCCTCGATGCGCACGCCGTGATGCACCTCGAACCGCTCCTTGAGCCCGCGCAGGATCGAGACCGCGTCGGCCACGGAGGGCGGCTCGACGAGCACCTGCTGGAAACGTCGCTCCAGGGCGGCGTCCTTCTCGACGTGTTCACGGTACTCCTTCAGCGTGGTGGCGCCGATGCAGTGCAGTTCGCCGCGGGCCAGCATGGGCTTGAGGAGATTGGCGGCGTCCATCGCGCCCTCGGCCTTGCCGGCGCCGACGAGGGTGTGCATCTCGTCGATGAAGAGCAGCACGCCGCCCTGGGCGGACTTGACCTCGTTGAGCACGGCCTTCAGCCGCTCCTCGAACTCTCCGCGGTACTTGGCGCCGGCGAGCAGCGCGCCCATGTCGAGGGAGAAGACGACCTTGTCGCGCAGGCCCTCGGGCACGTCGCCGTTGACGATGCGCTGGGCGAGACCCTCGACCACGGCGGTCTTGCCGACGCCGGGTTCGCCGATGAGCACCGGGTTGTTCTTGGTGCGTCGGGAGAGGATGCGGATCACGCGCCGGATCTCCTCGTCACGGCCGATCACGGGGTCGGTCTTGCCGGCGCGGGCGCGGGCGGTGAGGTCGTTGCCGTACTTGGCGAGCGCCTCGTAGGTCGCCTCGGGATTGGACGAGGTGACCCGCTGGCTGCCGCGCACGGCCTGCAGGGCGGCGAGGATGGCGGGGCGCTGGAACTGCGCTTCGGCGAAGGACGGACGGAGGGAGGCGGACTCCGACAGCGCGAGCAGGAGATGCTCGGCCGAGACGAAGTCATCCTTCATCGCCGCGGCCTCTTCGCCCGCCTTCACGAGCGCCTGATGGGTCTCGGAGGAGAGTCCGGGCTGCCCGGCGGGCTGGGCCAGGCGGGGCTGACGGCCGAGCGCGGCGGCCACCGAGGACGCCACGGTCCGCTCGTCCTTACCGGCCCGACGGAAGAGCGAGGACGTCACGCCTCCCTCCTGGGCGAGCAGGGCGTGCAGCAGATGCGCGGGCTCGACCGAAGAGTGGCGCCGTCGCTGGGCCTCGGCCAGCGCCAGACCGAGGGCCTCGCCGGCCTTGTCCGTGAAGTTTCCGTAGGGCGTGCTCATGCCACGATGATGCAGGAACCGTTCCCGTTCGGGCCGTGACTAAAGGCCGATTTGCCGCCGGATCCGGGGATGCTCCGGGCTGGCGGAGCGACATTGCGTCGCTTCCGCGACGAGTTGTCGCTGAGCGCACGGAGTCCCTTGTTGCGGTCATCGCCCGTTTCGGACAGCCTCGGGCGGATGAAAGAAGACGCACGTCTGGCCCCTCTGGGGAGACTGCTCGACGACCCGTCGCCCGTCGTGCGCAGGGCCGTGCTCGAAAGACTGCGTGAGGCGGGCGCCGCCGGCGTGGAATGGCTGGAGGGGCGCCTGTCCGAGGGCGAACTCTCCCTCCATGCCCGGGCGCTGCTCAAGGACCTCCGGACGCCGGAATCGGCCGCCCGGGAATTCCTGAGATACGTCTCGGAGGAAGGAGCCGAGCTGGAGAGGGCCTGCCTGCTCCTTGAACGCGCGGCGGACCCGACCCTGGCCGACGACGCCCACGCCGCGGAATTCGACCGTCTCGCCGCCCGGGTGCGGGAACTGACGGTCGAGCCCCTCGACATGAGGGGGCGCTGCCGCGTCCTCTGCCGCGTCATCTTCGGCGAGGAAGGCTACCGAGGGGCCAGGGAGAGTATGTCCTCGCCCGGATCCTCCCTGCTGTCCCGCGTCATCGCCTCGCGTCGAGGCATCCCGATCTCACTCTGCCTGCTCTGCCTGTTCACCGCCCGCAGACTCGGCCTTCCGCTCGAGCCCGTCGGCCTGCCCGGCCGCTTCATGCTCGGCGTCTTTTCGGGCGACGAACGCTTCTACCTGGATTGCTTCGAGGGCGGGTCCTTCCGGACGCGCGCCGAAGTGCAGCTCATGCTGCTCGACAACCATCTGCCCGCCGACGAGGCCTTCCTCGGCCCGGTCTCGGCGCGCCAGACGCTGGCCCGCTGCTGCCGCAATCTCATCTCGCAGTGCGAGGCGGCCGGAGATGACCGGCTGAGCCGCATGTACCAGGGCTTCGCCCAGAATCTGGACCGGGACGCATGAGCCCGGACGACGCCTTGGACGCCGCGGCCATCGCCGGCCTCAGGCCGGAGGGGCCGAGGCTCGGCGTGCTCGGCGACCCGATTGCGCACTCACGCAGCCCGCAGATGCATGCCGCAGCCATCGCGGCCCTGGCGTCGGCCTCGCCCGAAGTCGAGAAGCTCCGCTACCTGCGCCTGCATGTGAAGGCCGAGGAGCTGCCGGAAGCGCTGCGCGCGCTGCACGCGGCGGGCTTCATCGGGCTCAACCTCACGGTGCCCCACAAGGTGGCCGCCCTCGGCCTCGCGGAATCCCTCTCCCCCGAGGCGCGCAGAGCCGGCTCCGTGAACACCCTCGTTCGCACAGAACAGGGATGGTCGGGAAGGACCACGGACGGACGCGGCTTCCTGGAGGCGCTCAAGGAGCGGTCCGGCCGAGGCGTGCAGGGCCGGCCGGTGATCATCCTCGGCGCCGGCGGGGCCGCGCGCGCCGTGGCCGCGGCCTGCCTGGACGGCGGCTGCTCCTCGCTGCTCGTCGCCAGCCGCGACGCGGCCAAGGCCGCCGCGGTGACCGGCCAGCTCGGCGGCGGCGCGCGGTCGTCCGGCCTGACGGCCTCGCTGCGTCCGCCGAAGGACGCAGTGATCGTGAACTGTACGACGCTGGGCCTGAAGCCCGACGACCCTTCGCCGCTGCACCGGGACGCGCTGCTCGCCGGACAATTCGTCTTCGACACCACGTACGGGCGGACGGATTCGCGACTGCTGCGCGACGCACGGGCGGCGGGCGCGCAGGGCTGCGACGGACGACCCATGCTGCGATGGCAGGGAGCGCTCGCCTTCCGCGAATGGACCGGCATCCTGCCGCCCGCCGTACCCATGCGCGACGCCATCGGTGAAAGGACCTGAGATGACCGAAGCCCTCCAGAGATTCGCCACGCTCCACCCGGGACCGACCTTAGTCTGCCTCGGCATGCTCGGCGCCTGCGTCGGAAGCTTCCTCAACGTCTGCATCCACCGGCTGCCCAAGGGGGAATCCGTCGTCACGCCCGGTTCCCGCTGCGCATGCGGGGCGCCGATTCCTTGGTGGTGCAACCTGCCGGTCATCGGCTGGCTGATCCTGCGCGGCCGGGCCCGCTGCTGCGGCGGGCGCATTTCCACGCGCTATCCGACCGTGGAGCTCATCACCGCGCTGACCTTCGCCGGATCCTGGTGGCTGCTTTCTCCCGCCAAGGCCTTCGCAGCTTTCGCGTTCCTGCCGCTGCTCATCCTGCTGGCGGGATGCGACCTTGAGGACATGCTGGTGCCCGACGCGCCCAACTTCGCCCTGGTGGGAGCCGGACTCATGGCCTCGATGTTCCTGCCGGAACTCCAAGGGCAGACGGAGCATGCCCTGCCGGCCATGAACCGCCTTCACTCGGCCGGGGCATCCCTCTTCGGCATCGCGGTCGGCACGGCCGTCGTCTGGTGGGTGCGGACGGTGGGCACCGTGCTGGCCGGCCGAGAGGCCATGGGAGAGGCCGACATCATCCTGTGCGCCGGCGTCGGCGCATGGTGCGGCTGGCAAGGCGCCCTTTTCTGCCTGTTCGGAGGTTCGGTCGTGGGGGTCGTGACGGCCCTGCCGGGGGTGCTTTCGGCCCGCATCAAGGGGGAGGAATACGACGGCGTGGTGCCCTTCGTGCCCAGCATGGCGGTGGCGGGCGCCCTTTGGTTCCTCCGAGGGCCTGAATTGGTGCGGGCATGGCATCATTGGGTGACCGGATGAGCCAGGTTCGGGCTTGTCACCCTGGACCGCCTTCCCATCTTCAGAGCCCCACCCCCGTCCATGAAGTCCCTTGCCTTCGCGTCCCTGCTGCTGCTGGCCGGCTGCACCACTTACGACACCCCTTACCACGCCAAGTCCGTCGCCGCTGAGCCCAGCCACAACTTCTTCGGCATCGTGACCACCGAGCCCGCTTCCTACGGCTACAATCCCGGCACCAAGATCAACCTGAGCACCACCGAGATCATGGCTCGCCGCAATTCGAGCGGCGACCGCATCACCCTGCTCTGGGGTGCCATCACGATCTCGGACTACTGAGCCCGGGATGCTCCCCGCCGAAGCCCCGGAGACGGGGCTTCTTCATTTGAGGAAATGAACGACCCCGGCGCCAACGTCGCCCGACATCTGAAAGAGGCGGCCATCCGATTTCCGGAAGCCACGGCCACGCTCACGCCTTCGGGCCGGGGTCTGGAAGGGCGGGCTCTTCATGAGGCGAGGACCTTCCGGGAGCTCGACCGCGAGAGCGACGCGGTGGCGACCTTGATCGAATCGGAAGGCATCCGGCCCGGAGACAGGGTGCTGCTGGCGGTCCGGCCCGGAAGGGAGCTCATCACGGGCATGTTCGCACTGCTGAAGGCCGGCGCAGTTCCCGTCGCAATCGACCCCGGGATGGGGCCGCGAAGTTTCCTGAGCTGCGTCAAAAGCTCGGCGCCGTCCGGGTTGCTCGGCACCCGGACGGCCACGCTGCTCAGCCGCCTGCCCCTCGCCGCGCTGGACTCGATCCGGATCCGGCTGACCTGCGGCGGACGGCGCTGGCGTAAGGCGGCGGAGGATTCCGGCACGACTCACCGGCCGATCACGCCGCGCCGCCCTGACGACGAGGCCGCGGTGCTCTTCACCTCTGGATCGACCGGCGCGCCGAAGGGAGTCCGCTACGATCACGGGATGTTCAATGCCCAGATCGGACTCATACGCGGGACGTTCGGCATCGCCCACGGAGAGGTCGACATGGCGATGCTGCCCCTGTTCGCGCTCTTCAATCCCGCGCTGGGGGTGACGACGGTGACGCCCGCGCTCGATCCGTCGCGGCCGATGAATGCGGACCCGGAACCGCTGGTCTCCGCCCTGCTTTCGGAAAAGGTGACCACGTCCTTCGGCTCACCCGCCATCTGGGGCAAGGTGGCCGACCACTGCGAAGCACGGGGCGCCACCCTGCCCTCGCTACGCCGTCTCCTCATCGCCGGCGCGCCGGTGTCCGCCGAACTCATCGCCAAGCTGCGCGTCATCGCCCCGAACTGCGTGACGCACACGCCCTACGGGGCGACGGAATGCCTGCCTGTCACGACCATCAGAGGTGATGAACTGCTCGGGGAGGCGCGCCAGCTGGCGCTGCGAGGAGAGGGCACCTGCGTGGGAACGGCGGTGGAGGGCGTCGAAGTCCGGATCATCCGTGAGACGGACGGCCCGATCGGCTCGCTCGGCGAGGCCGCTGAATGCGGGTCTGGAGAGGCGGGTGAGATCATCGCCACGGGACCGAACGTGACGCGGGAATACGACGCCCTTCCGGAAGCGACGCGACTCGCCAAGATCCGGGAAGGCGACCGGATCTGGCACCGCATGGGCGACCTGGGCCGGATCGGGACCGACGGTCGGCTGTACTTCCTGGGCCGCCGCGCGGAAAAGGTGCGCACGGCGGAAGGCGAACTCCCGACGGAATGCCTGGAGCCTGCCTTCCGCCAGCATCCTCACGTCGCGCGCTGCGCACTCATAGGGCTCGGCGAGCCCCCCCGGCAGATTCCCGCCCTCGTGGTGGAAGCCAGGCCGGGCGCCCATCCGGAGACGCGCGAGGCCCGCGAACGCTTCGAGGCGGAGCTGCGCGGCATCGCCCGGGTGAATCCTCGCTCGGAGATGGTGCGCCACATCGTCTTCCAGCGCGCCCTGCCGGTGGACGTCCGCCACAACGCCAAGATCCATCGGCTGCGGCTCGCCGAAGAATGGACCGCCCGCCTCGCGCCATGAGCGCGGCCGTCGTCCTCGTCACCGGCGGCGCCGGCTTCCTCGGCCAGGCGGTCGTGCGACGTTGCCTCGACCGCGGCTGGCGCGTCCGCGTCCTGGGGCGCACACCGCCCGAAGGCGAACTCGCCGGCCAGGTCGAGTTCCACCGCGGCGACATCGGCGAACGCTCCGTCGTCGACACGGCGGTGAAGGGATGCGACTACGTCTTCCACGTGGCGGCCAAGGCCGGCGTCTGGGGTCCGTGGGAGGACTACGTCCGCGTGAACGTCGACGGCACGCGCAACGTCATCGACGCATGCGAGGCCCATGGCGTGAAGGCGTTGGTGCACACCAGCACTCCGAGCGTCGTCTTCAACGGCGAGGCCTTCCGAGGCGTCGACGAATCACTGCCCTACGGCGGCAACTGGCTCTGCGCCTACGCCGAGACCAAGGCCGTCGCGGAGCAGCTCGCGCTCAAGGCCGCGTCGGAGGAATTCAAGGTCTGCGCGCTCCGCCCGCACCTGATCTGGGGTCCGGGCGATCCGCACATCTTCCCGCGGCTGCTCGCCCGCGCCCGCGCCGGCAGGCTGCGCATCGTCGGCGACGGGCGGAACAAGGTCGACGTCACGCACGTGGACACCGCGGCCGACGCGCACCTCGGGGCGCTCGACGCGCTCCTCGCGGGCCGCGCCAACGGGAAGGCCTACTTCATCTCGCAGGGCGAGCCCGTGAACCTCTGGGACTTCATCAACCGCCTGCTCGTCGGGGCCGGCGAGAAGCCCGTGACGCGCCGCCTCGGCGTGCGCCCGGCGTATTGGCTCGGAGCCGCGCTCGAAGGCGTCTGGACGCTCTGCCGCCTCAAGGGCGAGCCGCCCATGACCCGCTTCGTGGCCGTCGAACTCGCCAAGGACCACTGGTACGACGTCTCGGCCGCCCGCCGAGACCTCGGCCTCAGGCCCGCCGTCGAGACGTGGGCCGAGCTCGACCGCCTTGCGGCCACGCTCCGAAAGAAGTGAAGCGTTCGCTTGCCCCGGGGTGACTTCGCCTCATCCCTCCTGACCATGCCCGCCGACGGACTCCAGCCTGACCTGTCCTTCGTCGTGACGATGAAGACGTGGTTCGACCAGACGGACGGTCTCGGCATCCTGCACCACTCGCACTACGTGCTCCTGATGGAGCGCGCCCAGAAGGCGATGTTCGTCGCCCTGATGGGCAAGGACACGCTCGACCCGGGCGTGGCGCCCGACGTCTACGTCGTCGTCCGCGACCTTGAGCTGCACTACCTCGCGCCGATCCGGCCCGAATGCGAGGTGAAGCTGGTCCTGAACGTGCGCAAGGTGCGGGCGGCAGGACTCACGGTCGACTTCGAGTTCCGCAGCGCCGACCTCTCCGTCCTGCACGCCCGGGCCTCGCGCACCGTCTGCCGCATGGACGGCGCGACCCATCAGCCCGCGCCCTGGAGCGAGGAGTTCCGGGCGAGGCATGAGGCGTTGATCAGGGCTTGAGAGTAGAGTGCTGAGTCGATGGCAGATGACAGAGGGCTGAATCGATAAAGACAGACAAGGCAGGCGAATGACTCTCTCTGCCTAGAGCCGCTCATCATATCGACGTGCTACCCTCTTTCATTCGCACGTTGTCATCGATTCTGGCCTCTGTCATCGACGCAGCCATCTGCCATCGACTCAGTCATCTATCCCGCGCGTAGCGCCCCACATATCCCGCACCTCTTCCCATCGCACCCCCTTGCGGTGCAGCGCTCGCGGCCGTAGAAGATAATCCGCAGGTGGAGCTTGTTCCAGGCGTCCTCCGGGAAGAGCCGCTTGAGGTCGCGCTCGACCTGCTCGACGGACTTGCCCTGGCTGAGCTTCCAGCGCTTCGCCAGCCGGTGGATGTGGGTGTCGACGGGAAAGGCCGGCACGCCGAAGGCCTGCGCCATGACGACGGAGGCGGTCTTGTGCCCCACTCCCGGAAGCGCTTCGAGCTCGGCGAAGGTGCGCGGCACCTGCCCGCCGTGCTTCTCCATGAGCATCCTGGCCAGTCCCACGAGCGCCTTGGATTTCTGCGGGGCGAGTCCTAGCTGACGGATGAGCGTCAGCACGCGGGCCTGCGTCATGGCCGCCATCTTCGCCGGGGTGCCTGCCTCCGCGAAGAGGGCCGGCGTGACCTCATTGACCTTCCTGTCGGTGCATTGGGCCGACAGCACGACGGCCACGAGCAAGGTGAACGGGTCCTTGTGGTCCAAGGGAATCGGCGTCCGCGGATAGAGACGGGCCAGCTCCCTGGCCACATGGTCAGCTCGCTCCTGCCTGGTCATGCGACGGAGGCTGGCCTTGCACGACATGAAGGCAACCGCCGGGGAGCCGTCGGCGCCTAATGGGATGGGCTCGGCGGCCTAATACCCCCACCCCGGACCGGGGGATGGTTGCGAGGGGCGGGCGGTCTTTCAAAAACCATCATCCAACCATGGCCGAGCTGCCCTTTGACCCGACCAAGCTGCCCCGCGAACTCGCCCGGCACTACGTCCCGGCCAGCGACAAGGACATCCGCGAGATGTTCGCGGCCGTCGGCTCCAAGGACTTCCCGGACCTCTACTCCCACATCGATCCGGCCGTGCTCTTCAAGAGCGCGCCTGACCTGCCGGAGGAGCTGTCCTACGAAGCCCTGGCGGACTCGATGGAGGAACTCTCCTCGCGCAACAACGTGCGCACCGCCTTCATGGGCGACGGACTCCAGGCCTACCGCGTGCACGAGATCGTCGGGCACGTCTGCTCGATCCGCAACCTCACCACTTCCTACACGCCCTACCAGCCCGAGCGCTCCCAGGGCACGCTGATCACCCACTGGCTGTACCAGTCGGCGATGGCGCAGTTGACCGGTTTCGAAGCGGTCAACTCTTCGCTCTACGACCGTGCCAGCGCGCTCTTCGAGTCCGCCGTGTGCGCGGTCCGCATGGGCGACGCGGAGGCCGACACGGTGCTCGTCGCGGGCAACCTGCTCCCCTCCGACCTCGAAGTCCTCCGCACGCACGTCGAAGGCACCTCGGTGAAGCTGGCGTTCCTGCCGGCCGACGAGGACACGGGCCGGATCGCCCCCGGCGAGGTCAAGGAGGCGGCCGGCCGGCTCGGCCGTTCGCTCGCCGCCTTCATCTTCCCCCAGGTCAATGCGCTCGGACTGCTGGAGGACGTGGACGCGCTCACCAACGCCTGCGCCGACGCCGGCATTAGGGCCGTCGCGGTCGTCGACCCCATGCTGCTCGCCACCGGCGGACTCAAGCCGCCGTCCGCCTACGGCCGCAAGGGCGCCGACATCGTGGTCGGCGAAGGCCAGCATCTGGCGATCGGGCCCAACTTCGGGGGACCAGGCCTCGGCCTCTTCGCCGTCCGCCACAACGCGGAGAAGAAGAACGAAGTGCGCGAGACGCCGGGACGGTTCGTCGGCAAGGCCAAGGACGGCTCCGGACGCGACTGCATCGTGATGGTGATGTCCACCCGCGAGCAGCACATCCGCAAGGACAAGGCCACGTCCAACATCTGCTCCAACCAGGCGTTCGTCGCGACCATCGCGGGCGCGGCCGTGCTCGCGCGCGGCGAGAAGGGCATGGCCGAGTCGTGCGCCGCCGGACGCGACCTGGCGCACCGAGCCGCCGCCCGCCTCCACGCGGTGCCGGGCCTGCGGGTCTGCTACGCCAAGGAGGTCTTCTGGAACGAATTCTGCCTGATGCTTCCCGAGTCGGCCGCGTCGGTCATCGCCAAGGGCCGTGCCGCAGGTCTACACGTAGGCGTCGACGTCACCGGACGTACCCCCTGCGGCTGCCATCTGCTCAAGGTCTCCTTCAGCGACGTGCAGTCTGTCGCCGATGCCGACCGGCTGGCGGCCTTCTTCGAAGGGCTCTACGGCAAGGCCGGCACGCCGGCCTCGCTGCCCGCGATCCCCGCCCGGCTTCTCCGCGAAGGACCGGTCGGACTTCCCAGTTTCACCCTCGCCGAACTCAAGGACTACTACCTGCGGCTCGGCGAACTGAACGTCTCTCCCGACGTGGGCTGCTTCCCGCTCGGGTCATGCACGATGAAGTACAACCCGCACGTCAACGACTGGGCGGCGGGGCTCCCGGGCTTCACCGGCCTGCACCCCCAGGCCCCCGTCGAGGACGCCCAGGGTTCGCTCGCGCTCCTCTGGGAGATCCAGGAATGGTTCCGCAAGATCACCGGGCTCGCCGGACTGACCACGCAGCCGGTCGCCGGAGCCCAGGGCGAACTGGTCGGACTCAAGCTCTTCCAAGCCTACCATCGCGCCAAGGGCGAGACGCGCGACATCCTGCTCATCCCGGCCACCGCTCACGGCACCAACTTCGCCACCGCCACCACCGCCGGTTACGTGTCCGGACGGCGCGCGGACGGCGCGCCCACCGGCATCGTCATCCTCAAGGCGCTGCCCGACGGACGCGTCGATCAGGCCGACTTCGACGCCAAGATCGCCGAGTTCGGTCCGCGCGTCGCCGGCATGATGGTGACCAACCCGAACACCTCGGGGGTCTTCGAGACCGACTTCCGCCGCATGTCGGAATCCATCCACCGCGTCGGCGGGCTGGTCTACATGGACGGCGCCAATATGAACGCGATCGCCGGCTGGGTGAACCTCGGGGCGCTCGGCGTGGACGCCGTCCACAACAACCTGCACAAGACGTGGACCGTCCCGCACGGCGGCGGCGGACCCGGCGACGGCATCGTGGCCGTGTCCGACAGGCTGGTCGACTTCCTGCCCGGCTTCCAGGTCGAACGGCGGGACGGTCGCTTCGTTCCGGTCCGTCCCAAGCGCAGCATCGGCTCCTTCCATCGCCACTGGGGCAACTTCGCCCACAAGGTGCGCGTGCTCACCTACCTGCGCCGTCTCGGCAAGGAGGGCGTGCGCCGCATGGCCGCGATGTCAGTGCTCTCCAGCCGTTACCTGCATTCCCGGCTCGGCGCCCACTTCCCCTCCCTGCCCGCCGGAGCCGACGGGGTACCGCGCATGCACGAGTTCATCCTCACGCTGACCGAGGAGGATTTCCGCCGGGCCGAGGCGGCCGGCGTGCCCCGCGCGTCCGTCATCGCGCGCGTCGGCAAGCTCTTCCTGGACTTCGGATTCCACGCGCCGACCGTGGCCTTCCCCGAGGTCTTCGGCCTGATGATCGAGCCGACCGAATCCTACACCAAGGCTGAGCTCGACCGTTTCGCCGAGGCGGTGGTCGCCATCGGTTCGCTCATCCGCGAGAAGCCCGAGGTGCTCAAGTCGGCCCCGCGCTTCACGCCGGTCGACCGGGTCGACGAGGTCGCGGCGAACCGCAACCTGACGCTCAGCGAGCGCGTGACCGAGCTTCCGAAGCTCAATCCGAACCGCATCCCGCCGGCGCAGCTGGCTTCGATGCCGGTCGAGGAGATCCGTCGCCGCATCCTCGCCGAAGTCTGAGCGCCGCTCAGGCCTCGGCGTCGATGAACCGCCCCCGCGAAATCGCCGAGTAGGCGCCGATCGCCAGGGCGCTGGCGCCGCAGAGCCAGAAGACCTGGCCCGAGCCGAGCCCGTAACGGAAGGCCAGCCACTGGACGCCGGATGCGGCCAAAATGCCGATGAAGCTGAGCAGGTTGGCGGCGCCCTGCACGGCGCCCTTGTCCTCGGGGTCCGGCCGATGCTGCAGCACCGCGGCGATGGGCACGATGAACAGTCCGGCGGAGAAGCCCAATGCGACCAGCCCGCAGGCGAAGCTGGTCACGCCGACGCCGGGCCAGCCGAGGGGCACCGAACTGAGGGCAAGCCCGACCGCGCCGAGCGGCACGAGCCGGTATTCGATGCGGCCTCGCGAGGCGTAGCCGGCCGTCACGCTGCCGAAGCCGATGCCGAGCGCGAGCGCGGCGCTGAGCAGCCCGCTGTCGGTCTCGCCGAGGCGAAGCACGTCACGGGCGAAGATGAGCACGTTGGCCTGGACGAGGGCGGCCAGGAAGAAGAAGCCCGCGTTGCCCCAGTTGGCCCGCCACAGGTCGCGATCGAGGCGCATGGCCCCGAGGCGGCGCACGAACTCCGCGATCGGATTGGCGGAAAGCCTGCGCTCCGGCGCGGCGGCGGGCAGGCGCGGGACGCCACGGCTGAAGGCCCACCCGACGACCGCCAGCACGGCGAGGAGGACGCCTGCCGCGCCCGGGTGCGGCGCCAGATGCTCGGCGAAGACGGCGCCGACCACGATGCCGAGGATGATGCCCATGAAGGTCAGGAGCTCGAGGATGCCGTTGCCCCAGGAGAGTCGGTCGTGAGGCAGCAGCTCGGGAAGCACGCCGTACTTCGAAGGCCCGAAGATCGCGCTGTGCGTGCCCATGAGGAAGACCGCGGCCATCTCCAGCGGGAGCGCGCGCAACCAGAGCGCCGCCGCGGCGAACAGCATGATGGCCACCTCGGCGGCCTTCACCCCGGTCATGACGGCGGGCTTGCTGAAACGGTCGGCCATCCAACCGCCGAGCATCGAGAAGAGGATGAACGGGGCGGCGAAGAGCGCGCCCACGAGCGCGACCAGGCCGTGGCGGTCATCCTCCGACATCGGTCGCGCCATCACGAGCAGGACGACGAGGTTCTTGAGCGCGTTGTCGCTGAAGGCGTTCTGGAACTGGGTCGCCATGAGGCACCAGAAGCCGCGGCGCCAGCCGGGGACGCCGATTTCCGGGGGCGTACGCATGCGGCATCCCATCCTCGGCGGGATAGGATGACAAACCTATTGGCGTCGCTCAGGCCCGCAGGGCGGCGAAGAGCTCACGCGCCGAGTCCGAACGGTTCAGGACGTAGACGTGCAGGCCGGGAGCGCCGCCCGCCACGAGCCCGCGGGCCTGGGCCACGGCCCACCGGACGCCCACGCGACGCTGGGCCTCCTCGTCCTCGCCGCAGGCCTCAAGCTCACGCTCGAGGGCCGCGGGGATGCGGGCCTTGCAGAAACCGCAGAAGCTGCGGGCCTGCTTCAGGGAGAGCACGGGCATGATGCCGGGAACGACGGGCACGCGCACGCCCGCGGCGCGCGCACGGGCGACGAGCCTGAAGTAATCGGAATTGTCCAGGAAGAGCTGGGTCGTGACGAAGTCGGCCCCGGCGGCGACCTTGCCGGCGAGATGACGGACGTCGGACAGGTCGTCCGGGGAATCAGGATGGCGCTCGGGGAAGCCCGCGACGGAGACGGAGAACCGTCCCGGGCGCTCGGCGTGGATCAGGCGCACGAGCTCATGCGCATGGGCGAAGCCCTCGGGATGACGCACGAAGGCGCCCTGCCCCTTGGGCGGATCGCCGCGCAGGGCCAGGATGCCGGAGAAGCCGGCCTCGTCATAGCGGGCGACCAGCTCGGCGAGCTCACGGCGGGAGTGGCCGACGCAGGTCAGGTGTCCGACCATGGCGTAGCCCATGGCCACGAGTTTGCGTCCGTAGGCGAGGGTGGTGTCACGGGAAGAGCCGCCCGCGCCGTAGGTGATGGAGGCGAAGTCGACCCCCGAGCCCTGCAGGGTGCGGGCCACCTCGAGCATGCGCTCTCCGCCCGCCGCGTCCTTGGGCGGGAAGAACTCCACCGAGACGGCCGGACGGCCGGGGCGGCGGAAGAGCGCGGGCAGAGGGTTGTTCCTCATTCGCATCTATCCATCATGATAAGATGATGGATGTCAATCCTCTCCCCGCCGCCCCGTGCCGCCGTTGGCGGGCAGGTCGCCCGGCAGCGCGACATGGCAGGCGGCCACCATCCAGCAGAGCATGACGGGGTAGATGCCGACGATGAAGGCGGCCGAGCCTGACATGCCGATGAGCACGGCCGCGCGGGCGCCGATGACGTCGTGGACGACGAGGAAGCAAAGCGGCACGAGGATGACGAGGATGGCCGCGACGTAGCCGATCGAGGTCGTGCCGGAGTAGAAGCCGTGCGAACGCTCGAGGTCCATGCCGCAGGAACGGCAGGCCTTGGCCAGGCGGAACCAGGAGGCCAGCAGGCCGCGTTCGCCACAGTTCGGACAATGGCAGAGGAGGCCTCGGGCGATGATGTCGCCCCGGGTGACTTTCAGCTCGGGTTCGTCCATGCCGACAGCGTCCTCGCGCCCGCCCGGAAGACAAGCCCGGCCTTGGTTAGGGTCGGGACCGCGTCACGACATGGCCGACCTATTCCTTGGGTAGGATTGAGCGGCTTCGCTCAACCGCCAGGTCACACCTTGAGGAAAATCTTCTGTCGCTTCAGGAACCAGAGGAAACCCCACTTCACGGCGAAGATGCCGGTGACGAGCACCAACGAGGCCGCCGCCGGCGGGAACGCCCGGGCGAGGCCACCGAACAAGGCCTGCCCCGTGAAGTCGAAGTTCAGGAACTTACCCGACATATAGATGAGGACGGAATTCATCCCGATGACGGCGAAGAAGGCGCCGAAGCCGCGCGCCCAGCCGCGCACGTCGATCGTCCAGTAGAACAAGCCCAGCGTCAGGCTCGCCCAACCGCAGGTCCAGAGGACGAAAGAACTGGTCCAGAGGTTCTTGTTCAACGGGAAGACCAGGCTCCAGAGGCCGCCGCCGGCGAGCAACGCTAGCCCGGCGACCGCCAGACCGGCGGCCTTGCGGTCACCAGAGACTTCCTCCGCCGGCCGACGCAGCCAGAGGCCAGCGAGGATGCCGAGCAAAGCGTTGCCGATGGCGGGCAGGACGGCGAGCAGGCCTTCCGGGTCGTGGATCTTCTTATACAGCTTGCCTGGCAGGAGCAGGCGGTCGACGTAACTGGCGAAATTGCCTTCCATCGTGAGGTCGCCGGGAGCGAAACCGGGTGCATGGCCGAACGACAGGATCGCCCAATAGCCCAACAAGATGCCCGCGAGCCAAACCCAGAGCCGCTTCGGGGTCTGACAGTTGAATACGAAGATCAGCTGGGCGAACATGCCCGCCAAGCCGATGCGCCCAAGCACGCTGCCGAACCGCATCTCCTCGAGCCCCTTCCACTGGAGGCCGTTGTTATAGATGACCCCGAGCAGCACGAGGATCAGCCCGCGCTGGATGACCTTGCGGACGACTTCGGCCCGGGCGCCTTCGGTCAGACGGCGCGTCAGCGAATATGGCGTGGAGACACCGGCCAGGAAGAGGAACAACGGAAAGATGAGGTCGTAGGCCTGGAAGCCGTTCCAATCGACGTGCTTCAGCTGGGCGTCGATCGCGCCGAGCCACCCCCACTCCGTCAGTTTGAAGAGCGCGAGCAGGATGCCGTGCCCGCCGACGATCCAGAACAGGTCGAAGCCGCGCAGGGCGTCGAGCGAGAGCAGACGTTCGGACTTCGGAGCAGGGGTCTCCATGGGGGTGAGACTTTTCTATCCGCAGCACGGGTGAGGTCTACCCGGAATAGCGTTCCAAGCGGGCAAGGCGGCCAAACCAGCCCGCGCCCACCTGCCCACGTGCCAGCCTGCGCCCTCGCCGCTTTGCGGCGCTCACATCCGCTCCACCGGCTCGATGCCGAGGAGGCGCAGTCCCGTCTCCATGACGGCGCAGGTACGCGAGCATAGCATGAGGCGACGGGCCTTCACGGCGGGGTCGTCCACGATGACGCTGTCCGCGGCATAGAAGGTGCCATAGGCGGCGGCGAGCTCATGCAGATAGGTGCAGAGGTGGTGCGGGCGGAGCTCCTCGAGCGCCTGGTCGAGCGCGGCGGTGAACGCCAGGAGCTTGCGGGCGAGCGCGATCTCGGCCGGAGTCTCCGGGTCGGTCGCGCCTTCTTCGCCCTGCCCTACGGCTAGCCCGCTCTTACGGAAGATCGAACGGACGCGGACGACGGCGTACATGAGGTACGGCGCAGTGTTGCCTTCGAAGGCGAGCAACTTGCCCCACGAGAAGGTGTAATCCATCGTGCGGTTCGACGACAGGTCGGCGTAACGCATGGCGGCGACGCCGATGGCCTTGCCGATGGCCTTGCGCTCGGCTTCGGGCAGATCCGGGTTCTTGGTCGTGACGGCTTCGAAGGCGAGCTTCTCGGCCTGATCGATGAGCTCCTGCAGGCGCACAGGCTCGCCGGACTTGGTCTTGATGGCCTTGCCGTCCTCTCCGAGAATGGTGCCGAACCAGACGTGGCGGAGGCGCGGGAGCCTGCGGCCCGAAGCCTTGAACCACTTCGCGCCCGTCAGGAAGAGCTGCTGGAAGTGGTCCTGCTGACGGCCGTCGGTGACGTAGACGATCTCGTCGGCCTTGAAGTGCTCGGCGCGGTAGAGGAGCGTGGCGAGGTCGGTGGAAGCGTAGTTGGACGAACCGTCCCTCTTGCGTACGATGAAGGGCATCTTCGTCTCGGCGTCGCGCGAGAAGCGCGGCTCTTCGTCATGCCAGACCACGAGGGCGCCTTCGCTCTCCTCGGCCAGCTTGTGCTTCGCGAGCTCGGCGTAGACCTGGTCGACCTTGTCGCGGTAGAAGGATTCGCCGAGGATGACGTCGGTCTTGAGGCCGAACTGGTCATAGATGCGCTGGCAGGCGGCGTTGGAGACCTCGACGATCTCCTTCCAGAGGGCGGTGTTCGCGGGGTCGCCCGACTGCAGCTTGGCGAGCTCGGCGCGGGCGGCGTCCATCAGCGCCGGGTCGGCCTTGGTGGCGGCGCTGCCCTCCTTGTACAGGCGCTCGAGGTCATCGAGGGCCGTCGGGCTCTTGGCGTCGAGCCGGAAGCCGGCCCGGCGGATGGCGAGGATGAGGATGCCGAAGTTCGTGCCCCAGTCACCGATGTGATTGTCGCGGACGAGGTCGGCGCCGCAGAACTCGATCAGCCGTGCGACGGCCTCGCCGATGACGATCGGGCGGAGGTGCCCGACGTGCATCTGCTTGGCGGTGTTCGGCGAAGGGTAGTCGATGATGACCTTGCGACCGCCCATCAGACGGGCAGCGCCGGCGCGCCACTTGGACTCGTCACGATACTCGCGGAGCCAGGCGCCGAGGGCGGCGGGCGTGAGCTTGAAGTTGATGAAGCCCGGGCCGGCGACCTCCATCTGCACGATCTCGTCGTCCAGCCCGCCCTGGGCGCGGACGGCTTCGACGAGCGCCGTGGCGAGGGCGCGCGGATTGGCCTTCGCCTGCTTCGCCGCCGCGAGCACGCCGTTGGCCTGGAAGTCGGCGTGGCGGGGGTCGGAAGGCTTCAGCTCCGGATTAAAGCCGGCACCCAGCGCGGGCACGGACTCGGCGGCGCGCCTCAGGAGGGCGTCGAGCTCACGTGCGGGATTGAACCAGACGGACATGACTCCAAGCCGTATGCCGCCCCGTCCCTTCGGCAAGCGAAGAAGGCCTGCTAGGGCCAGAGACAGGGCTAGGGCTGGAGGTTACAGGAGAACCCTGCCACCGCCTTGCTCCGGCATCTGCTGGCCCAAGCTCTGGCCCTGCAATCTTACTTAAGCGTCTTCAGGTAGGCGAAGAGGTCGGCGATCTGGCCGTCATCGAAGCCGTCGAGCAGTCCTTCGGGCATGAGCGAGCGGCGTAGATACTTGGTCGAGCGCACCTCCGCCTTGGGCACGCGCCGGTCGGGTCCGCCGGGCTGGCGGATGACGTAGGCCGTGGCGTCCTCCGAGACGTAGAAGGCCTCGATGACCTCGCCCATCCGGGTCTCGAGACGGAAGATGCGGTAGGCGGCTTCGATCGCGGCGTTGGGGTCGATGATGTTGCGGATGACGGCCTCCATGCCCATGGCGCCGGCTCCGGAGAGATTGGGTCCGATCTGTCCGCCCTGGCCGTTGATCACGTGACAGGACTGGCAGAGCGCGGCCAGCGCCTTGCCCTTCGCGGCATCACCGCCCTTGGCGGCGAGCGCGGTGAAACGGGCGGTCTTGGCCTCGAGGGCCGCGAACTGCGAGGCGTTGAGGAGCGGGGGTGCGTCGGTGGTGCGCGCGATGCGGGCTCCCTTGCCCAGTTTGCCCCAGGCGGCGTCACCGGTGGCGGAAAGGAACACGAGGCCGGCCGGAGCCGTCTTCTCACCGGCGAAGGTGCGGGTCATGTGGGACCGCACCTCGGCGGGCTTGCGTTCGACGTTCCAGACGCGGTACTCGGCGAGAGCGCCCTGCGTGCCGCCCTGCGGCGTGGACCAGGCGACGGTGAGCCCAGTGAGGTCATGGCCATGGGCGGCCTTGGCGGTGCCGGTGAGTTCACCGTCCTGGAAGAGACGCAGCACGCCCTGTGCGTCGCGGGTGACTGCCACATGGGTCCAGATGCCGGACGATATGGGCTTGGAGGAGACGACGGCGTCGTGGATTTCGGCGCCGAGATAGGCGCGGAAGATTCCGCCGGCGAAGTTCAGGTCCAGCACGCCGCGGGCGCCGAGGATGCTGTCGTTGTTGTCGACCTTGCCATCGAGGCGCACCCAGGTCTCCACGGTGAACGGACCTTTGAGCGCGAGCCCGCCCCTGGCGACGGCGTCGTTGGAACCGTCGAGCACGAGCACGCTGCGGAAGACGCCGCCCAGCCGGGCGGAGACGTCGGCGAGCTCAGGTCCGTCGCCGAGGGCGATGGCGAGCTTTTCAGCCGCGGAAGGGTCGATCTCCGCGGCGGCCACGAAGCCCGCGGCCAGACCGCCGGCCACGGCCTTGGCTCCGGCCTTGGTGCCACTGAGTCCCTCGAGCACGGCCTTGCGGTCGTTGAGGTCGAGCCCGGGGTAGAGCTTCAACGCGAGTCCGGGCGCCTCTTCGGAACGCGAGGCGACGAGCGCGGCGAGCGCGAGACGCGACACGTCGGGCGCGGACTTGCCGATGAACGGCAGGAGGGCCGAGGGCTTGGACGTGCGCAGCTGCTGGAGGGCGACGAGCGCCTCCTTGCGGGCATCCTCGCGTCCGAGGAGCGCCAGGACGTCGTCCTCGAACGCGGAGAGTTGGAAGCCTCCGATCAGCTGCACGGCCAGTGAGCGGGCGGCCGCATCCTGCGCGAGGAGCGTGCGGGCCGCCTCGGCGACGACGGGGCCCACCTTGGCGGCGTCGAGGTCGGTGCGGAAAGCGAGCAGCAGCTCGACCACGCGGACACGCACCGTCGCGTCGGCCAGCAGCTTGCGCAAGACCGCCGCGCTCTCAGGCTGGTCTAGGGTTTTCGCCACGGCGAGAAGTTCGTCAGGGCCGGGCGCACGGGAAAGCTGGCCGACCAGCCTGGCGACGAGGGGCGCTCCTACCTTGGGGTCGAGCGCGAGCGCGGCGAACATGCGTCCTTCCGCGGGCAGCGACCGGGCGGCGTCGGAGGCGAGGAAGGCGGCGACCGCCTCGGGCTGACGCTCGAAGTACATGCGCACGAGGAAGCGCTCGAACTCCCGCTCATAAGCCGCGCCCGCCTTGGCGGGCTGTCCGCGACGGTCAGGCGCCATCGGCGCGTCCAACGAAGGCTTGGCGAAGGTCATCAGGGCACCGAGCGCGGCGGAGGCCTTGGCCGAGGCCTCGCCCAGGGCCTTGATGGCGGCGGCGCGTACTTCCGCGTCAGGGTCGTCGGCCAGCGCGACCAGGTCGCCGAGGTGCGGCTCCCAGGCGCCGACATGCCGGATGCCGTTCACGGCCTCACGGCGGACGTTGCGGTTCGCGTCGGAAAGCAGTCGCTGAGCCAGCGGAGCGATCTTGCGGCCGTGTTCTCCCAGCACCCAGAGGGCCTGGATGCGTCGGGCGGCCGGAGCGGCGGCGTCCGAGACAATCGCCGCGAGCGCAGCCTCAAGCGCCTCGCCTTCATCGCGCCGGTCGGCGAGCGTCTGCCAGGCGAGATGGGCGTCGGCGGCGATCTTCGAGCCCAGGCGCGCGATGAGTTCGGCGGACGTCAGCTTCGTGTAATCCGGAACCGCGGCCGGCGTGAAGCCCTTGGGACGGATGCGCCAGATGCGGCCGGACTGCTTGTCGCGGTCGGGGTGGTTGCGGGCGACCTCGTTGTGGCTGATGATCTTGTTGTACCAGTCGACCACGTAGAGGCAGCCGTCGGGGCCCATCGTCATGGCGATCGGACGGAAGAACGGGTCCTCGCAGCTCACTAGGTCCTCGAGCTTCTCGAGCCGGTAGCCGGAGCCCGCGCGATGCTGGCGCACCGCGTTCACCTTGGACGTGATCGGATTGGCGACGTACATCACCCCGTCGAAGCCCGCGGGCCAGACGCCGGCATCGGAGAGCGCGAGTCCGCTCAGGCCCGTGCCGCCCATCTTGAAATCGGGCGCCTGCACGGGGAACGGAGGCTGGTAGGACTTCGCCAGACGGTCGGCGCAGCCCGGATACCAGGCGTACTCATGGAACGGGATCACCGGATAGCCGAAGTCATTGGCCTCCTGGATGAAGACCTCGCCCTCGCCCGTCATGGCGAGCCCCCAGATGTTGCAGGGACCGGTGCTGGTCGGCTCGAAGAAGCTGCCGTCGGGACGGAAGCGCGCCATGCGCGTGTTGGGGAAGTCCGTGACGTCGCCCTTGGTCGAGACGACCTTGCCGCTGTTGAAGGCGCCCTGCGCGAGCCAGAACCATCCCCAGGGCGCGCGCGTGAACTGGTGCGGGAAGAGGTGGCTGTCCTGGATGCCGAATCCGGTCAGCAGCACCTGCCGTGAATCCGCGCGGCCGTCGCCGTCGGCGTCGCCCAGGAACACCACGTCTCGTCCGTGCTGGACCACCGCGCCGTCCCGGTGGGGCAGCACGCCCTCGGGGATGGCGAGTCCGTCGGCGAAGACGCGCGGCTTCTGAGGCCCGGGGGCGAAGGGCGTGTCGAAGACCACGACCTTGTCGCGCGCCTTCGACTTGTAGAGCGCCTCAGCCGCGGCGGGGTTCTCGTTGGCGTCGACCGGATACTCCAGCGCCGTGCCGGACCAGGCTCGGCCGCGCTGGTCGAACACGAGCATGACGAACTTGCCGAAGCCGTCGGACTCCTTGGCGACCAGCTCGATCGTGAATCCTTCGGGCAGCCGGAAGAGCTTCCGCTGTTCCTCGGCCGTGCGTCGCACGCCTTCCACCGCGTTGTAACTGATGTCACGCGGAGCGGCCTTGGGCGCGACCTTGGCCTTGGGCTCCGCGGGCTTCACCGGCGGAAGCGAAGCCCAGACGGGCGCCCCGGGCGTCGGCGGCAGCTCCTCGATCATCACATCCTTGGCCTGCACGGCGGCCACCCCTCCCGAATGGAGCTGGATGCCGATGCGTCCGTCCTGCGCGATGCCGGCCTCCTTCTCGACGTAATCCTGGGCCTGCACGCCGTTGATCCAGGTACGGATGCGCGGGCCCTCGGCGCGGATGCGATAATCGTTCCATTCGCCCTCCTTGACCGCGGCCTTGAGCGCGGCCGCGTCGAGGACGTCGGAGATGACGCGGTTGCGCCGGCTCTCATCGTAGAGCTTGCCGTACCAGCCCGGACCGTAGTCGCACTGGTAGCCGGACATCTCCGTGCTGCCGGGCACGCGGACGCTGCGGATCTGGATACCGCCGTTCACGAAGCCGGTGCCGGTGAGGCGGACCTTCAGCGTGAGCTCGAAATTCTGGTAGGACTTCTCCGTGGCGAGGAAGAGGTTCTTCGGCACCTTCTCGCCCTCGCGGCCTCCACGAATCTCGCCCGCCTCCGCGCGCCACCAGGCGGCGTCCCCCTCCCAACCGGCGAGGCTGCGGCCGTCGAAGATGGAGACGGGGGCGGCGGAACAGACGGCGGCGAACAGCGGCGCCATGAGACGGAGCAGGGGCATGGGGAGCATCGTGGCAGCGGTGCGGGCGGCCTCAATCTCGGACTCCCCTCCCCTGCGCAACCCCGCCACCGCCAAACGCACATCCCTCCTTCGAGCACGCTTGCGTCCGCACGTGGAACGCCAAGGTTGGAGCCATGTCGGAAATCACGCTCATCCGGGACTGCCAGGCATCAGTGATCCCTTCCGGGGACCTCGTGGTGCTGGAGAAAGGCGCGGTCGTGCACGTGACGCAGGCCCTCGGAGGGAACGTCACCGTACGCACGCCCATGGGGCTGTTCCGCATCGCCAGCGGCGACCTCGACGCCCTCGGCGCCGAAGCCGCGGGACGTTACGCCGTCGCGCCCTCCGCTCCGGCCGCCGACGGACCGCTGGACGAGGACGCGCTGTGGCAGGCTCTCAAGGGGTGCTTCGATCCCGAGATTCCCGTCAACATCGTCGACCTCGGCCTCATCTATCATCTCGCGATCGCCGACGGCGCGAAGGGCAAGCGCGTGGCAGTCAAGATGACCCTCACCGCGCAGGGATGCGGCATGGGCCCGGTCATCGCCGGCGACGCCAAGGCGAAGCTGGAGTCGCTCCCGGGCGTGGAGTCGGCCGAGGTGGAGATCGTCTGGGACCCGGTATGGAATCCCCGCATGATTTCCGAAGAGGGCCGTCAGCAGCTGGGACTGGAGTGAACGAGGCATCCGTCAGCCGCGGCACGTCGCTCTACCTCCACGTGCCCTTCTGCGCGTCGAGCTGCGACTTCTGCGCCTTCTACCAGGAGCAGCCCAAGCGGCCCGACCTCGAACGCTACCTGTCGGGAATCGAACGGGAGCTCGCGCAGGATCCGCCGGGGCGCGTCGAGACGGTCTTCTGGGGCGGCGGGACGCCCGGGCTGCTGCCCGCCGAAGACCTCGCCCGACTCGGGCGCGCGGTGACCGGAGCCGCGGGAAGGCCGTCGGAATGGACGGTGGAGCTCGCGCCGTCGTCGGTGCGGGCGGACAAGCTCGCCGCGCTCAAGGAGGCCGGCGTGACGCGCGTCTCGCTCGGCGTGCAGAGCTTCGACGCCGCAACGCTCGAGGCGCTCGGCCGACGCCATTCCCCCAAGCAGGTCGAAGAAGCCTGGGCGCTGATCGAGGCCGCCGGCTTCGCATCGCGCAACCTGGACCTGATGTTCGCCATCCCCGGACAGGACGAATCGCGCTGGATGGACGACCTGGAGCGGGCGGTCGACCTCGGGCCGGACCACCTCTCGACCTACTGCCTGACCTTCGAGGAGGACACGGCGATGTACGTGAAGCTCTCGCAGGGCAAGGTGAAGATCGACCACGAGCTCGAGGCCTTCCTCTACCGGCGCACCTGGGAGCGGCTGGCCGAACGTGGCTACGCGCAGTACGAAGTGTCGAACTTCGCCAGGCCGGGCAAGGAATGCCGGCACAACCTCATCACCTGGGAGATGGGCGAGTGGCGCGGCTACGGGCCGTCGGCCGCGTCGCAGTGGCGCCGTGAACGATGGAGCAGCCCCGCCGACCTCGACGGATGGCTGCGCGGCGTCGAGGCCGGCGCGCCCGTGCGTGAGCACGTCCGCCGGCTCACCGCATCCGACCTCCTCGCCGACTCGCTCGTGTTCGGACTACGGATGAACGCGGGGGTCAATCCCTTCGCCCTTGCGACCCGCTTCGGCGCCGAACTGCCCACGGGCGTGAACGCGCTCTTCGCCGACATGGTCGAGGAGGGGCTCATGGAGCTCTGCGGCGACCGATTCAGGCTCACCGAGGAAGGACGCCTGCGCGCCGACGCCGCCGGCGTGGCCGTGCTGGGCAAGTTCTCCTGATGGAATTCGCGCTCGGAGCCGCCTTCTTCTACGCCTGGTCGGTGACCTGCGCGCGGCGCAGCTCGGCGCACCACGGCCCCGACCTGGCCAACCTCGGCCGTCTGCTCGTCGCCCTCGTCGCGGTCGGGGCCTTCGTCGCGCTCAGCGGCCGGCAGCCCTTCAGCGCCGGCTGGGGCTGGCTCATCCTCGGCGGCGTGCTCGGACTCGGCGTGGGCGACGTCGCCCTCTTCCACGCCCTGCCGCGGATCAGCGTCGGCCTGACCATGCTGCTGACGCAGTGCCTCGCCGCGCCCTTCGCGCTCGTGCTTGAATACGGGACCCTCGGCCATGCGCCCACGGGCCCGCAGATGGCGGCCTCACTGGTCATCCTGACCGGCGTCGCCATCGCGCTCGGCGCGCCGGCCGAGGGCGACCCCGCCCACCGCCGGGCCGGCGTCTGGCTCGGCGTCCTCTCCGCACTGGGCCAGGCCTGCGGGGCCGTGAGCACGCCGCTCACCGTGCATGCGTGTGAGGCGGCCGGCCAAAGCGTGCCGGACGGATTCTCGCAGGCCTTCGTGCGCCTGCTCGGCGGCGCGCCCTTCGTGGCGGCCTTCCTCCTGTGGGCGACGCACGGGAAGGGATTGTTCGCGAAAGTGCGCCGGCCTTATGCGACCCTGGATGCGACCGGCTGGATGCTGATGAACGGACTGTCGGGACCGGCGCTCGGCGTGGCCTGCTACCAGTGGGCGCTCACGAACCAGCCCGCCGCCCTCGTGCTGAGCGTGGTGGCGCTCACCCCGGTCATCGCGCTCGTCATGCAGTGGGCGGTCGAGGGCGACCGGCCTCCGTGGAGACTCTGGCTGGGCGGGGCCGTGGCGATCGCAGGCGTGGTCCTGCTGCGCCGCGCCTGAGTCAGCCTTCCGACTTCCGCTCCTGCGCGTCGACGACCGCGGTCGTCACGAGGTCGCAGCCGACGTTCGTCATCGACCGCGACATGTCCAGGATGCGGTCGACGCCCAGCACGACGCCGATGCCCTCAGGCGGGATGCCGAAGGTCACCAGCAGTCCGGCGATCAGGGGCAGTGAGCCGCCCGGAATGCCCGCGACCGCGACCGCGCTGAGCACCGAGAGCAGCAGCAGCGTGAGCTGCTGGCCAACGGAGAGGTCGACGCCGAACACCTGGGCGACGAACAACACCACGCAGCCCTCATAGAGGGCGGTGCCGCTCATGTTCATGGTGGTTCCGAGCGGAAGCACGAAGCCCGCCACCCCGGGACGCAGCCCGAGGGCGCCCTTGGCGCAGTCCAGGGCCGCCGGAAGGGTCGCGTTGCTCGAGCTGGTCGAGAAGGCCGTCACGAGGACGCTGCGCACGTCGCGGAAGAACTCCGGCGGCCTGCGGTCGGTCCAGAACTTCAGCCAGAGCGACATCGTGCCGAAGAGGTGGAGCAGCATCACCCCGAGGCAACCCAGGGCGAAGACTCCCAGCGCGACGAGGATGTCCAGGCCGACCTTGACGACGACGCTGTAGATCATCACCGGCACCGCAAACGGGGCCAGGCGCAGGGCGAGCCGCACGATGCCCGTCATGAGCTCGGAGACGAGGTCGAGCGCCGCGAGCAGGCGCAGCCGCCGCTCCTCGGGCAGGCCGGCGCCGACCACCCCGACGAGCAGCGCGAACACGATCAGGGGCAGCACCTCGCCGAGGACGGCGTTGGAATGCCCCATCACGGCTCCGAAGAGGTTCTTCGGCATGAACATCTCGACCAGCCCGGAAAAGGTCACGGCCGGCGCGGCCGCGGCGGCGGCCACATGCTTGCGCGCAGCGCCTCCGAACTCATCCATGAGCATCGACTTGGCCGACGCATCCAGATGGTCGCCGGGGCGCAGCACGTTCATCATGACGAGGCCGAGCGCGACCGCGATGGCCATGTTGAGGAAGAAGAGCAGGAAGGTGCGGCCGGCCAGGGGCCCCAGACGGTCCAGCCGACCGAGCTGGGCGACGCCGGCCGCGAGCGAGGTGAAGACCAACGGGATCACCACGAAGAAGAGCAGGCGAAGGAAGACCTGGCCGAAGGGATCCAACGTCGAGGTCGAGACGTCCTTCATGAACGCCAGGAAGGCGGGCTGACCGCGTCCTATCAGCAGGGTGACCACGCCGGCCAAGGCGCCGATGACCAGGCCGGTCATGATGCGGTTGGACAGCTTGCGGTCGGTCTCGGCCATGAGGGGGTAAGCACTCTTACCTCCGGAACGGGTGCGGGTTCCATCCCAAAGAGTCCCGCCGATGAGAGGGGTTGAATCAGCGGTCGGATCGGCCATGATGCCTGCATGCGAAACTTGATCGCCGCCCTGATCGCCTCAGCCGTGACCGCCGTCACGCCAGTCCCGCTTGAAGCCCAGCAGAAACCGGCGAAGCCATCGGCCAAGGAGCCGTCGCCTCTCACCCGAGCGGATTCGATCATGTTGGCCAAGGTCGAGTTCAGCGACCTGAAGCTCGATGACGTCGCCCGGCGGCTGACCGAGCTGTCCGCCAAGGCCGACCCTTCGGGCAAAGGCGTCACGGTGGTCTACGCCGGCCCTAAGGATGACGTCCCCGCCTTCAGCACGGACATGACCAACGTCAGCCTGTCGCACTTCCTCAGAATCCTCACGCAGAGCGTCGGCTACCGGACCAGCGTCAAGGACGGGACCGTCCTGCTCGAGCCGAGGTGAGCGGGCCTCAGCGGGCCGCCGCCAGCTCCTGCATCGCGCGGACGGCCGCGAGCTCGCAGTTGAACCACATCGCGCCGGGCGGACTCATCACCCAGGTCTGGTATCGCCCGGGCGCCCTTGGGTGCGACTGGACCTGCGTGAGGGTGACGCCGAGCGCACGGGCCTTTTCAAGATGCATGCGGTCGCCCGTCGCCCTCCAGGCCGCAAGGAAGGTCCGGATGAGCTTGGCTGAGCTGGCGCTGACGGGCGCATAGCATCGGTACTGCTCCAGCACGCACGGCGTGATCCACCGTCGCGCCTTGGCGCCGGCTCCGTCCGCACCCTGGCGCACAGGATCAGCCCCCGGACGGCCCTCCCATGCGACGAACTGGTCCTCGGCGAAGCGCAGGAGCTCGTGGGCGAGACGCAACCGGGCCTCGGATGTGTCCTTGATTCCGAAGAGGTGGATCGCGAGGTCGCACGCCTCGTGCTTCGTGAGGTTTTCAAAAGGCGGCGCGGGGCGGACGTCCTCGAACTGCCCCTGCCAGTCCCAGGTGCGGACGGGATGCTCCATCGTCCAACCGAGGGCGCGGGCCCTGACCTCGCGGAAGGCGGCGTCGCCGGTCGCGGCCTCCAGCTCGTCAAGGAAGATGATGACGGCGGTCGGGATGAGGACGTTGGCCGCGGCCGGAGCGCCGTCCGCGGGATTCACGAAGAGCCACCAGCTGCCGTCCTTGAGCTGGTTGCGGCGGTAGGTCTCGGCGATGCGCACGGCGGCCTCGAGATACCTTGCGTCACGCGTGACCGCATGGACCTCAAGCAGGCTGCGTCCGGCATCGGCACCACAGTTGGTCATGTAGCGCCCGGCGGACATGTGCCCCTTGAGGCGGTCGCCGTAGAGGGTCGGATGATAGGTCGGCGGATGGTGAGCCCAGGCCGCCTTGCCGTCGGGCACCAGGGAGAGCATGTGGTCCGCGGCCTGACGCGCGGCGGAGAGGCACGCCTCACGCGCCGCGCCTTCCGGCATGCCCGCGGCACGGCGCGCGAGGGCGGCCGCGGCGGCACCGACGATCTTCGCCGGATAGCGGTACATGGGGAACGCGGGGTCCGGCACCGGCCCCTTGAACCAGCAGGCCAGGTCCGGCGAATCGGCCAACGCGTCGAGCGCCTTCCCGGCGCTGGCTCCGAAATCCGGCCAAGGTCCGGCGGGGGGCGTGAACGGGGCCGAACGGTGGAAGGCACGGACGTACGGACCGGCCAACGGAGTTCCGGTCGCATCGACGCCCTCGACGGTCAGCGAAGCCGCGCCTGCGGCCAGGTCGGGCCAGACGGGAGAGAGCGGGGCCCACGGCTCCTCCGCGAAGAAGGTGGCGACGCGGCCCGCCGAGTCCTTGACTGAGAACCTGTAGCGCACGGCGCCCTCGACGCGCGGAATGTCGAAAGCGGGGGCGTAGAGGAACTGCACGGCCCGTCGATTCCAGGCGGGCTCGGCACCGGGCCTGAAAGGCCGCACCGGCATGGCCGTGTCCGTCCTCGCCCGGGCGGCGAGGGAGGCCGGCGCTCCGTCATCCGGCGACGCGGCCAATCCTTGCGGGGCTCGCGTGAGGAAGAGAGCGGCCGAGCAGGCAGCCAGCAGGCACCGCAGTCCGTGGGGCATCCTGCTTTTTAGGAGCGACCGGCCCTCGGCCGCCAACCTAATGTCACGCCATGGACCACATCCTTCTCCTCGCGTTGCTCCTGACGGCCCCGCTCATCGCCCAGGAAGGCCCGCCCAAGCCGAAGCAGACGCTGCCCGTGCCCAATGACGAGGCCGCGCTCGGATGGAAGCCCCTGCTGGACGGGCGCACCCTGCGCGGCTGGAAGGGCGATCCGAAATACTGGCGCTGCGAGGACGGCGCGATCGTCGGCGAGGTCACGCCCGACACCCTGCTCAAGAACAACACCTTCATCATCTGGGAGGGCTCGGTCCCGGGGGACTTCGAGCTGAAGCTCTCCTGCCGCATCTCGGAGAAGGGCAACAGCGGCATCAACTACCGCAGCGCGCCGGTGGCCGGCCTGCCCTTCGCGCTGACGGGGCCGCAGTGCGACATCGACGGCCAAAAGCGGCATGTCGGCCAGAACTACGAGGAGCGCGGGCGCACCTTCAACGCCCTGCGCGGGCAGGTGACGCGCGTGCGGCCCGGCGCCAAGGCCGAGGTCATCGGCGGCGTGGGAGACCCGGCCGAGCTCGCCAAGGCGGTGCGTGACGGGGAATGGAACGACTACCACGTCATCGTGCGAGGCGGCGTGCAGACGCACCTCATCAACGGGAAGGTCATGAGCCTGGTCATCGATGACGACCCCGGGGCGCGGCACGCCGAAGGACTCATCGGCGTGCAGGTGCACGTCGGCCCGCCCATGAAGGTCGAGTTCCGCGACGTGAGGCTCAGGCTCCTGCCCTGAGCGCGACGCCGTCCCAAAGGGCGATGCGATTGAGCAAGGAGGACTCCGAAGCGGCCGCGGCCTGCTCCCACTTGCGATCGTCCTCTCCGCAAAGGAGCGAGACCATGCGAAGCGCTAGCGCCCCGTGATGGCCGCCATCGACCTCGATGTGCCTCTCCAGATAGTAGCGGAAGGTGTCCAGCCTGCCCGGATGCTCGCGGGAGATCCTCCCGACGAGACCCGTGAACATGTCGGGGATGAGGTCCTCCCGTCCGAAGGTGAACGCGGCGGCCACCTCATGGACCCCGCCGCGTTCGGCGAGGGCGAAGCTCGAACCGGAAAATTCGGCGGCGGCGGAAGGCGCGCCTGCCTTACGCAGACCCGCCGCGTCCGGAACGCCGCCCGCGGCCAGCCGCAGGGCCCTCAGGATCGGGCCCGTGTCGGCGCCGGCCTCCGTCATGGCGCGGAGATAGAGGTCGAAGTGGGCGATGCGTCCGCCGCGCGGATCGACGTCGGATTCCTCGCCGCAGATGATTTCGTTGATGAGGAAACGCACCTCGGCGTCGCCGACCGGCACCCAGGGCACCCGGACGCAGGTCAGCTCACGCTGGAGCCGCTTGAGCAGCGACATGAAGTCCCAGACGGCGAAGACGTGGAACGTCATGAACCGTCGGACGTCCTCAAGGCTGACCATCGAAGCGTGGACTGGATGGGCGAGCAGGCGGGCGCGGGCGGGCGCGATGCGGGACCGGACGGCTTCGAGGCGGGACATGAGGGTAAGGGAAAAGCGGGACGCGGGAAGGCAAGCGGGAGAAGTAGATGGCTGAGTCGATGGCAGATGACAGAGGGCTGCATCGATGACAGAAACCGCCCGTAGGCGTCTGGGGGACTGCCTTCGTTGCCACGCGTAAACCAAGCGAACATCCTGAGACATGGAATCTTCGGCAGAGGGGCCTCCTTACCGTCAGCTTAAGGATTAGGCTGAATCCAGGGATCTAGCGGTGTTGATTTACAAACTTTGCGTCAGACGGGCCAAAACCATCGACCATGGATTGGCCGACCAGATACGCCGCGCCGCCATTTCCATCCCCTCGAATATCGCCGAAGGCAATGGCAGGGGGACAAATCGGGACTCGCTGAGATTCCTCTATATCGCCCGCGGCTCGCTCTACGAACTCGAGTCACAGACAGACGTCTGCCTGCGTGCCGGCCTGATTGAAGCCGAGGACAGCCGAAACATCACCGACCAAATGGCCTTGGTCGGGAGGCTGATCGGCGGCCTAATTGCCTACCGCAAATCCCGACCCGACTAAACCACACCGCTCATCGATTCAGCCATCCGTCATCTGTCATCGACTCAGTCATCCCGCTCCCTTGATCTGCCTCAGCGCCTCGTAGGTCCCGATGCCGCAGGCGGTCGAGAGATTCAGCGACCGGGCGAGCGCGTCGTACTGGGGGATCTTGACGCCGCGTTCCGGCCCGAACCAGGCGTGCTCCTCCGGCGAGGCTCCCGCCGATTCGCAACCGAACACCAGCCCGTCGCCGGCCTCGTAACGGACGTCCCAGTGGGCGCGCGTGGCCGTGGTGGTGAAAAGCCAGAGGCGCTCCGGGCGGCCGGGGGAGGCGAGGAAGGCGTCGAAGGATGCGTGCTCACGCACGTCGAGCCGGCGCCAGTAGTCCATGCCCGCCCGCCGCAGCTTGGAGTCGTCGATGGTGAAGCCCAGCGGATGCACCAGGTGCAGCACGCAGCCGGTGACCGCGCACATGCGGCCGACATTGCCGGTGTTGGGCGCGATCTCCGGCCGGAGCAGGACGAGATGCAGCGGCGCGCTCACCGGCGTCGGCGCATGGCCCGTGACATCTCCCGCTTCGCCTCGCGCTCCTTGATGTCGTGGCGGCGGTCGTGCTGTTTCTTGCCCTTCGCGACGGCGATGAGGCACTTGGCCAGACCGTGCGTGAAGTAGAGCTTGAGCGGCACGATGGCGCTGCCGCCCGACTGCACCTCGGAGCGGATCCGCTCAATCTCAGGCCGACGCAGCAGCAACGGACGGGGGCGGTAGGCCGCGTGGTTGTTGTGGCTGCCGAAGTCGTACTCCGCGATGTGGGCGTGGTAAAGCACCGGCCCGCGGGGAGTCAGGCGCACGAACGCGTCGGCGATGTTGGCCCGTCCCGCGCGCAGGGCCTTCACCTCGGTGCCGAGCAGGACGAGCCCGGCCTCGAAGGTCTGCCCGATGAAATAGTCACGGCCGGCCTTCGGATTGCCCACCTCGGGCAGGTCCTTCTGTTCTCGGCGGGCGGCCATCGTTCAAGGGACGGCGCGTCGCGCCGAAGGCGCCAAGGCCTTCAGGCCTTGGGCTTGTCGTCCGGACGGAACTCCCACGCCAGCTTGCCCTCGATGATTTCGCGGAGCGCGATGTCCTCGGGGGAGAGCTTTTCGAACACGTCGCCGAGCAGGTGCTGGTAGACGGGAGGCGTCTGGGAGTGGTCGGCGGTGCTGCGGAGCTGCTTCACGCGCTTGGAGACGACGTTGATCAGGATGTTCGGGTCGGTGATGACTCGGCGGGCTTTGTCGAGGTATTCGTCGCGCATGGTGCTTCCCGTTGAAGGGAACCGTTGAACCTAGGCCGCCTCCCCCCTCTGGCAAGCGGTTTCTGGCCCAGCAAATGGCCTTCCCAGCCCCGTTTTTCGGGTCTAATAAGGGGTCGAGCATGGACGAACCCCATTATGGCGAGACGATGAAGTCCAAGGGAGGGCTCACCCGGCTGCTCAACGCGCTGAAGTACACCTGGCATGGGCTGCGCGCCGCCGCCAAGCACGAGCAGGCGTTCAAGCAGGAGCTCATCGTGGTCCTCCCGCTTTCCATCGCGGCCTGGTTCCTGCCCGGCGTGCCGCCCCTCGAAAAGGCGCTGCTGTTCGGCGTGCTGCAGCTGATCCTCGTCGTGGAGCTGATCAATTCGGCCATCGAGGCCAACACCGACCACATCACGATGGAACGGCATCCGCTGGCGAAGCGGGCCAAGGACATGGGCAGCGCCGCGGTCTTCCTCACCATCCTGGTGGCGACGGCGACATGGGCGGCCGTCATCTGGACCCGCTTCTTCTGAACGCAGTCGGCCCCAAAGCAGAAGGCCCGCCTGACGGCGGGCCTTCGACGGGAGCCTCGCGGTTCTTCAGGCCTTGGTGACGAGGCCGGCCTTGAGGGCCTTGACCGAGACCCACTGGCGCTTGACGCTGCCATTGGGCTGGAGGACGCGGACGCGCTGTACGTTGGGCTTAAACGTGCGCTTGGTCTGCTTGACGAGCTGGAAGCCGATGCCGCCGCTCTTCTTGGACTGGCCGCGGTGGATGATGCGGCGGCCCTTGACGGGGCGCTTGCCGGTGACGCTGCAGATGCGGGACATGGTGTTTCGTGCTCCTTTGGAAGGTCGGAGCAAAGGTGGCCAGCCGCCCTTGGCAAGCGGTAATTGGAAGCCGTTCAGGTCCTTCGCAGGGCTTTCTCGAGAGATTTAAGGCCGTTCCTGAGGGATTCGGCCGACGTCAGGAGACTGAGCACGACGCAGGAGAACCCGGCGGGCATGCCGTAGAAATAACCCGGATGAGCCCAGACTCCCTCGTCGATCGCTGCCATAAGCAGTCGCTCCTCCTCGACGCCGGGCGGCAGTAGCAGCACCGCGGCCCAGCCTCCCTGGCGGGGAAGGACGGAGCAGCCGTGTCCGCCGGCCCATTCACGCAGGAGGTTCTCGGACTCGGCGCATCTCGACCTCACCGCCTGCTGCAGGGAACCGGCGTCCCTGAGCAGACTCGGCAAGGCGAGCTGGGTCGGGGTGCTCACGGAGAGGTAGGCGTCCGCCACGTGCTCCAGGCGAACGGACGCGTCACGGACGAATCCGGCCGGCCCGGCGACGACGATCCAGCCGGCCTTGATCTGCGGAGCCAGGGCCACCTTGGAGAGACCGCTCAGGACGAACAAAGGGGACTGACGCTCGCCCGCCCAGGTCTCCGCTTCGGCGCCCGATGGATAATCAAGGAAGACTTCGTCGCAGAGCACGGCCAGTCCGTGGCTGTGCGCGAAGCCGCGGAGCAGCGCGCGGTCATCCGCGCCGACGAACGCTCCGACCGGATTGGAGGGATTGACGCACACCACCGCGCGCGTCCTCGGTCCCGCCGTGAGCGACGCGGGGTCGATCTTCCACCCTGCCCCTTCGGGCCGCAGCCGGTAAGTCCTGAGCTTCACGCACTCGAGCGCAGCGATCACCTCCAGCAGAGGATAGGAAGGCTCCGGCACGAGCACCTCGTCGCCCGGCGAGCAGAGCAGCTTGAAAAGCCATGAGTAGCCTTCGCTCGTGCTGGCGGACAGGAAGACGGCGGAGGCGGCGACCGAGGCCCCGCGGTCGCGGTAGTAGCCTGAGATCGCCTTACGCGCCGTCAGCGGGCCGCGCGGGTCCGGATCCTGCCGCACCAGCCCCTCTCCCGCCAGGGCCTCGGCGAGTTTGGCGGCCGGCCAGCTGAAACCGGCGTTCGCCGGATTCGAATCCGCCAGGTCGATGAGCGATAGCCCCCGCCTGAGCCGCCGCTCCCTTGCGGCGCTCAGGGCGTTAACGCCCTCGGCGAAGGCCAGTCGCTCGCTGAACATGCCGTCGAGCAAAGAGTCCCGCGACGCCGGAGCAACGGGCGATTGCGCGGGGCGGCGCTCCCGGCGAACGAATGCCGTTGAACTCGACCCCCTCCCCTCCAAAGGTGGGCCCATGTCGCTGCAAGTCGTGAAGCCCCGGGTGCGCGGGTTCATCTGCCTGACCGCGCACCCTGAAGGATGCGCCGCCCAGTTGCGTTCCCAGATCGCCCACGTGCGCTCCCGCAAGCCCCTCAAGGACGGCCCCAAGTCGGTCCTGGTGATCGGTTCCTCCACCGGCTACGGCCTGGCCTCGCGCGTCGCCGCCGCGTTCGGCTCAGGCGCCGGCACGGTGGGCGTCTTCTTCGAACGGGACGGCGAGGGCGACAAGACCGGCTCGCCGGGCTGGTACAACACGGCGGCCTTCCACGCCGAGGCCCGCAAGGCCGGGCTCAAGGCCGTTTCGATCAACGGAGACGCCTTCTCGGCGGACATCAAGGCGCGCGCCATCGAGGCCGTGAAGACCAAGATGCCCGGCGGCAAGGTCGACCTCGTCGTCTACTCCCTCGCCTCGCCGAGGCGCACCGCCCCCGACGGCGCCACTTACAAGTCGGTCCTCAAGCCCGTGGGCGCGCCCTTCAAGGCCAAGAACCTCGACACCGACCGTCAGGTGGTGAACGAAGTCACCCTCGAGCCCGCTGCGGGCGACGACGTCCTGCAGACGGTCAAGGTCATGGGGGGCGAGGACTGGGAGCTCTGGATGGAAGCGCTCGAATCCGCCGGCGCACTCGCCGAAGGCTGCCAGACGGTGGCCTACTCCTACATCGGCCCGGAGGTCACCTGTCCGATCTACCGCGACGGCACCATCGGCAAGGCCAAGGAGGACCTGGACCGGGCGGCGGCGAAGATCGACGCGCAGATGAAGCTGTGCCGCGGACGCGCGTTCGTGTCGATCAACAAGGCCGTCGTCACCCAGGCGAGCTCGGCCATCCCCGTCGTCCCCCTGTACATCTCCATCCTCTTCAAGGTGATGAAGGCGAAGGGCACGCATGAGGGCTGCATCGAGCAGATCCAGCGCCTCTTCGAGAAGCAGATGTACGACGGCAACGCCCTCGACTTTGACGACAAGGGCCGCGTGCGCATCGATGACTGGGAGATGGCCGAGGACGTGCAGCGCGAGGTCTTCCGCATCTGGCCCGACGTCACCACCGAGACCCTCGGGGCGCTGGCCGACTTCGCGGGCTACCAGAAGGACTTCCTCGGCAACTTCGGCTTCGGCTGCGCCGGCGTCGACTACGAGGCCCCGACGGAGGTCGAACGCCCCGTCACGGACGCCTGACATGACGAAGGTTTTCGCCATCGCGAATCAGAAGGGCGGGGTCGGCAAGACGACCACGACGGTCAATCTCGGCGCCGGCCTGGCCCGCATGGGCATCCCCACGCTCATCGTCGACCTCGACGCCCAGGCCAACGCGACCAGCGCCCTCGGCATCGAGAAGACGCAGGGGCGTTCGCTCTACCCCGTGCTGCACGGCGAGGCGGCCGCCGCCGACATGGTGGTCGCCACCTCCACCAAGGGCCTCTCGCTGATCCCCTCCGAGGTGGACCTGGCCGCGGTGGAGTCGGAACTCGCCCAGGGCGAGAACTACCTGGGGCGCCTGCGGGCCGCGCTTGCGCCGCTCGTGGACGGAGGCGCCTACAAGGCCGTGCTCATCGACTGTCCGCCCGCGCTCGGCATGCTCTCGATGAACGCGCTGGCCGCGGCGGACCACCTCGTGGTGGCGCTGCAGACGGAATACCTCGCGATGGAGGGCCTCGGACAGATCGTCGGCGTGGTCGAGCAGCTCAAGGCCGCCGGGGCCGGCGACCGGCTGACGCTCGGCGCGATCATTATGACCATGTTCGACGGGCGGACCAACCTCTCCAAGCAGGTCGTGGACGAGGTGAAGAAGCACTTCCCCGACAAGGTCATGGGAGCGGTGATTCCGCGCACGGTCCGCCTCTCGGAGGCCCCGAGCCACGGCAAGACGATCTTCCAGTACGACGCGCAGTCGCCGGGAGCCAAGGCCTACGCCGCGCTGTCGAAGGAGTTCGCGACGAAGTTCGCCCTCAGGTGAGGCGGCTCACCTGAGCAACGTCAGCTTGGACGGATAGCGGCGCTCGGCGTTCCACTCGCCGAGGTAGATGTCGCCGGCGGAATCCACGTAGAGGTCGTGGCCGTGGACGAAGACCGGCTGCGCCTGCCGGAGCGGCTGCAACTTGCCGTCGACGTACCTGGGCTCCTCGCCTCCGGGCGCGCTCAGCACCTTCCTGGTCGCGCGGTCGAGCACGAGCAGGAAGCCGGACTTGGCCGGACGCTTGCCCTGCGCGTCCTTGCTCCAGCAGACCGCCGTGTAGATCCTGTCCCCGCGAAAGAACAGCTGGCCGGCGAAGGCGCCGGGCAGGTCTAGCGTGTCGACATGCCGTCCCTCCGGCGTGAACGCCTTGATCTGGTTCTGCGCGCGCGAAGGCACCCAGACCAGCGGGCCCCGCGGATCGGTGACGTCGATGGAGATGCCGTGGGCGTTGCTGAGATTGGCGGCGTCCTTGGTCGGTCCGCCCCATTTACGCACGAGCTTGCCCTCGAAGGTCAGTTCATAGACGAGGTTGGATCCGTAGCCGTCGGCGATGAGCAGCGTGCCCGAGGGCGTCCAGGCCACGTCGCATGGCATGAACTTGCCGTCCTTCAGCCCGAGCTCCGCGGGCGTGGGCAGCCTGCGGACCACCTTGCCGTCGAGGGTCAGGATCGTGACCCGGCCCTCGACCGGCGTCGGATTCCAGCCTTCGGCCGCCATGTGCCATCCCGAGTCGACGTGCGCCAGGTACTCAACGCCGTCCTTCATGAATATCTCCAGGCCGTGCCCCCCGCCGAGCCCGGCGCTGATCGAACGGACGTAGCGGCCGTCCTTCTCGAAGACGATGAAGTCGTTCTTCGGATGGTCGGTGACGAGGTAGATGCGTCCGTCCGAAGCCTCGGCCAGCGCGTGCGCGTTGACGATCGGGGCGATTGCCGGATCCGCCTTGGCCCATCCGAGGTCGAGGGCGTAACGCAGGTCGCCATGGCCCAGACGCGGCAGGACGGAGGGCCTGGACTCCGCCCCCGCGACGGCGGACAGGGCCATCAGGAAAATCGTCGATCGCATGACGGCAGACTGGATGCCATGGGGAAGAGCGCAAGCGCGACGAGAGCGTTTGACCCTTGGTCGCTTACCCCCTCGATAAACGCATGTCCGCGCGTCGCCGATACGCCCTGACCGGCGTGCCCGTGCACGCCCGGGCGGCCGTGGCCTGCGCCGAAAGCACCGGGCGGGGCGTCATCGTCCTGCTCGCGAGCAACCTTGGCTCGGCGGAATCCGCGGCCGAAGAGACCGCGCATCTCCTGAGGCTGCTCGCCGACGCGGCCCCCACGGCCAGGACCCTGACGGAGGCGGACGCGGCCGTGCCGGCGTTCGAGGCGGACTGCGACTTGCTGGGCGTGCTGTCGCTCATCCGTCACGGCGGGCATGGGTCGGAACGTCCCCTGCTCATCGCCTGCACTCCCGGAGCGCTCACCCGCTCTTCTCCCGCTCCGGAAGCGGCCGGCGCCGGCGAGCTCGTCATCCGCAAGGGCGAACGCGTCTCACCCCGGGAGCTGGTGGGCAGACTGGCCGAGGAGTTCGGCTACTCCCATGAGGCCCTTTGCGAACAGCCGGGCGACTTCGCGGTGCGCGGCGGCGTGATCGACGTCTATCCGCTGAACGCGCAGACGCCCGTGCGCATCGACCTTTTCGGCGACACCGTGGAGTCCCTGCGCGCGTTCGATCCGGCCACGCAGCTGGGCGAAGGCGAGACCGACGGGCTGGTGATCTGCTCTCCGGGCGCTCCGGGGCGCGAGGAGGCGCCCTTCTGGAGGCACCTGCCCGCCGGCTCCCTCATTGTCGCGACGGACCGCTGCCTCGAGGACCCCCGTTGCGCGGAGCTCGGCACGTCCTCGGCCGACCTGCTGGTCCTGGAGGAGACTGATGAACCGCCCGCGGGCATGGAGTGCCGCGGCCTCGAAAGCCAGCCCGCCGAATCCCTGCTCATCGGGACGCAGCCCGACGTGACCGCGGCCCGCGTGGAGCTGCTTAAGGCGGCCGCCGCCAACTGCCGCGACGGCCGCCTCTGCCTGCTCACGGGAGACACCGAGGGAGGCGTCGAGCGCCTGAGCGCCGACGTGAAGGCGGCCCGCGTGCGCGGATTCTCACCGGTCGTCGCCCAGGCCCGCTTCGGCGCGGGCGTGCTGATTCCGCCCGGCGCGCTGCCCGGGCCGCTGAGCAAGGGACTCGTCCTGCTCACCGAGCGTGAACTCTTCGGAAGGCGTCGGCGGCCGCTCGCCACCCTGCCCCGCCGCCGCACCGCCGTGCGGACTGAGATCGGCCGCGCCCTCGACTTCGGCGAGGTCGCCGAGGGTGACCCCCTGGTGCACGCCACCCAGGGCATCTGCCTCTTCCGCGGAATCCGGGCGCACGAACACGACGGACGCACCGAGGACTTCATCGGACTGGAGTTCGCCGGCGGCTCGACGCTGCACCTGCCCGTCCGCGAATCCCACCTGCTCACCCGTTACGTCGGCGTCGGACGCGCCCAGCCGAAACTGTCCAAACTGGGCGGGGGCGGCTGGGAACGCTCCCGCAAGGCGGCGCAGAAGTCGGCCGAGGACCTCGCCGCGCAGCTGCTCGCCATGCAGGCGCAGCGGTCCTCACGTCCGGGCGACGCGCACCCCAGGGACGAGGAAAGCCCCTGGATGGGGGAGTTTGAGCGCTCCTTCCCGCACCGCGAGACTCCGGATCAGACCCGGGCGATCGCGGAGGTCAAGGCCGACATGGAGCGGCCGGCGCCGATGGACAGGCTCATCTGCGGCGACGTGGGCTTCGGCAAGACCGAGGTCGCGTTGCGCGCGGCCTTCAAGTGCGTCGTCGGAGGCCGTCAGGTGGCCGTGCTGGCCCCGACCACCGTGCTGGCCCAGCAGCACTTCGAGACCTTCCGCGAGCGGATGTCGCGCTGGCCCGTGAGCGTCGAGCTCCTCAGCGGCTACCGCACCGCCGCGCAGAAGGCTGCCGTGCGCGCGCGGGCGGCGGCGGGGACCGTCGACGTCGTCGTGGGCACGCATGCGCTGCTCTCGGACGGCACCTCCTTCGCGCGTCTCGGGCTCGTGGTCATCGACGAGGAGCATCGCTTCGGCGTGCGCCACAAGGAACGGCTCAAAAGGATGCGGACCGAGGTCGACGTGCTGGCCATGAGCGCCACGCCCATCCCGCGCACGCTCTACCTCGCGCTCGTCGGGGCCCGCGACCTCAGCGTCATCGAGACGCCGCCGCGCGAACGCCTCCCGATCCGGACCGTCGTGCGCGCCTACGACGAACGGCTCATGCGGGACGCCGTGCGCGCCGAGCTCGCGCGCGGCGGCCAAGTCTTCTACCTGCACAACCGCGTCGAGACCATCCGGGCCGTGGCGTCCCGGCTCGCGGCCATGCTGCCCGGCGCGCGCATCGCCGTCGGCCACGGACAGATGGGGGCCGGCGAGCTGGAGGAGGTCATGTCGGCGTTCGTCGCGGGCGAGCACGACGTGCTCGTCTGCACGACCATCATCGAGACCGGCCTCGACATCCCCAACTGCAACACCCTGATCATCGAGGGTGCGGACCGATTCGGACTCGCGCAGCTCTACCAGCTGCGGGGACGCGTCGGGCGGTTCAACCGCCAGGCCTACGCCTATCTCTTCCTGCACCGTCATGCGGCGCTCGTGGGCAGCGCGATGCGCCGGCTCACGGCGATACGCCAGCACAACCAGCTCGGAGCCGGATTCCGCGTCGCCATGCGCGACCTGGAGCTGCGCGGCGCGGGCAACATCCTCGGCGCCGAGCAGAGCGGCCACGTCGCCAACGTCGGCTTCGACCTCTACTGCCAGCTGCTACGCCGGAGCGTGGCCCGTCTCGGCGGCGCGGCCGCGGCGGGGCCAGACCGGTGCGAACTGTCGCTCGACTTCGTGGACCATTCGACGGCCGTGACCGGCGTCGAGGAGGTGCGATCCGGCGACGGAGAGGCCGGACGCATCACCGCCACCCTGCCCTCCGACTGGATACCGGAGACCCGCCTGCGCATCGAGGCTTTCCGCCGTCTCGCCCTCGCGCAGGACGCAGCCGAAGTGGCCGAGATGCGCCGCTCCCTGCGGGACCGGTACGGCCGTATCCCGCCGGAGGCCGAGGCCCTGCTGGGCATGGCCGAACTGCGCTGCCTCGCCGAACGTAAGCACGTGGCCTCGCTTGCCACGGAGGAAGACGTCATCCGCTGCGTGAGGGTGCTGCCGGGATCGGCTCCGGAGACCGTCAGGATGGGCTCGAGGTTTCCCCGCTTGACCGTGCGAGAGCCCCTGCGGAAACTGAAGGAGATACGCGGCTTCCTCTCGAGGCTGCCCGATTCCCAAGCACGATGAAGAACCTCCTCCTCCCGGCCCTGCTCGCGCTGGCCGCCACGTCGGCCGCCCAGCTGCGGCCCCAGTCGATGGAGGACGTGGCCGCACGGCGCTGGAGCGAGATGAACACGGACCGCATCGCCGGCACGGCCGACGGCCAGGGCATCACCATGTCCGACGTGCGCCGGCAGATCGAGCCCGTCATCGGCCAGATCCGCGCCTCGGTGCGCAGCGACGCCGAGTTCGAGCGGACCATCAAGCAGGCGGCGGATGAGATCCTGCGCAACATGGCGGACCGGCAGGTGGTGCTGGCCGAGTTCAGGTCGGGCACCGGCCAGCTCCCCGCGAGCTTCGTCGACGCGGACATCGAGGAGACCGTGCGCCGCGATTTCGGCGGCGACCGATCCCGTTACGTCAGCTCCCTGCGTGCCGCCGGCATGACGCCGCTCTCGCACCGCAAGCTGATCGAGGACCGCATCATCTTCGACTACATGGTGGGGCAGGTCCGCCGCTCCGCGACGGTCGTCTCTCCGGGCAGGCTGGCGGCCTACTATGACGCCCACCGGGCCGAATTTGAACGCAAGGAGCAGGTGAAGCTCGGACAGATCACGGTCGCGCAGGGCGCGGCCGAGACCCTGGAGGAGGCGAAGGCGCGCGCGAACGGCTGGGCCGCCTCGCTGCGCGCGACGCCGGCCGCCCTCAAGGAGGCCTTCACGAAGGCCGGCCTGCGGCTGCCCCCTTCGGACCCCGGATTCGAAGACGTCGCCAAGGCGGTGAGCACCGACGATTATGCCGCCAAGGGCGGAGACGCCGGCTGGCGCAACCTTGCCGACCTCAACGAACGGGTGGCCGGGGTGCTG
>JBJTTY010000062.1:0-18733 GCA_046080425.1 Verrucomicrobiota bacterium
GTGGGCGACCGCGCCCAGGGTCTCCTCCATCGGCGTGTTCGGGTCGCGACGGTGGGTGTAGAAGACGTCGACGTAAGGCAGGCCGAGCCGCTTGAGCGACTGGTCGAGCGAGGCCAGGAGGTACTTGCGCGAGCCGAAGTCACCGTGCGGCCCGGGCCACATGGTGTAGCCGGCCTTGGTGGAGACGATGATCTCGTCGCGGTACGCGCCGAGGTCCTCCCGCAGCATCCGTCCGAAGTTCCCCTCGGCGCTGCCCGGGACGGGCCCGTAGTTGTTCGCGAGGTCGAAGTGGGTGACGCCCAGGTCGAAGGCGCGCAGGGCGATGGCCCGCGCGTTGCCGTAGTCGTCGACGCTCCCGAAGTTGTGCCAAAGGCCCAGGGCCACGCGCGGCAGGTGTAGGCCGGAACGGCCGCAGCGCGCCTGGAAGGCCTGATGGGCGTAACGTTCGGGGCTGGCTTCGTGCATACGTCCTCAGGAGTGAAGCCCCGTCGGCGGTGATGACCAGCGAGAAAGGGCGCGGGCCCTTGCCAACCGACGTCTCATCCCTCCAGTGAGCGGCATGCCCGAGCTGGCAGAGGTGGAGTATTTCCGGAAGCGCTGGGACCCCGGCCTTGGCCGCAGGGTCACGGAGGTCCGTCTCCCGCGCGCGACCCGCCCGACACGCGGGTTCACGGCGGCCAAGCTGCACGCCGCCCTAGAGGGACGGCGGCTCCGAGCCTCGTTCGCCGCCGCCAAGCAGATGGCCTTCCGGTTCGAGGGCGGAGTCTGGCTCGGCATCCATCTCGGCATGACGGGTCGCACGGAGTGCGTCGGCGCCGACGATGCGCCGCCCCATGAGGTGCTTTCGTTGCTCATGTCGGGCGGCCGTCGCCTGGCGTTCGCCGATCCGCGGCAATTCGGCCGCGTCCGGCTCTGGACGGGTCCGGGCGAGCCGGACTGGTGGAGCGCGATCGCGCCGGCCGTCCTGTCCGCCGCGTTCACCGAGGAGGCGGTGGCGGAATTTCTCCGCCGCCGCGCTCGCTCGCCTATCAAGGCCGTGCTGCTCATGCAGGAGCGCTTCCCCGGCGTGGGCAACTGGATGGCCGACGAGGTGCTGTGGCGCGCAGGCTTCCATCCGCGCGCCAAGGCGGGCGCCTTCGGCCCGGTCTCCGTCCGACGCCTCCATGCGACGCTCAGGGAGGTCTGCGCCGACGCTTTGCGCGTGATCGGCAAGGACTGGTCGGATCCGCCCGACAGCTGGCTCTTCAACCACCGCTGGGAGGACGGCGGCGTCTGTCCTCGCACCCGCGCCCCGCTGCGCCGGGCGGAGGTCGGCGGCCGCACGGCGTGCTGGTCGCCGGCCCGGCAGCGTCTCGGCGCCGAACGCCGTTGACCGAAGGAAGTCGGCGGGCGAAAGTGCGCGCATGCGCGTCACCGGCGGCCGAGCCCGCGGCATCCAGCTCCGCGTGCCGGCCAAGGGCGGCGTGCGGCCGGCCACCGACTACATCCGTGAGGCGGTGTTCAGCTCGCTCGCCGCATCCGTCCCCGGCGCGGACGTGCTGGACCTCTTTGCCGGCACGGGCGCCTACGCGCTGGAAGCGCTGAGCCGCGGAGCGGCCCGGGCGACCAGCGTCGATCTCCGCGCCGGCTCCGAGATCGCCGCGAACGCCGCCGCGGTCGCCAAGTCGATGGGGCTCGCGTCGCTGCCGCTCACGGTCGAGACGGGCGACGCGCTCCGGCCCCGCGCGGGAGGGCACGACATCGTCTTCGCCGATCCGCCGTGGGACCTCTGGGAGACGCGCGGCGTGGAGGTCTCGGCCGCGGCCTGCGCCGCGGCCGGTGAAGGCGCGCACGTCCGCGTGGTGCTCGAGGCGCCGGGCGGGCAGGCCGTCCCCGTCCCCGAGGGCTGGCGCCTGCGGAAGCTCATCGGCAAGGGCCGCGGACAGCCCTCGGCGCACGTGCTTTCCCGCGCCTGATCAGCCGTCGATCGGACGGTGCGCGCGCCATGCGCCGAGCGCCGACAGCATCAGCGCGCCGCCGACGAGCGCCGCGGCCTCGACGCGCAGCACGCGGTCGCCGAGGTGCAGCAGGGTGAAACCGGCCGCGCGCAACGCCCTGCGTTCGCCGTCCGACCACCCGCGCTCCGGCCCCACCGCGAGCACGGCCGCGGCGGCGCCACGCGTCTCCGCCGTGAGGGGGCCTTCGGCCTCATAGGGATCGAGCGCGATGCGCAGTCCGCCTTCGGGCAGTCCTGAGAGTGCCTCCGCGAGCGAGGCGTGCACGCCGACCGCGGGCACCAGTGCCGAGCACGCCTGCTCGGCTCCCTTGCGCGCGTGCTCGCGCCATTCCCCGTCGCGCCAGAGCGAGCTGGCCGCGTACGCAGGATCGCCTTTGTCCGGCGTGAAGAAGCGGATCCCGTCGACGCCGAGGCTTGCCAGGTCGTGCAGCACCTTGCGCGCCGTCTGCGGCCGCGGCAGCCCGACCAGCGCCGTGAGCGGCAGGCGCCGCTGAGGCTCCTTTTCCCACGTGACCGAGAAGCGCAGCGTCGCCCCGCATTCCGTCACCTGCGCGATTCCGCGTCGTCCGTTCTCGACGCCCACATGGAACGTGTCGCCGGGTCGCAGCCCGACCGTCGTGAGGAGGTGGACGGCCCGCGGGTCTTCGGCGGGGATGCCCGTGGCGGCTTCGTCCGCGGTGATCAGCACCAGGTTCACGGCGTCAGACTGCCCCCGTCGTCGGCACAGGCGAGAGGGAAGGGCGTCCCGGACTTGCCTGCCGTTCCCGGGAAGGTAGATTGGCGACCAGATGGATCTCTCGGAGCTACGCAAAGAATATGCGGATCACGGTCTGGACCGCCACGAGCTGCAAGCCGACCCCTTGGAGCAGTTCCGTCACTGGTTCGCCCAGGCGAAGGCCGCGGGCATCGTCGAGCCCAACGCGATGGTCCTATCCACGACCGATGTCCAGGGATGTCCGTCATCCCGCACCGTCCTTCTCAAGGCGGCCGATGCAGCCGGATTCTGCTTTTTCACCAACTATGGCAGCCGCAAGGGCGCCCACCTCTCCAAAGATACCCGGGCCGCCCTTCTTTTCCCATGGTTTTCCCTGGAACGACAGATTCACATAACTGGTTCTGTGACAAAGACTTCTGAAGAAGAATCCATCGCTTATTTCGCCCGAAGGCCTTACGGCAGCCAATTGGGAGCATTGGTCTCCGAGCAGAGCCAGGCCATCCCCGATCGCCAGCACTTGGAGGCCCGTCTGGTGACGCTGCGAGCCCAGCATCCCGAGGGCAAAGTGCCCAAGCCGGCGAATTGGGGAGGGTATAGGCTCAATCCTGACAGTTTTGAGTTTTGGCAGGGTCGGACCAACCGACTGCACGATCGGTTTATCTATGTCAGGAAGGCGGACGGATGGGAGATAACCCGATTGGCGCCCTGAGGTCACCTGATAAGCATATCTAATGAAGGGTGGGGCGGCGGGCTTACTCCCCCCGACCATTCTGGCGAGGTGTTGACCAGTGATGGGGCAGGCTGTTCACCAGAACCCTGCATCACCGATGCCCGTCCTGTCACAAGTCCTCTCCGCGGCCCCAGCCGGCCTCCTCGCCGCCGCCGAGGGCGTGAAGCCGAACGCCACCGACCTCTTCCAGATCGGGGGTTACTGGATCTCCAACTCCATCCTCACGACCTGGATCGTCGCCGCCCTCATCATCCTCGTCGTCCGCATCGCGGTTGGCACGCCCAAGCTCATCCCGGGCAAGGGGCAGGCCGTCGTGGAAGGCCTGGCGCAGGGACTGCGCGACGCCCTCGAGCCCATCGTCGGCAAGCAGATGATCGGCCGTGTCTTCCCGGTGCTCTGCGGCTTCTTCGTGTTCATCCTCCTCATGAACTGGAGCGGCCTGCTTCCGGGAGTCGGCACCCTGAAGTTCATGCATGAGGGCCATTGGGAGGACGTCATCCGCCCCGCGAACTCCGACCTCAACACCACCCTCGCGCTCTCCGTCGTCTCCTTCGCCGCCTGGACCTACTTCGTCCTGCGCTACGCCGGACTCAAGGTCCTCGTCTTCGACCTCTTCGGCAACAAGGCCGACAAGAAGGAGATCGGTCTGCCCATGTGGCTGATGCTCAGCTTCATCTTCCTCGGCGTCGGCGGCATCGAGGTCGTCTCCATCCTTTTCCGCCTCATCTCCCTGTCATTCCGTCTCTACGGCAACGTCTTCGGCGGCGAGAACCTCATCCACTCCCTCGGAGGACTCATGCCCTACGTGATCCCCGCCGTCGCCGGCCTGCTCGAAGTGCTCGTCGGCCTCATCCAGGCATTCGTCTTCACGCTCCTCTCCGCCGTCTACATCGGCCTCATCTGCAACCACGAGGGCGGACATCACGAGGAGGAGGGCCACGCCCACTGAACTTTCGCGGCGCGTGACCTGCCGGGACTTCCCCGGGCGGCGCGCCGAGGACCAAACCAAAAACAAACAACATGATTATCGCTGAAATCACCGGTTCCCTTTCCGCTGGCGCAGGCTGCCTCGGCGCCGCCATCGGCGTGGGTCTCGTCGGCGCCAAGGCCGTCGAGTCTGTGGGTCGCAACCCTGAGGCCTCGGGCAAAATCCTCGTCCAGTCCATCCTGGGCATGGCTCTCGCCGAAGCCGTCGCGTTCTACGCGATCTTCCTCGCGAAGTGACCGGAACCGCGGCGTGGCCCCGCAAGGGGCCCGCCGCCCCCCTTTCCCAGCGCTGAAATCTTCCAGATCTCCATGACGACCTTCTCCCTCCTCGCCGCCGCCGAAGCCGCCGCCGCCAAGTCCGGCAATCCGGTGGACGACATCATCCGGCTCTTCGGCAGCTTCGGCGTCGACTGGCAGCACCTCCTGCCGCAGTTGGTGAACTTCGCCCTGCTGGTCTTCGTCCTTTACCGCTACGCCATCCGGCCCGCCCTCGGCCAGATGGAGGAGCGCAACCGCCTCATCGCCCAAGGGCTTGCTGACGCCAAGGCCGCCGAGCAGCGCCTCGCCGACGCCCAGAAGGCGGCCGACGCCAAGCTCAACGCCGCCGCTGACGAATCCGCCCGCGTGCTCGCCGAGGCGCGCGCCGCCGCCGCCAAGACCGTCGAGGCCGCCAAGTCCGAGGCCGCCGCCGCCGCCGCCGAAGTGCTTCGCAAGGGACAGGCCGCGCTCGAGGCCGATCGCGCCCGCATGCTCAACGAAGTGCGCGGCGAACTCGCCCGTCTCGTCGTCGACGCCTCCGGCAAGGTCCTCGGCCAGACCCTGGACGACGCCCAGCGCGCCCGCCTCAACGAGGTCGCCGTCAAGGAGCTCGCCCGCTGAACGCCATGTCCGCGTCCGTCCGAGCCGAAGCCAGGCGACTCCTCGCGCTCTCCTTCGAGGGAGGCGCCGTCTCGTCCGACCGCGTCGCCGCGGTGCTCGCGGCGCTGACCAGCTCGCGCCCCGCCCACACCCTCCGCCCGCTGCTGCGCGCGTACCTCGCCGCCGTGCGCCGCGAGCTCGCCCGGAGCGAGGCCGCCATCGAGCACGCCGGACCCCTCTCCTCGGAGCAGGCCAACGCCGTGGCCGCCCACTTCAGCCGCGCCCTCGGCCGCCCCGTGCGTCCCGTCGCACGCCGCAACGACGCCCTCCTCGCCGGCTTCCGCGTGCGCGTGGGCGATGACGTGACCGACCTCACCGCCTCCGCGCGCCTCCGCGCGCTCGAGCGATCCCTCTCCGCCTGAACCGACCCCTTCGAATTACCAACATAACATGAGCAACGCGATCGAACAGATCCAGAAAGCCATCGCCGGCCTCGACGCCCGCGCCGGCAAATCCAACGTCGGCACCATCGTCTCCCTCGCGGACGGCGTCGCTGCTATCGACGGCCTTTCCGGCGTGATGATGAACGAGATGGTCGAGTTCCCCGGAGGCTTGCAGGGCGTCGCCCTCAACCTCGCCGAGGACACCGTCGGCTGCGTCGTCATGGGCGACATCTCCAGGCTCAAGGAAGGCATGGAGGCCAAGACCACCGGCCGCCTCCTCTCCGTCCCCGTCGGCAAGGGCCTGCTCGGTCGCGTCGTCGACGCGCTCGGCAATCCCGTGGACGGCAAGGGCCCCCTCCAGTCCACGGAGCGCTACCCCGTCGAGAAGATCGCTCCGGGCATCATGCCCCGCAAGTCCGTCGACCAGCCGATGCAGACCGGCATCATGGCCATCGACGCCATGATCCCGATCGGCCGCGGCCAGCGCGAGCTCATCATCGGCGACCGCGCGACCGGCAAGACCACCATCGCGATCGACACCATCATCAACCAGGCCAACGCCAACCGCGTCGGCCTCGCTTCGGGCGACAAGAACTTCCGCCCCGTCTACTCCATCTACGTCGCCGTCGGCGCCAAGAACTCCTCCATCGCCCGCACCATCGGCACCCTGGAGCGCGCCGGCGCCCTCGAGTTCTGCGTGGTCGTCGCCGCCCCCGCCGCGGACAACGCCGCCAACCAGGTCTTCGCGCCCTTCTCGGGCACGGCCATCGGCGAATGGTTCATGGAGAACGGCCATGACGCGCTCATCGTCTACGACGACCTCTCCAAGCACGCCGCCGCCTACCGCCAAATCTCCCTGATCCTGAAGCGCCCCTCCGGCCGCGAAGCCTACCCGGGCGACGTGTTCTATCTCCACTCCCGCCTCCTCGAGCGCTCCGCGCGCCTCGCCGGCAAGGGCTCGCTCACCGCGCTGCCCATCATCGAGACGCAGGCCGGCGACGTGTCCGCCTACATCCCGACCAACGTCATCTCGATCACCGACGGCCAGGTCTTCCTCCAGACCGACCTCTTCAACCAGGGCATCCGACCCGCCGTCTCGGTCGGCCTCTCCGTCTCGCGCGTCGGCTCCGCCGCGCAGATCAAGGCCTTCAAGCAGGTCGCCGGCAAGGTGAAGGGCGAGCTCGCCCAGTACCGCGAGCTGGCCGCCTTCGCGCAGTTCGGCTCCGACCTCGACGCGCAGACCAAGGGCGTCCTCGACAAGGGCGACCGCTTCGTCGAGCTCTTCAAGCAGCCCCCGAACGCGCCCAAGTCCGCCGAAATCCAGGTCGCGCTCATCTGGGCCATGCAGAACGGCTTCTTCTCCGACGTCGCCGTGAAGTCCGTCCAGGCCGCCGCCGCCGGACTGCAGACGCACCTCGAGTCCGCCAAGCCCGCCTCCCTCGCCCGCATCCGCGTCGGCGAGAAGATCGACGACGCGATGGCCGCCGAGCTGAAGTCCGCCTGCGACGTCTGGAAGCGCTCCTTCAAGGCCTGATCCCTCCCCGCTGAACGCACGCCATGCCCAAGGGACTCCGCGAGATCCGCAACCGCATCAAGTCGGTCAGGAGCACGGGACAGATCACCCGCGCCATGCAGCTCGTCGCGTCCTCCAAGATGAAGCGCGCGCAGGACGCCGCCAAGGCCAGCCGTGACTACGCCGAGCTCATCGGCGAGATCCTCGACACCGCCGCGGCCAAGGTCGGCGAGCAGACCCACCCGCTGCTGACCCCGCGCCCGGTGCGCGTGCGCGGCATCCTGCTCATCACGCCCGACAAGGGCATGTGCGGCGCCCTCAACAGCAACCTCATCCGCGCCGCCTCCGAGATCCGCGACGCCGCCTTCGTCACCGTCGGCCGCAAGGGCCGCCAGGCCCTCGCCCGCTCGGGTCGCGACCTGCTCGCCGACTTCACCGTCAGCGACCGCGCGAACTTCAGCGAGGTCCGCCCCGCCGCCGAATACCTCCTCAAGGCCTTCCTCGACGGCAAGGTCGACACCGTCGAGGTGCTCTACGCCCACTTCAAGAACACCCTCGTGCAGGCCCCGCGCCTCCAGCGCCTCCTGCCCGCCGAGGCCCTCGCCAAGCAGGCCCGTGAGTTCCGCGACCGTCTCGGGCTGCCCGCCGGACACGCCGTCGAGGACTCCCGCGACATGATCTTCGAGCCCTCGCCCGCCGAGATCCTCGCCGAGCTGCCCGCGCTCTTCTTCAAGCAGGCCGTCCACCAGGCCGTGCTGGAGTCCAAGGCCTCCGAGCACAGCGCGCGCATGGTCGCGATGAAGGCCGCCACCGACAACTCCAAGAAGATCGCGGCCGCGCTCTCGCTCGAGTACAACAAGGCCCGCCAGGCCGCCATCACCCAGGAGATCCTCGAGCTCACCGCCGGCGCCTCCTCCCAGTAACCCCTTCCCCCTTATCACTATTATGAGCACCACCGGAACGATCACCCAGGTCCTCGGCGCCGTCGTCGACGTCCAATTCCCCGCCGACAAGGTCCCCGAGATCTACAACGCCGTCCAGGTCGACTACAAGGCCGAGGGCCGGCCCACCCGCCTCACGCTCGAGGTGCAGCAGCACCTCGGCTCCGGCCTCGTGCGCACCGTCGCGATGACGACCACCGAAGGCCTCGTCCGCGGCACCTCCGCGCTCGACACCGGCGCGGCCATCACCGTGCCCGTCGGCGAGGGCGTCCTCGGCCGCATCTTCAACGTCACCGGCGACCCCGTGGACGAGCGCGGCGACGTCAAGGCCGCCAAGCGCTACCCCATCCACCGCCAGCCTCCGCCCCTCACCGAGCAGAAGACCTCGGCCGAGCTCCTGCCCACCGGCATCAAGGTCATCGACCTCATCTGCCCCTTCGTGAAGGGCGGCAAGGTCGGCGCCTTCGGCGGCGCGGGCGTCGGCAAGACCGTCGTCATCATGGAGCTGATCAACAACATCGCCATGAAGCAGGGCGGCTTCTCCGTCTTCGCCGGCGTCGGTGAGCGCTCCCGCGAGGGCAACGACCTCTACCATGAGATGTCCGAGGCGGGCGTCATCGACCAGAAGGACCTCTCCAAGTCCAAGGTCGCCCTGGTGTACGGCCAGATGAACGAGCCCCCCGGCGCCCGCATGCGCGTCGCGCTTTCCGCCCTCGCCATGGCCGAGTACTTCCGCGACGAGCAGAACCGCGACGTGCTCCTCTTCGTCGACAACGTCTTCCGCTTCTCGCAGGCTGGCTCCGAGGTGTCCGCGCTGCTGGGCCGCTCGCCCTCCGCGGTGGGCTACCAGCCGACGCTCGCCTCCGAGATGGGTAACCTCCAGGAGCGCATCACCTCGACCACCAAGGGCTCGATCACGTCCTTCCAGGCCGTCTACGTCCCGGCGGACGACCTCACCGACCCCGCCCCCGCCAACACCTTCGCGCACCTCGACTCCACCGTCGTGCTCGAGCGCCGTATCGCCGAGCTCGGCATCTACCCGGCCGTCGACCCCCTCTCCTCCACGTCCACGGCGCTCGCGCCCGAGGTCGTCGGCGATCGCCACTTCAAGGTGGCCCGCGGCGTCCAGGGACTCCTCCAGCGCTACAAGGACCTCCAGGACATCATCGCGATCCTCGGCCTCGACGAGCTCTCCCCCGACGACAAGCTGGTCGTGTTCCGTGCCCGCAAGGTGCAGAAGTTCCTCTCGCAGCCCTTCCACGTGGCCGAGGTCTTCACCGGCTCGCCCGGCAAGTACGTCTCGCTCGAGGACACCATCCGCGGCTTCGAGATGATCCTCTCCGGCGAGCTCGACGCGGTGAACGAGAACGACTTCTACATGAAGGGCGGCATCGACGAGGTGCTCGCCGCCGCCGAGAAGGCGAAGGCCAAGTCCGCCTGAACGCATGCCGCTCACGGTCGAGATCGTCACGCCTGACCGGCGCGCCTTCCAGGGCGCGGCCGCGCTCGTGAACCTGCCCACTTCCATGGGCGTCATCGGCGTCCTGCCCGGACACCAGCCGATCACCACGCTCATCGCCGCCGGGGAGGTCGTGCTCACGCAGGCCGACGGCAAGGTGGTCCGTCTCGCGGTCGACAAGGGCTTCGCCCGCGTCCTCGCCGACAAGGTCTCGGTTGTCACCGAGGCCGCCATCGACGAGGCCAAGATCGACCTCAAGGCGATCGAGACGGCCGAGGAGCGCGCCCGCGCCGCGGTCGCCGCCGCCCGCGGCCAGAAGGACGTCGACCCCGCCGAGCTCGCCAAGATGGAGCAGATCCTGCGGTTCGCCGCGGTGCAGCGCCTCATCAAGGGCCGATCCTCGCCGGGCCTGACGGACTGACCCGCCGTTTCTCGGTGCCCGTCCGCCGTTAATCGGCCTACGCGCGCCAAGCGGAACTTGCCCCTCCTCCCGAGCGGGGCATCTTCTGCCGTGTGATTAGATCCGCGGTCACGGTCTCTCTCGTCGCCCAGGCCCGGGGCGGACCGTTCGTCCACTGGGACGGACTGGAGGCCGCCGCCGCGTCCGCCGCTCGCCACGGGTTCGATGCGCTCGAGGTCTTCGCCCCGTCCGCCGCCGCAGTCGACCGTTCGGCCCTCCGGGCCTTGCTCGAGCGCCACGGCCTCGGGGTCGCGGCCTTCGGCACCGGCGGCGGCTGGCTGGTCCACAGGTGGCACCTGACGCACGCCGACGCCTCCGTCCGCAAGGAGGCCCGGGAGTTCATCCGCGCGGTCATCGACCTGGGCGGGGAATTCAAGGCGCCCGCCATCATCGGCTCGATGCAGGGCAAGGCCGAAGGCGAGGTCTCCCGCGACCGGGCCCTGGACTGGCTGGCGGAAGCCCTCACGGACCTCGGCGCCCACGCCTCGCGCCACGGCGTGCCGCTCCTCTACGAGCCGCTCAACCGCTACGAGACCAACCTGCTCAACCGCCAGCTCGACGCCGCGCGGTTCCTGGAGTCCCGCGGCATCGCCAACGTGAGGCTGCTCTGCGACCTCTTCCACATGAACATCGAGGAGGTCTCGCTCGCCGGGACGCTCCGCGCCTGCGGCCGCCACGTCGGCCACGTCCATTTCGCCGACAGCGACCGCCGGGCGGTCGGTTTCGGCCACACCGACGTCGCGCCGGTCGTCGCCGCACTGCGCGAGATCGGTTATGAAGGCTACCTTTCCGCCGAAGTCCTGCCCCTGCCCGACTCCGAGGCCGCCTCCGCCCGGACGATGCAGTCCTTCCACGCCCATCTGCCCCGCTAAGACCATGCTCAAGCACCAGCTCATCCACCCCAAGATCTCCGAGGTGCTCGCCCGCGCCGGACACCACTCGGTCATCCTCATCGCCGACGGCAACTACCCCGCCTGGACCAAGCGCGGACCCAACGCCGAGCTGGTCTCACTCAACCTCTCGCCGGGTATCCCGACCGTCGCGCAGGTGCTGCGCGCGGTGCTCAGCGCCGTCCCCGTCGACGCGGTCAACACGATGGGCATCCCCGCCGACGACGCCTACGCGCAGAAGGGCGAGCCGCCCGTCTGGGCCGATTTCCGCAAGGAGATCGCCGCCGCCGGACTCAGGCTGGAGCTGCAGCCGGTCCTGAAATGGGATTTCTACAAGGCCGTCGAATCCCCCGACCACATCCTGACCGTCCAGACTGGCGACCAGGCCCTCTGGGGCAACGTCCTCCTCACCGTCGGCTGCCGCACCGCCTGACCTTCCTTCCATGAAGACCCGCCTCCTCGGCCAGACCGGCATCCGCCTCCCCGTCCTCAGCTTCGGCGCCTCGTCGCTCGGGCAGGAGTTCCGCAGCGTCGCGCTCGACGACGCCCTCAAGTCCGTCCAGGTCGCGCTCGACTGCGGCCTCACTTACATCGACACCGCGCCCTTCTACGGACGCGGGATGTCGGAGGTCCTGCTCGGCATCGCGCTCCGCGGCGTCCCCCGCGACCGCTACGTGCTCAGCACCAAGGTCGGCCGCTACGACATCAGCCACTTCGACTTCAGCGCGAAGCGCGTCGCGGAGAGCATCGACGTCTCGTTGCACCGTCTCGGCACCGACCACATCGACATCGCGCTCTGCCATGACATCGAGTTCGTGCCGATGCAGCAGATCGTCGACGAGACCATCCCCGCGCTGCGCAAGGCGAAGCAGGCCGGCAAGATCCGCGCCCTCGGCTTCAGCGGCTACCCCCAGAAGATCTTCCGCTTCATCTGCGACCAGGCCGACGTCGACTGCGTCCTCAGCTACAACCAGTACACGCTGCAGAACACCCGCTTCGCCGACGAGACCGTGCCCTACCTCAAGGCCAAGGGCGTGGGTGTCATGAACGCCGGTCCGTTCAGCGCCCGCCTGCTCACCAACGCTCCGCTGCCCGCCTGGCTCAAGGAGCCGGAGGACGTGAAGGCCGCCGCGCGCAAGGCCGCCGCCCACTGCGCCGCCAAGGGGGTCGACATCGCCAAGCTCGCGCTGCAGTTCTGCCTGCAGAACGAGGACATCACGACGACTGTCTCCGGCAGCGCCAACCCCGCCAACATCCGCAACTGGGCCAAGTGGGCCGAGGAGCCGATCGACCGCGAGCTGCTCGCCGAGGTCCGGGCGATCTTCGCGCCGGTGCGCAACGTCGGCCACCTCGAGGGGCTGAAGGAGAACAACTGAGCCCATGAAGGCCGTCGTCCTCGAGCGTCCGCAGGAATTCCGGTTCTTCGACGCTCCCGAGCCGCCCGCGCCCGGTCCGGGCGAGGCCGTCGTGCGCGTGCACCGCGTCGGCATCTGCGGCACGGACTACGGCGGCTACCTGGGCAAGATGCCCTTCTACTCCTACCCCCGCGTCCCCGGACATGAACTGGGTGTCGAGGTGCTCTCGGTCGGGGCCGGCGTGACGGACGTCAGGCCGGGCGACCGCTGCTCGGTCGAGCCCTACATCAACTGCCAGAAGTGCTACAGCTGCCGACGCGGGTTCACCAACTGCTGCGAGAAGCACCAGACGCTCGGCGTGATGTGCGACGGCGGCATGGCCGAGCGCTTCCTCCTGCCGGCCCGCAAGCTGCACGTCTCGACGAAGCTCACCTACGACCAGCTGGCGCTCGTCGAGACGCTCGCCATCGGTTGCCACGCCGTCGACCGCGCCGCTCCGAAGGCCGGGGAGACGGTCCTCGTCATCGGGGCCGGGCCCATCGGGCTCTCCGCCGTCGAGTTCGTCAAGGTCTCCGGGGCGCGCTGCGTGGTCATGGACATGAACGCCGACCGCCTGAAGTTCTGCACGGAAGTGATGAAGGTCGACGGGGTCGTGCTCGCCAAGGGTGACGGCTCGGAACTCGCCGCACTCGAGGCGCTCACGGACGGCCAGCTCGCCGACGTCGTCATCGACGCCACGGGCAGCAGCCGCTCGATGACGGGATGCTTCGCCTACGCGGCCTTCGCGGCCCGGGTGGTCTACGTGGGCATCACGCAGCAGGACCTGGTCTTCCCCCATGCGCCGCACCTGCATCGCCGTGAGCTGACGATCCTCGCCAGCCGCAACGCGCTCTCGAAGGACTTCGTCCGTATCATCCGCCTCATCGAGGAGGGCGTCATCGACACGCGGCCCTGGATCACGCACCACGCGAAGTTCGACGACCTCATCACGGCTTTCCCGGGCTGGCTGAAGCCGGAGTCGGGCGTGATCAAGGCGATCGTGGACCTGACCTGACGGCATGCGTCTCGACGCCCACCAGCACTTCTGGTCCTACGACGCGGCGCAGTATCCCTGGATTCCGGCCGGCTCCCCGCTGCATCGCAGCTGGCTGCCGGACGACCTGGCCTCGCTTCAGGTGCCTCTCGGTCTGGACGGCTCGGTGGCGGTTCAGGCGCGGCAGACGGTCGCCGAATCGGACTGGCTGCTGTCCCTCGCGGACAAGCACGCAGGGGTGAAGGGCGTCGTCGGCTGGGTCGACCTGCGTTCGGATCGCGTCGAGGCCGACCTCGCGCGCCTCGCCGCACATCCGAAATTCGTCGGCGTGCGCCACGTGGTCCAAGACGAGCCGGACGACGCGTTCATGCTCGGCAAGGATTTCCAGCGGGGCGTCTCCAAGCTCCGCGAGCACGGGCTGACCTATGACATTCTGATCTACCCTAGGCAGCTCGAAGCGGCGATCCGACTCGCCGAGGCGTTCCCGGATCAGCCCTTCGTCCTCAATCACATCGCCAAGCCGCACGTCAAGGACGGTGTCATCGAGCCGTGGAAGTCGCAGCTCCGCCGTCTCGCGAAGCTTCCCCATGTCCACTGCAAGGTCTCCGGCATGATCACCGAGGCTGACCATCGTTCCTGGCGCCCGGAGCACCTGCATCCGTATCTCGACGTCGTCTTCGAGGCCTTCGGGCCCGCGCGTCTCATGTGGGGCTCCGACTGGCCCGTCTGCCTCTTCGCCGGCAGCTACGAGCGGACCTTCCGCCTGGTCGACGACTACGCCCGCGGTCTCTCGCAGGTGGAGCGCGACGGACTCTTCGGCGCCAACTGCGCCAAGTTCTACGGGCTCGCCTAGCGGATCGTCGTCGCGTTCACGTCCCGCGTCGCCTTGAAGATCCAGTCGCTCGCGGTCATGTCGATGTCGAGACCGCGCTTTGCGCTGAGCACCGCCGAGGGCAGGGGACCCGTGCCGCAGCGGAACAGCTTGAGCCGGCCTGCGCCCTCGAACTTGCCGTTCTTCGTCGTCTCCGATTTGGCGGGCTCGATCGCCAGGTACATGTCGAACACCCCTCCCGGCGTCTCGCCCATCAGGACCTCGAAGGCCACCTTCTGACCCTTGACCGGCCTGATCCAGGGTCCGGCCCGCAGCCGGTTGAGCGAGCCTGGCCGCCGGTCGATCTTGAATTCGTCGGTGCAGGTCTGCCCGAAGTCCTTGTAGCGGTTGTCGCCGCCGAGCTCGATGCGCTCGTAGCCGTCGTCGAGGGCGATCTTGCGGTCCCAGCGCACCAGCAGCCAGTCGTCGCCGGAGCCGACGAACCTGAAGGGCATCGAGCTCGGCGGCTCGACCATGCAGCGGTAGTGGACCACCCAACGCGAGGGCTTGACCTCCTTCTCCACGTCGAAGGCCTTCGGCGCGGCGTCCGCGGCCTGGGAGGGAATCCACAGCTGCGTGCTGATCAGCTGTTCCGGCGCGCGATAAAAGGATGAGAAGCGCGACGCGCTCCAGTCGCCGTCGACGAAGGACTGGATGACCTTGCGGTAGGCGGGGATGGCGCCGGGGCCCGACATCGAAGCCGTCGGCTTCCGGTCCTTGGTCTGCTTGATGTCGTAGAACGTGCCGATCATGCCGTCGAGCGTGCCGGAGCCTCCGCGGGCCCCGAACATCGAGACGAAGTTGCGTCCGCCGCGTCCGGCGCCCATGCCCGCGCCGATGCCGCCGCCGGCGCCCCCGCCGAAGCCCTTCGAGCCGGAGCCAGAGAGGAGCCCGCCCGTCACGGGGCTCATGGGGGCCGGCGGCAGGGCCGCGACGGCCAGGGGGTTGGTCGCGCTCTTGGAGGTGATCCGCGTGGGCGACTTCGTCATCGCCTTCACGTTGCGCGGCTTGGTCTTCTGCCGGTCCTTGGTGTTGCGCTCGCCTCCGTTGCCCCCGCCCGCGCCGGTCGAGAATGAGTCGGGGTCGCGCTTGGCCGCCGTGGTGACCGTCGCCACGACCCAGAAGGCCGCGAGCAGGATGAGCAGCAGGTGCACCGCGAGCGAGACGGTCAGGCCCTCGCCGCCGATCCGGCGCCAGAACCCCTTGCGCGCCCGGACGGCGAGCACGGACTGCTCCTCAGGGGCTTTGTCCTGGTTATCTTCCATGGGAAAGGATTTCTCATAGTTTATGGAGCGGTTCTCAACGCCAAATGCCGCCCATGAAGGTGAAGGTCCCGGCTTCACCTCCGGCCCCAGAAGGTGAAGATGGTGGAATGGCCCTCCAGCGTGAAGATGCCCGAACGGGCGGGGCGGATGCCGCCGACAGGGGCGAACCGCGGGCCGGGCTAGCCCGTCGGCTGGCCGTTCGGGACGGGTCCTTCGCGGCGGCCCGCGACCTCCGCCGCTGGGTGCGTGACCAAGGCGGCGCCGCCCCGGCCTCGCTTCGCCGGGCCGCCATGGTCTCCTGGGTGCTCCCGCCCCTGGGCGTGAGCCTTGCCCGTGCGGCGGCGGGCGATCCGGCCGTCGCGGCATTCCCTTCGCCCGACCTCGGGGCAGACGTCGGGGTGACCGGCGCGGTCGTGATCACGCCTTCGGCCGACCAGGCGCTCGCCGCCGTCTGCGCCGCCGTGCTTCCGTCGGCGCAGGTGATTTTCATCGGCGCCGTCAGTCCGACCTCCGAGCTTGACGCCGCCCTCGGCCGGAGGACACCTCGCCGTTGCAGCGACCTTTCCTCGATCTCGCCGCATCTGTCCGCCTGCGACAGGGTGTCATTCCATGGACTCGACGGGCGCGCGCTGCAGGAGGCGGCGAAGACGTTCGACTCCGTCCCGCGGCTCGACCTCAACGCGCCGCCTTCCGCCGATCTGCCGCCGCCGCCGACGCCCGCTTGCGGCGAATGGACCGAGGCCGGATTGCGCGCGGCGGTCACGGCGGTCGAGACGCCCGTTCCCATGGGAGCGCCCGGAACGTTCGTGCGCTCTCCGCGACGATTCACCTACGGCCCGGGGCGGTCCTATTTCCGTCTCTCCGCCGACGCCGATCCGGCCGAGTGCGTCCGCGTCCTCGACGCGCTCGTGGCGATGCGGCATGTCTGGATCGTGAGCGTCGACCCTTCCCATGATCCCCGGCTGATCGAGCGCGTCGCCCGCGACGCCGCCTTCTGCGAGGAGCAGACGGAGGACGTCTTCGCCGAATTCGTGACGGCAGGCGACCGGGTGCGCGTGATCGGGAAGTCCATGACGGAGCCGCCCCCCGACGCATGCTTCATCACCGGACCTCTCTCGGACTCACCGGAAGCGGAGATTCGCCATCATTATCATCGTCAGCTCCTCAGGGTCGGACTGCCTTCGGTCATTCCTTCCGATCGGCTCGCCTAGGATTGCGTCCGGAGCCGTCCGCCCGCAGTCTCGGCGCATGGACCTGAAGCCGCTCGAGGAGAAGATCGCCTTCCTGCAGCGGCACGTCGAACAGCAGGACCGCGCCATGCTCGAGCTCACGCGCGAGGTCGCCCGCGTTTCCGAACGTCTCGCCCGCGCCGAGGCGCGTCTCAAGCAGCAGGCCGGCGGCGAGGATTCCGGACCCCCGGCCGATGAGCGCCCGCCGCACTGGTGAGGGCTTGCCCCGATCTTTCCACCCGAGAAACATACCACCACCATGCAACGCATCCTCGCCCAGGTCGAAGAAGTGAGCACCGACGTCACCGACCCCCTCAGCTTCTGGGAGTACGGCATCTACTTCGTCGTCGCCATCGTCATCACCGTGCTCGTCGGCCGCACCCTCTTCCGCAACGGCCGCACGTTCCTCGTCGACGCCTTCCACGGCCGCGAGGAGATGGCCGACTCGGTGAACCACCTGCTCATCGTCGGCTTCTACCTGGTGAACTTCGGATTCATGCTGCTCTTCCTCGCCACCGGCTCGCGGCCGGAGCGCCCCCTCGTGGTGGCGGAGCACCTTAGCTGGAAGATCGGCATCGTGGTTGTCGTGCTCGGCGTGATGCACATGCTCAACCTCCTCATCCTGAACGGACTGCGGTCGGGTGGCATGAAGTCCGCGCCTCCGCCCGTCCCCCCCCGTTACTGAACGGGCCAGGGCGATGTGCGGTCGGGTGACCCAGTTCGGCCGCTGGGCGGAGATCGTCCGGGAGCTCGGCGCCGAGGCCCCCGTGGCCGCGCCGCGCTACAACGTCACGCCCGGCACGCCGGTGGTGACGGTGAGGGCTGAGGACGGCGTGACCTTGGCGGAGCCCGTTCTCTGGGGCTTCCGACCGCGTCGAGCCGTAGGCGGACGGGATGAGGGCCACGCCAACGCCCGGGCCGAAAGCGCCTACGACAAGCCGACCTTCCGTGAGGCCGCCGGGCTGCGCCGCTGCCTCGTGCCCGTCGACGGATACTACGAATGGAGCGTCGAAGGACGTGCGCGCATCCCCCACTACTTCCGCGCGGCCGACGGCGGACCGCTCGCCCTCGCCGGACTCTGGTCGGTCACGGAGGGCGCTTCGCCCCGCCGCACGTTCTGCGTCGTGACCGTCGCTCCCAATCGTGAGGCTGCCGGGGTCCACTCGCGGATGCCGGTGCTGCTCATGGGCGAGGCCCGGCGCGCCTGGCTTTCCGGGCGGCCGTTCTCGCCGGATGACTTCGCCGCCCTGGCCCGCACCGCGCCCGACGGATCCCTCGCCGTGCATCGCGTCGGCCCCGAGGTCGGTCGGGCCTCCGCCGAGGGACCGGGGCTCATCAGCCCGCTCGGCCGGGCCGCCGGTCAGTCCGACTTCCTTTCTGATTTGCTAGGGTGAGCGCGTTCGGTTGACTCTGCGTTCCCGATGTCCGGCCCGCTGCACGCCCCCAAGATCGTCTCCAAGCCCTGGGGGCGCGAGATCTGGTTCGCCGATCAGCCCGCCTACGCCGGCAAGGTGCTCGAGGTGAAGGCCGGCCGACGGCTCAGCCTGCAGTATCACGAACGCAAGACCGAGACCCTCTACCTCCTCTCGGGCCGCGTGCGCCTCACCTTCCGTCCGCCCTCCGGTTCCGCCTCGCCCGCGGCGGGCGACGTCGGGCCGGCGGACGAGCACGTCTGGACCCCGGGTCAGTCCGTCCACATCCCCGTCCGCACCATCCACCGATTCGAGGCGCTGGAGGACAGCGTGCTCATCGAAGTCTCCACGCCTGACCTCACCGACGTCGTGCGCCTCCAGGACGACTTCGACCGTCCGGCCCGCGACTGACCCCTCTCTCCTTCCCTCATGAGTAAAGTACTGGCTTTCGACCTCGGCGGCACGAAGTTCGCCTTCGGCGTCGTCAATGAGGACGGCAGCGTGCTCGGCTCCGGCCGGGTGGAGACCCTGGCTGACAAGGGCCCTAAGCAGGCCTGCGAACGCGTCGCCGAGGCC
>JBJTTY010000063.1:0-6071 GCA_046080425.1 Verrucomicrobiota bacterium
CCCAATAATTCCGGACAACGCTTGCACCCTATGTATTACCGCGGCTGCTGGCACATAGTTAGCCGGTGCTTCTTCTTTAGGTACCGTCACTTTCGCTTCTTCCCTACTGAAAGAGGTTTACAATCCGAAGACCTTCATCCCCCACGCGGCGTCGCGCCATCAGGGTTGCCCCCATTGTGAACGATTCGAAACTGCTGCCACCCGTAGGTGTCTGGACCGTGTCTCAGTTCCAGTGTGACTGATCATCCTCTCAGACCAGTTACCCGTCTTAGCCTTGGTGAGCCGTTACCTCGCCAACTAGCTGATAGGCCGCGAGCTCCTCCTTAAGCGCCGTTACAAGCTTTGGATAAGGTCAGATGCCTGACCCGTCCACATCCGGTATTAATCCTAGTTTCCCAGGGCTATTCCAGTCTTAAGGGCAGATTGCTCACGTGTTACGCACCCGTTTGCCGCTCCAGCATTGCTGCTGTCGCTCGACTTGCATGTCTTAACCACGCCGCCAGCGTTCACTCTGAGCCAGGATCAAACTCTCCAAAAATCCTGCCGAAGCAGGCGTTTGAAGGTCCGGATCCTGGGATCCGAACTATTTTTTCTCAAGTTCCTTGTGAACACCGGAGATATTGAAAATCGCGTTTTCTTTTTGGGAACCCGCGATCCATATCGCCGGGTTCACCAGGTGTAAGGTTGACTTTACGGTAGACCGTATTGTCGCACAAAAAAATGAACTCTCAAAGAACCGGAAGGGGCCTTCCGATGAAGGAAGGGAGGGCGGACGGTGAAGGCGACTGAAGCTTGGTCAACGCCTTTTTTCTACTTTGAGGGGATTTCTGGAAATCGCCTCTTCAGCGCACCGAACGATCCAATGAACGTCCTTCAACGAGTGAAGGAAGTCCAAGATTGGGCATTTTAATGGCCCAATTCAAGATTTTTTTGAATTTTTCACAGGTCATGTATTTTAACTAAATCAATGCTATTCATAGGTTTATGATAGATACTTATTTTTTTAACTATTTTTTAGCAAACAGAGGGTCGGCAATTCCCCTGCCCCGGCCTGCCCCGCGCCCATTCCCGTCGTTGGAATTCCCTCCGAACCGCGCAAGGGTCACGCTGGAAACGTAGGCGGCATGATGCAGGATGGGCTCCATGGGCACCGCACTCCTGTTTTCGCTGCTGATCGCGGCCGCGCCTCCGGGCTCCGACGTGGATCACGCCGCCGATGACCGTGCGATCTATCAGAAGCTGGAACGCTCGACCGTCGCGCTCGCCCAGGCCGGCTCTCCTTTGCGCAAGGAGGAACGTCTGCGGCAGTGCGCGCGCACGCGCTCCGAACGTCGGCTCGAGCTCCCGGCGGCTGGCGCTTCCGCGATCGCGCCCGAGGCCTCATACCTGCGTGCCGCCGAAGCGGGCGTGCTCATCTGCTCGGTCCACAAATGCGGCAAGTGCGACCGCTGGCACCCGAGCTGGTCGAGCGGATTCGCGGTCCACGCGTCCGGGGTGATCGCGACGAACCATCACGTGGCGGCCCACGAGAACGCGGAGGCGATGGGCGCCCTCACGCATGACGGCCGCTTCCTCCCGGTGGTCGAGGTGCTCGCCGCCCGCCGCTCCCATGACGTGGCGCTGCTGCGGGTCGACCTCGCCGGAGGCGCGCCGCTGAAGGCGCTGCCGCTGCGCGACGACGCGCCCGCCGGCACGCGGGTGCTCTGCTATGGCAATCCGTCCAACGGCTTCGGCTGCCTCACCGACGGCATCCTCACGCGCTACGCCCGCATGGAAGGCTCGGAACGGCAGGGCGCGGTCTTCATGCAGATTTCAGCCGACTACGGCGGCGGATCGAGCGGCGGCCCGGTGCTCGACGACCGCGGCAACGCGCTCGGCATGGCGGCCTCGACCACGCCGATCCTGACGCCGGCCCGCACGAGCTCCGACGGCAAGGCCGCGGAACGGACGCTCCAGATGGTCCGACACAACTGCGCGACGTCCCGCGCGCTGCTCGAGATCGCCGGCGCCCGCTGAAGGGTCAGGCGTGCCCCGGGGTGCGGGGATAGGCGGTCACGTCGCGGATGTTGCCCTCGCCGGTCACGAACATGAGCATGCGCTCGAAGCCGAGGCCGAAGCCGGCGTGCGGCACGGTGCCGTAACGACGCAGGTCGAGGTACCAGCGGTAGGCCTCGAGATCCAGTCCGTGCGCGCGCATCGCGGCCTCGAGGCGATCCGGCCGCTCCTCGCGCTGGCTGCCGCCGACGATCTCGCCCACGCCGGGCACGAGCACGTCCATCGCGGACACGGTGCGTCCGTCGTCGTTCTGGCGCATGTAGAAGGGCTTCGCCGCCGCCGGGTAGTCGCGGACGGTCACAGGGCCGCCGAAGCGCTCCTCGGTCAGCCACCGCTCGTGCTCGGACTGCAGGTTGTCGCCCCACTTCACGGGATACTCGAACGGTCGGCCGGAGGCGAGGAGGAGGTCGACGGCCTCGCCGTAGGTGATGCGGGTGAAAGGCCGATCGGCGACCAGCCTGAGGCGCTCCAACAGGCCCTTGTCGACGTAGGCGTTGAAGAACTCGAGCTCCTCGGGGCAACGCTCGAGGGCCGCCCGCACGAGGTGCTTCACCAGGGACTCGGCGCAGTCCATGTCACCGGCGAGATCGCAGAAGGCCATCTCCGGCTCGATCATCCAGAACTCACTGGCGTGACGGCTGGTCTGGGAATTCTCGGCACGGAAGGTCGGGCCGAAGGTGTAGACGTCGCCCAGGGCGCAGGCGAGGGTCTCGGCCTCGAGCTGACCCGAGACGGTCAGGAAGGCCTGACGGGCGAAGAAGTCGGCGGCCCAGTCGACCGAGCCGTCGGGAGACTTCGGCGGGGCGGCGGGGTCGAGGGTGGTCACGCGGAATAGCTCGCCCGCGCCCTCGCAGTCGCTGGCGGTGATCACCGGGGTGTGCACGTAGGCGAAGCCGCGCGCCTGGAAGAACTCGTGCACGGCCATGGCCAGCCGGCTGCGCACCCGCAGGGAGGAGGCGATGCGGTTGGTGCGCGCCCGCAGGTGCGGGATGGTGCGCAGGAACTCCGCCGTGTGCCCCTTCTTCTGCAAGGGAAAGGTCGCGTCCGCCTCGCCGACCAGACGGAAGGCGGAGACGCGCAGCTCCCAGCGCTGGCCCTTGGCGGGCGAAGGCACGAGCTCGCCGTCCACGGAGACCGACGCGCCGGTGAGCACGGTGCCCAAGGCCTCCGCCCCGGGGACGGCATGGTCGACGACGGCCTGCAGGTTGCGCAGGCAGGAGCCGTCATTGATCTCGACGAAGGAGAAGCCCTTGGCGTCGCGGCGGGTCCGCACCCAGCCGCTGACCGTGATCCCGCCGAGGGGAGATTCGGCCGCCAGTGCGTCCCGGACCTTGATGCGCATGGAAGGCAATCTGTGCGAGGCCGGCCCGGAAACAAGCGGAGACGGCGGACGCCGGGACGGGCTGGACAACCCGGGCGGGCCCCACAACCTCGGACGTCCTCACCATGAACGCCCTCGAGCAGCTCCGCCAGCACACCAAGGTCGTCGCCGACACGGGCGACTTCGCCGCCATGAAGGCCTTCAAGCCTCTGGACGCCACGACCAACCCGAGCCTCATCCTCAAGGCCGTCCAGATGCCCGAATACCAGGCGCTGCTCCAGAAGGCAGCCCAGGACAACAGGAGCAAGGGCGTCCAGGCCGCCGTTGACGCGCTCCTCATCTCCTTCGGCACCGAGATCCTCAAGATCGTCCCCGGACGCGTCTCCACCGAAGTCGACGCCCGCCTCTCCTTCGACAAGGCCGGCACGGTCGCCAAGGCCCGTGAACTGATCGCCCTCTACAAGGCCGCCGGCATCCCCAAGGAGCGCATCCTGGTGAAGATGGCCTCCACCTGGGAAGGCATCCAGGCCGCCGCCGAACTCGAGAAGGAAGGCATCCGCTGCAATCTCACCCTGCTCTTCTCCTTCGCCCAGGCCGTCGCTTGCGCCGACGCCAAGGTCCAGCTGATCTCGCCGTTCGTCGGCCGCATCTACGACTGGCACAAGAAGGCCCAGGGCGCCAACTGGAACGAAGCCGCCTCCGCGGGCGCCAACGACCCGGGTGTGCAGTCCGTCCGCCGCATCTACGCCTACTACAAGCGCAACGGCATCAAGACCGAGGTCATGGGCGCCTCCTTCCGCAACAGCGGCCAGATCAAGGCTCTCTGCGGTTGCGACCTCCTGACCATCGCTCCGAACCTCCTCGACGAGCTCTCCAAGGACTCCGCCGCGGTGCCCAAGGCGCTCGACGAAGCCGCCGCCAAGTCCGAAGGCGAAGCCGCCAAGGCCTGGGGCGAGAAGGAATTCCGCTGGCACCACAACGAGGACGCCATGGCCACGGAAAAGACCGCCGAAGGCATCCGCGCCTTCGCCGTCGACGGCAAGAAGCTCGACGACCTGGTCGCCAAGGCCATCGGCTGAGCGAATCGTCAGTCCTCTCCAGCAAGGCCGGGCCTCGAGCCCGGCCTTATTTTTGGCGACGCTGACGGAGGGCTTCGAAGAGCACGATGCCCGCGGCCATGGAGACGTTGAGGGAGTCGGAAAGGCCGGCCTGGGGGATGGAAATCTTCTCGTCCGCGGCACCCAGCATGAAGTCGCTCAGGCCGTCCTTCTCGGAACCGAGCAGCAGCGCGGTCGGACCCTTGCAGTCCACGTCCCAGAAAGTCTGGGTCGCCGCGGGCGAGGTCGCCAGCGAACGCACGCCGTGGGCCTTCATCCAGTCGACGGCCTCCTGCGAGGCGCAGACGGCCACCGGCATGGAGAAGAGCGCGCCCTGGGAGGAGCGGACGACATTGGGATTGAAGACATCGGTCACCAGGTCGCAGACGATGACGGCGTCGCAACCCGCGGAGTCCGCGGTGCGCAGCAGCGCGCCGAGATTGCCGGGCTTCTCGACGGATTCGACGACGAGCAGGAGGGGGCTGGCCGAGATCCTGAGCCGTGCGAGCGAGCAATCCCAGGTCCTGGCCACGCCAAGCACGCCGTCCGGCCCTTCACGTCCGCTGACCTTCTCGAACGCCGAGGCCCCGAGCTGGCAGACCGAGGCCCGGCCGGCCCGGCAGCGCGCGATCAGCTCGGCCTGCTCCGGACCGCGGAACATCTCGGGGCAGTGGTAGGCCTCCTCGATGGCGACGCCACGCTCAAGGGCCCGGGAAAGCTCGCGCTGACCCTCGATCAGGAAGAGCCCGCGGGCGTCGCGTTCGGCACGGTCGCGCAGGCGGGCCAGCGCCTGGACGCGCGGATTCTGCCTGCTCTGGATGGCTTCCTCGGACACGAGGCCATTGAGCCCGAAGCGCGGCCGCTCCGCAAGGACGGGCTTGGGGCGCGGGGATAAGTCTCGACCTCGTCGCCGCGGACCAGACCTTGTCGGCATGCCCGAGTCCCGACAGCCGCCCAGGTTCCGCGAGGGCCCCTTCACCTACCACCAAGAGGTGGAGCTCGAGATCGCCTCGATCACCAACCTCGGCGAAGGCCTTGCCCGCAAGGACGGCTGGGTCGTGTTCGTGACCGGCGCCCTGCCCGGAGAGAAGATCGTCGCGAAGATCTGGCACAACGCCGCCAACTTCTCCCGGGGCGACCTGGTGCGCGTGCTGACCCCGTCTCCGCACCGGGTGCAGCCGCGTTGCGACCTCTTCGGCGAGTGCGGGGGCTGCCAGTACCAGAACCTCGCGTACCCGCAGCAGCTGGAATGGAAGCGACGTCAGGTGCAGGAAGCCTTCGAGCGGCTGGGCGGGATCAGGACGGAGGTCGACCCCTGCCATCCTTCGCCGAAGCAGTACGCCTACCGCTCCAAGATCACTCCGCATTTCATGACCCCGCGCAGGGCGGACTTCCCCATCGGCTTCCTCGCCGCCGGCACCTCGCGGCGCGTCGTGGACGTGCCGAAGTGCCCGATCGCGACCGACGCAATCAACGCGGCCTACGCCCGGGCAAGGAAGGACGTCCGCTCCGATCCGGGACGCTTCGAGCGCGGCGCCACCCTGCTCTTCCGCGACTGTCAGGAGGGCGTGGTCACCGACCCTCGCGCGACGGTGACC
>JBJTTY010000064.1:0-13511 GCA_046080425.1 Verrucomicrobiota bacterium
GCGTCATCCAGCACGGGACGCAGGCTCACGCCCTCGACGTCCTTGGGCTTGGGGAGTCCGCACACGTCCGCGAGTGTGGGGTAGATGTCGATGAACTCAGCGAGGGAGAGGCTCTTGCGGCCGGCGGCCTTCTGTCCGGGCACGCTGATCAGCAGGGGCGCGCGGGCGGCGAGTTCGAAGTTGGTGTGCTTGTGCCAGAGTCCGTGCTCGCCGAGCTGCCAGCCGTGGTCGCCCCAGAGGACGATGACGGTGTTGGCGGCCAGGCCTTCCTTCTCGAGGGCGTCAAGCACGACGCCGACCTGGGCGTCCATGTAACTCGTGGCGGCGTAGTAGCCGTGACGGAGCCGCCGGGCCAGTTCATCGGAGATGGGGCCCTCATTGGGGATGTCGGAATAGCTGCGGAGCTCGCCGTTGGTGTGGCCGACGAAGGCGGGGGCGTCCTTGGGCAGCTGCTGGAACTTCGGGACGTAGATCTTGGCGGGGTCGTAGAGGTCCCAGTATTTCTTGGGCGCGACGAAGGGCAGGTGGGGCTTGGCCATGCCCACGGCGAGGAAGAAGGGCTGTCCTTTCTTCTTCAGCGCAGCGAGGGTCTCGGCGGCTAGGCGCGCGGTGCGCCCATCGGTGTAGGTGTCGTCCGGGACGTCGGCGGACTCGACGGCCGGGCCGCGGGCCCGTCCCTTGCCTTCCTTGTTCTTCGGATCCTGCATGGCCTTGAGGGCCTCGGGGGATGCGTACTGGGATGACTTCGGAGTCTGCCACGGGGTCGACCAGGTCGGTGCGTCGTCAAACCCGCTGTGGAAGATCTTGCCCATGCCTTGCACGAAGTATCCGTTGTTCTTGAAGTGCTGGCCGATGGTCACGGCGTCGGGCAGGGCGACGCGGAAGTGGGTCTCGAGGTCCCAGACGCGCGTGGCGTCGGGACGCCGGCCGGTCATCAGGGACGAACGGGAGGGGCTGCAGACGGCCTGCTGGCAGTAGGCACGGTCGAAGGTGGTTCCCTTCGCGGCGATACGGTCCAGGTTGGGGGTGCGGATGACGTTGCTGCCGGAGGCCAGCACCTCGGGGCGGAGGTCGTCGACGGCGAAGAAGAGGACGTTCATCGGACGGTCGGCGGCGCAAAGGGCGACGGACAGTCCGAACAGGGGCAGAATGCGGCGGATCATGGGGAGAGCCATTCTTGGCCCCGAGGGGAAGGATTGGCAATCGCTACCTCGGCCCGTTCACTCCCCGACGGCCGCTTTCAGGCGGTGTCGCGCCTTGTTGAGGTCGGCGACGGTGCGCACGGCCTCCAGTCGGGCCTGCACGGCGTCCTGCTGGGACTGCAGGGTTTCCATCACGGCACCGACGGCGAAATCGCGCCGCTGGGTGGCCAGCTTGAGGCCGTCCTCCGCGGACTTGAGTCCGGCCTGGGCCGCCCTGACGGCCGCCGAAGTGGTCTGCACGGAAGCATGGGCCTCCACGACCTCGCGGGTTACGGCGTCACGGATGCGCTCGATGCCCAGCTTGCCCTGCGCGGCCGCGGCTTCCGCCGCCCGCACGCGCGAGGAGTCCAGCAGGCCGCCGGCTCCGATGCGCCAGAAGAGGGTGACCTGCGTGTCGGTGCTGCGTCCCCAGTCCTGCCGGGCCGAGCTCGGGCTTCCGCCCAGTCCGCCGCCGAAGACCTGCGCGCCGAGGGTCGGCCAGAGGGGCGCGTACTTGGCGCCGGCAAGGTTTTCATGGGCGGCATTGTCCAGTCGTTCGGCCTCGGCGATCTCAGGACGTTTCGCCAGGGCGGTTTGCACGAGGGCGTCTAGTTTGTGCTCGGAGCCCGGCACGGCGATTGCTACGGGACGTCGGTCGGCCGGCATGAGGTCCTCCTGCACGGGCAGGCGCACGACTTCGGCGAGGCGTGCGGCCGCGGCACGGCGGGCGTCCCTCGACTGCTCGCATCGGATCTGCGCCCGGGTGAGCTGGGCGAAGGCCCGGTGTTCGTCGCCCTTCGAGGCGAGGCCGGCCGCGACGGCGGCCTTGACCTGGCCATGCAGGTCGGAAGCGAGGCGGACGGCCTCATCCTGAAGGTCGGCGGCCGCCTGGGCGGCGCTGAGTTCGAAATAAGCCTCGGACGCGGCCAGCAGGATGCGTCGGCGCTCGGATTCGAGGCGTTGCTCGGCCGCGAGGGTCACCTGCTTGGCCGCGAGGCGACGGTAGGTGGATTCGCCGATGTCGAGGGTGAGCTGGAGGGTCGCTCCGGCGCCGAAGGAGTTCTTGGTGATGTCGGTGACCTGGCCGACGATGTCCTGCAGCTGTCCGGAATGGTTGCGGTAGGTGATGCCCGGCGCGATGACGGGGAACATCTGCCACAGGGTGCCGTCCTCGAGAGCCCTGGCCTCGGCCAGGCGCTCCTGCGCGATGCGCACTTCGACGGAATCGGCTCCGGCCAGCCGCAGGACGGCGGGGAGGTCGATCTTCTCCGCTCGGAGCGAGGCGGCGAAGCAGGCGATGAGAAGGAGGGCGCGCATCACTTGGCGATGGTCACGGGCTGTCCGTCGACGAGCGAGGTGCCGGCGGTCACAATCACGGTCTCCGCGGCGGTCACGCCCTCGAGGACCTCGAGGTTCGCGCCGTCGTTGAAGCCGTGCTTGAGCACGCGTCGGCGGGCCTTGCCGTCCTCGAGGACGAAGGCGACGGCGGTGGTCTTCTCGAAGGTGATGGCGGAGAGGGGCAGGACGGAGGCGCCGGCGTGGGTCTCGACTCCGAGCTTCACCTTGGCGAACATGCCGGCCTTGAGCGCGCCGTCGGCGTTGGCGACCTCGGCCTCGGCCAGTAGGGTCTTGCTGGCGGGGTCGAGGGCCTCGGAGTGGCGGGTCAGGCGGGCCGCGACGGGCTTGGTGCGCGCGGTGTCGACGGCGATGAGGAAGGGCTGGCCGACGGACACGAGCGACGCCTCATATTCCGGCACGGAGGCCTGCACGCGGACTTTGGCGGAGTCGGTCAGGGTGACGATGGACGCCTGGCCGGCCGCGGCGCCGGTGGCCGCGGGCACGAAGGCGCCCTCGTCGACGAAGCGCTTCGTGACGGTGGCGTCGAAAGGCGCGGTTATGCGGGCGTGGGCGAGGAGGGCCTCGAGACGCGCGGTCTCGGCCTTGGCGGCGGCCGCACGGGACTCGGCGGCGTCGAGGGCTTGCTTGACGACGAGGTCGGGCGCCTTCTTCGCGGCGTCACGGGCGCGGGCGGCGTCACGCTCGGCGAGCGAGGATTCGGCCCGGGCGCGGAGGAGGTCGGCGGAGAGCTCGGGGGACTCGAGCTCGGCCAGGACCTGCCCGGCCTTCACCTTGTCTCCGATCTCGACGCGCATGGTCTTCACGTGGCCGGCGACCTTGGCGGTCAGGGTGACCTGACGGTACGGGCGCACTTCGCCGAGGAGCTCGACGCTGCGCGTGACGTCGGCCTTGGCGAGGGCGGTCGTCTTGAATTCGGCCGCGTCGGCGGCGCACGCCAGGACGGCGAGGAGGAGCGTCAGGTCACGCTTGATGGGGCGCATGGTGGGTGCTGGAAGGGTCGTCGGGATCGAGGGAAGGCGAGAGGGCCGCGCGGCCGCGATGGAGCGCGGCGTAGGCGGCGGGCACGAGGAGCAGCGTGGCGGGGGTGCCGAGGAGCAGGCCGCCGATGACGGCGCGCCCGAGGGGCGCGGTCTGCTCGCCGGCCTCGGTCAGGCCGAGAGCCATGGGCAGCATGCCCGCGAGCATGGCTCCGGCGGTCATCAGGACGGCGCGTAGGCGGGAGCGGCCGGCCTCTTCGGCGGCGGCGTCGGCGGCGAGTCCGGCCCGACGGCGTTCCTCCGCGGCGGTGACGAGGAGGATGCAGTTGGCCACGGAGACGCCGACGGCCATGATGAGTCCGATGTAGCTCTCGATGTTCAGGGTCGATCCGGTCAGGAGCAGCAGGAGGGCGCCTCCGGCGAGGACGGCGGGAATCGGCACGAGTACGGCGAAGGCGGCGCGCACGTTCTGGAAGGAGGCGGTGAGCAGGAGGGCGATGACGGCGAGGGCGGCAATCAGGCCGGTGCGCAGGCCGTCCAGCAGCTCGCGCATGGGCGCGACTTGTCCGCGGACGTCGACCTTCACCTTGGCGGGCGGGGCGCCCGCGGCGGCCACGGCGGCGTCGACTTTCTCCGCCAGGGTGCCGAGGTCCGATTCGTGGAAGTTGGCGGTCAGGGTGACGAGGCGCTGCATGTTGTACCGGTCATATTGCGCGACGGCGGTGGAGGGCTTCAGGGTGGCGACGGAACGCAGGAGGACGGGGCCGCGGTCGGTGCCGGCGGGTCCGACGGGCAGGTTGGCGATGTCCTCGGCGCTCTTCACGGCGGCGGCGGGCACCTGCACCTGCACCTGGTAGGCGACGCCGTTCTTGGGGTCGGCCCAGTAGTTGGACAGGATGAAGCGGGTGGAGAAGGTGCCGGCGACGACGGAACGCGCGGCCTCGGCGTGACGGAGGCCGAGGCGCCCGGCCTTCTCGCGGTCGATGTTCACTTCCAGGACGGGGTAGTCGAGGGTCTGCGCGAACTGCAGGTCGCGGAGTTCGGGGATCTTCGCCATCGCGTCGCGGATCTTCTCGGCGTGCGCACGGTTGTCCGCGAGGCCGGGGCCGCTGACCGCGACCTCGATCGGGGTGGATGCGCCGAAGCTCATCACGCGGCTGACGATGTCGGCCGGCTCGAAAGAGGCGCGGACGCCGGGCAGCTCCTTGGCGAATCGGGCGCGCAGGCGCTCCTTGGCCGCGGCGAGGTCGGCCTTGGCGCTTTCCTTGAGCTGCACCTGCAGGGTCGCCTCATCGGTGCCGCTGTTCCAGGCGTGCACGAGGTTGACCGGATAGTTGGGCGCATGGACGCCGACGAGTCCGAGGGTGGTGCCGACGTTGGCCGGGCCGAGCTCGGCCTTGATGAGGTCCAGCGCGCGGATGGCGATGGATTCGGTCACGTCGAGTCGGGTGCCGGGCGCGGCGCGCAGGCGCACCTGCAGCTGTCCGTGGTCGGCCGCAGGGAAGATGTCTTTGCCGAGTCCGGGCACGAGGAACCAGCCGAGGGCCGCCGCGGCGACGATGCCGGCGAGGGCCGCGGTTCCGGGGCTGCGCAGGACGGGCGCGAGGAGGGAGCGGTACAGGGCCGCCATGGGCGCCATGAAGCCGGCGTCGGCGTGGGAGCCTCCGCGCGGCAGGAGCCACGCCGCTAGGACGGGCAGGAGGGTCGACGACAGGACGTAGGACGCGGCCATGCTGAAGCCGACGGCCAGGGAGATGGGCAGGAAGAGGGCGCGCGCGGCGCCTTCCATGAAGAAGGAGGGTATGAAGACGGCCACGACGCACAGCATGGCGAGGAACCGCGGCACGGCGGTCGCGGCCACGGCGTTGCGCACGGCGACGGGCGGCGGCAGTCCCTTGGCCAGCTCCTGGTGCACGGCCTCGATGGCGACGGTCGCCTCGTCGACGAGGATGCCGACGGCCAGGGCCAGTCCGCCCAAGGTCATGAGGTTGACGGTCTGTCCGCAGAGCCAGAGTCCGGTGACGGCCGCCAGCAGGGCGAGGGGGATGTTGACGACGACGATCAGGGTGCTGCGGACGTCCCGCAGGAAGGCCAGCACCATGAGTCCGGTCAGCGCCGCGCCGAGGATCGCCTCCAGCAGGAGGTCGTCGATGGCGCGCCTTACGACGGGGCTCTGGTCCATCTCGTAGCTGACCTTGACGTCCTCGGGCACGGCGGCCTGGAAGCGGGCGAGGTTCGCCTTCACGTGGCCCACGACGTCAAGGGTCGAGGCGTCGGCGCGCTTGGTCACGGGGATGTAGACGGTGCGCCGTCCGTCGGCCAGCGCGTGGCTTGTCTCGACGTCGGCCCCGTCGACGACGGTGGCGACGTCCCGCAGGAGCACGGCCGCTCCGCTGCCGGGCCGGATCGGCACGGTCTCGAGCTCGCGGATGCTCTTCACGGTGGCGTTGATGGGCACCTGGAGGTTCAGGTCCCCCTGCGCGAGGTTGCCGGTCGGGGCGATGGTGTTGGCCCCGGCCAGGGCGGTCGCGACCTCCTCGGGCGTCACGCCGACGCTGCGCAGGCGGTCAGGGTCGAGGTTGACGAGGATGGTGCGCGCGCTGCCGCCGAACGGCGGCGGGGCCGACACGCCGGGCAGGGTGGCGAAGAGGGGGCGGACGGTGTTCAGCGCGACGTCCTGCAGCTGGGCGACGCTCCGGGTCGGGCTGGTGAAGACGAGCTGTCCGACGGCCACGCTGCCGCCGTCGAAGCGCATGATGAAGGGCGGCACGGTGCCGGGCGGCATCATCGCGCGGGAGCGGTTCACGTAGCCGACGACTTCGCTCATGGCTTGCGCCATGTCGGTGCCGGGGTGGAACTGCAGCTTCATCACCGCGGCGCCCTGGATGTTGCGCGATTCGACGTGCTCGATGCCGGTGATGTACAGGAAGTGGTATTCGTAGAAGAAGGTGAGGAAGCCTTCCATCTGCGCGGCATCCATGCCGCCGTAGGGCTGCGCGACGTAGACGGTCGGGACGTTGAGGGGCGGGAAGACGTCCTTGGGCATGCGCCGGACGGCGACGACGGAGGTCAGCACGAGGGCCACGACGGCCGCCACGATGGTGACGGGACGACGCAGGGCGGCTTGGAGCAGGCTCATGGGGCTGCCCAAGGCAACCCGCGCCTCCCGCCCCAGTCAACCGAAGGAAGTGTCACGAATGCGTCACGGACGCTCAGGTGAGGAGTTCCTTGAGGACGCGGCAGGGCTCGACGCCGGTCAGCTTGGCGTCCAGGCCCTGGAACTTGTAAGTGAAACGCCCGTGTTCGACGCCCAGCAGGTGCAGCATGGTGGCGTGGAGGTCGTGGACGGTGCACACGCCGTCGACGGCGGCATAGCCGAGCTCGTCGGTGGCCCCGGTCTGTAAGCCGCGCCTGAGTCCGGCCCCGGCCATCCAGATGGACATGGCCTTGTTGTGATGATCGCGCCCGACGGGCCCCTTGTTGCCCTGCTTCATGGGGGTGCGTCCGAACTCGCCAGCCCACACGATCAGGGTGTCCTCGAACATGCCAAGGCGCTTCAGGTCGGTGATCAGGGCCATGCACGCGCGGTCGACCTCCTTGGCGCGCAGGGGCAGCTCCTCCTTGAGGAGGCTGTGATGGTCCCAGTCGCGATGGTAGAGCTGGATGAAGCGCACGCCGCGCTCCGCGAGGCGTCGCGCGAGGAGGCAGTTGGAGGCGAACGAACCGTCGCCGGGCTCGCATCCGTAGAGCGCCAGGGTCCGGGGATCCTCGCCGCGCACGTCCATGAGGTCCGGCACGCTCGCCTGCATGCGGAACGCCATCTCATACTGGGACACGCGGGTGGCGATCTCCGGATCGTCCACGGCTCCCGCGCGACGGCGGTTGAGCGCGTTGACGGCTTCGACGTCGGCGCCCTGGACGTCGCGTCTGACGCCGGCGGGACTGCCGAGGTAGAGCACGGGGTCGCCGGAGGAGCGCAGCTGCACGCCCTGATGCCTCGAGGGCAGGAAGCCGCTGCTCCACTGGCGTGCGGCGATGGGCTGGGGCGGGCGTCCCTTGCCGGTGGAGGTGAGGACGACGAAGCCGGGCAGGTCCTCCGCCTCGGAGCCGAGTCCGTAAGTCACCCAGGAGCCCATGGAGGGGCGCCCGGCGATCTGCGACCCGGTGTTCATGAACATGTGCGCGGGGTCGTGGTTGATCGCGTCGGTGGTCATCGACCGGATCAGGCAGATGTCGTCGCACACGGAGCCGATGTGCGGAAGGAGTTCCGAGAGCTCCATGCCGGCCTTGCCGTGCCGGCTGAACTTGAACTGGGGACCTTGGCAGAGGAGCTTCTGGCCCTGGAGCTGCGCGAGCTGCTGGCCCCGGGTGAAGCTCTCGGGCATGGGCTGGTCATGCATCGCGGCGAGCTTGGGCTTGAAGTCGAAGAGCTCGAGCTGCGAGGGGCCTCCTGCCATGGTCAGCCAGATGACGCGCTTCGCCTTGGCGGGATGATGGGCCGCGGAGAGCGCGCCCGGACCGGCCGTCGCGCCACGGGTCAGGAGGGAGGCCAGGGCGACGGCGCCCACGCCGCGGCCGGCGCCCCGGAGGAAGGCGCGACGTTGCAGGATGCGATGGTGCGCCTCCGGGCTCACGCGAGGATGCCTGCGATGGGCTTGGCGGGCTCGACGCCGGTCAGCTTGGCGTCGAGTCCCTGGAACTTGAAGGTGAAGCGCTCGTGGTCGACGCCGAGGCAGCGCAGCATGGTGGCGTGCAGGTCGTGCACGGTGCACACGTCCTTGACGGCGGCGTAGCCGAGTTCGTCGGTTTCGCCGTGCACGACGCCGCCGCGGACGCCGCCGCCGGCCAGCCAGACGGACATGGCCTTGTTGTGGTGGTCGCGCCCGCTGCCGCCCTGCGACATCGGGGTGCGGCCGAATTCGCCCGCCCACACGATGAGGGTCTCGTCCAGCATGCCCCTGCGCTTCAGGTCGGTGATCAGCGCCATGCACGCGCGGTCGATCTCCTGCGCCTTGAGCGCGACGCCGTCCTTGACGCCGCCATGGTGGTCCCAGTCCTTGTGATAGAGCTGGATGAAGCGCACGCCGCGCTCGGCGAGGCGTCGCGCGAGGAGGCAATTGGAGGCGAAGGTCCCGTCGCCGGGGACGCAGCCGTAGAGCTCGAGGGTGCGCGCGTCCTCGTCCCTGAGGTCCATGAGTCCGGGCACGCCGGCCTGCATGCGGAAGGCCATCTCATACTGCGCGATGCGGGTCGCGATCTCGGGGTCGGCCACGAGTCCGTCGCGACGGCGGTTGAGCTCGGCGACGGCGGCGATGTCCGCGCCCTGGAGGTCGCGGCTGACGCCGGCGGGGCTGCCGAGGTAGAGCACGGGGTCGCCCTTGGACCGCAGCTGGACGCCTTGGTGCCTCGAAGGGAGGAAGCCGCTGCTCCACTGGCGCGCGGCGATGGGCTGGTTCTGCCCGCCCTTGCCGAGGGAGGTGAGCACGACGAAGCCGGGCAGGTCGTGCGCCTCGGAGCCGAGTCCGTAGGTCACCCAGGAACCCATGGAGGGCCGCCCGGCGATCTGTGACCCGGTGTTCATGAACATGTGCGCGGGGTCGTGGTTGATCGCGTCGGTGGTCATGGACCGCACGAGGGCGATGTCGCCGAGGGCGGAACCGATGTGCGGGAAGAGCTCGCAGATCTCCGCGCCCTCGCGGCCGAAGCGGGAGAACTTGTGCTGGGGTCCGAAGCACTTGAGCTGCTGTCCCTGAAGCTGGGCGAGCTGCTGTCCCTTGGTCATGCTCTCGGGCATGGGCTGGTCATGCATCGCCGCCAGCTTCGGCTTGGGGTCGAAGGTCTCGAGGTGCGAGGGGCCACCGGCCATGGACAGCCAGATGACGCGCTTGGCCCGGGCCTTGAGGCGGGTGGGGCAGAGGACGCCGGTTTCTGCGCCGCGCGCGGTCATTGCGGCGAGGGCGAGGGCGCCGACGCCCTGGGTGGCGCGCCCGAGGAAGGCGCGCCGGGTGACGGCGGAAAGGATCTCGGAAGGAAGGTCAGTCACGGGTGACGGTCTCGTGCAGGTTGAGGAGGACGCGCGCGGCGTGGGTCCAGGCGGCGAGTTCGACGGGGTCGCTCTCCTTCGGCGCGGGGCTGAGTCCGACCTGCAGGAGCTTCTTCGCGGACTCCGGATCGGCGCGGTAGGCGGCGCGCCGGTCGTTCAGGACTTTGCGCAGGGTGCCGAGCTCGGCGGCATTGGGCTCGCGCTGCACGGCCCTCCGCCAGGCCCAGCGCAGGCGCGCGTCATCGTCGCCCTCACGGGCGGCGGACGCGGTTCCGAAGGCGCGCGCGGCCTCGACGTAGGTCGGGTCGTTCAGGAGAACGAGGGCCTGCTGCGGGATGTTGGAGCGGGTGCGCTCGGTGCATGACTCCTCGCGGCTCGGCGCATCGAAGGCCAGGAGGCTCGGATGCAGGAAGGAGCGCTGCCACCAGACGTAGAGTCCGCGGCGATGCTGGGCCTCGCCCTGGTCGTGCACGTACTCGCGCACGGGGAAGTTCAGGTTCTCCCAGTAGCGCTCGGGTTGGTAGGGCTTCACGCTGGGTCCGCCGACCTTCGGCACGAGGAGGCCGGACACGGCGAGGGCGTTGTCGCGCACGAATTCGGCGTCGAGCCGGAAGGGGGTCTGTCTGGCCAGCGCGCGGTTGTAGGGGTCCGTCTCGCGCTGCGCCTGCGTGGCGGTCGAGGCCCGACGGTAGGCGCGGCTGTTCACGATGATGCGGACCATGCGCTTCAGGTCCCACTTGCCGTCCATGAACTCGACGGCGAGCCAGTCGAGGAGGGGTTGGTTGGGCGGGAGTTCGCCCTGGGCGCCGAGGTCTCCGGGGTTCTTGCTCAGCGCGGTGCCGAAGAACTGCATCCAGAGTCGGTTCATGGTCACGCGTGCGGTGAGCGGGTTGTCGCGGGAGACGAGCCACTGGGCGAGGTCGAGGCGGTTCGGAGCGCGGCCCTCGAGCTTGGGCTGGGGCAGGTAGTGGGGCAGGGCGGCCTTCACGATCTCGCCGGTCTCGTCCATCCAGTTGCCGCGGGGCAGGATGCGCACGGTCCGGGTCTGCGCGGCCTTGGCGGTGACGAGGGTCTTGGGGATGGCGGCGCGGAAGGCGTCATGGGACTTCTCCGCGGCCGCGAGGGCGTCGCGCTCGGTCTTCAGGGCCTCGGGATGGAGGGAGAGGTAGTAGTCGCGCACGACGTTCCTGTCGGCCGGGGTGCGCTTGTCCGCCGGTTTCTTCAGGATGGGGGCGGCCTGGGCGGCCAGCTTGGCATCGGGGTCCTTGCGCTTGGCCTTGGTCTTCTTGCCGGGGGTTTCCGGCGCGGTGAAATCTTTCTCCCAGGTCTCGATCGCGGGGGTGAGGGAAGGGTGGGCGGCCTCGAGCTTCTTGTGCGCCTGGGCCACGGCGGCGGCGAGTTCGGCCAGACGCGCGTCCTGCTCAGGGGTCGAGACGAGGATGCCCTCCTCGCGTCGCCCGATGTCCGGCTCATGCACGTCGGCGAAGAACGCGCCGAGGGAGTAGAAGTCCCTCATGGTGATGGGGTCGAACTTGTGGTCGTGGCACTGGGCGCAGCCGGTGGTCTGACCTAGCCAGGCGGCCCCGACGGCGCGCACGCGGTCGGTCAGCATGCGCTGCTGGTAGTCCTTGGCCTGGGCGCCGCCCTCCTCGGTGGTGAGCAGGAGCCGGTTGAAGCCCGACCCGATAAGGGCCTCGCGGCCGCCGTCAGGCAGGAGGTCGCCCGCCACCTGCTCGAGGGTGAAGCGGTCGAAGGGTTTGTTGTCGTTGAAGCTCCGGATGACCCAGTCGCGGTAGGGCCAGATGTTGCGCGGGGTGTCGCTGTGATAGCCGATGGTGTCGGCGAAGCGCACGACGTCGAGCCAGGTGATTGCCATGCGCTCGCCGTAGTGCGGGCTGGCCAGCAGTCGCTCGACGAGCCGTGGGTAGGCGTCGGGCGAGGCGTCTTTCACGAAGGCGTCCACTTCCTCGGGCGTGGGCGGCAGTCCCAGGAGGTCGAGATGCAGGCGTCGGGCCAGGGTGCGGCGGTCGGCCTCGGGCCCCGGTGTGAGTCCGAGCGGTTTCAGTCCGGCTTCGACGAGATGGTCGACGCCCTCGGATCCGGCGGGTGCCGACGGTTTCACGGGCGGCTCATAGGACCAGTGCTGGCGATACTCGGCGCCCTGTGCGATCCACTTGCGCAGGACAGCCTTCTGGCGGTCATCGAGCTTCTTGTGCGAATCGGCGGGAGGCATCCGCTCCTCGGGATCCTCGGCGTCCAGTCGCTTGGAGAGCTCGCTCTCCTCAGGTTTGCCCGGAATGAAAGCCTCCTTGGCGAGGGCCGCGTCCCTCAGGTCGAGGCGCAGCTTGGCCTTGCGATGGCTGGCGTCAGGACCGTGGCAGTAGAAGCAGTTCTCCGAAAGGATGGGACGGACGTCGCGGTTGAAGTCCACCTTGTCAGGGAGAGGGGCCGCGGTCGAAGCGGCCAGGAACAGGGACAGTAGGGGCATGGGGTTCTTCGTGAACTTAGGAGACTGGCGGCAGGGATAAAGTTTTAATGAGAAGAAGCCCGGATGGGGCGTAGGAATTATGGATTAGGGACAGGGACAGGGCGGTTTCTCAGGTGACACGCTGGCAAGTGGGCAAAGGCGCACCTGCTGTCTCTGATTCTCTCGGCCATCCTCCCGTCATCTGCCCCTGCCCCTCGCAGCATGCCTTTGCATTGTCTCTATCTGGTCAATTAAGCCTCCGGGCCTCACGATTATCAAGCCCCGCGCTCACCCCAGCACACCCTTGACGATCTTGGCGGGTTCGACGCCGGTGAGGCGGAAGTCGAGGCCCTGGTGACGGTAGGTGAAACGCTCATGGTCGACGCCGAGGAGGTGTAGGACGGTGGCGTGCAGATCTCGTACGTGGACGGGATCGGTGGCCACGTTGTAACTGAACTCGTCGGTGGAGCCGTGGGTGTGTCCCGCTTTCACGCCGCCGCCGGCCATCCACACGGTGAAGCAGCGGGGGTGGTGGTCGCGCCCGGCCTCAGGGCTGTCCCACTTGCCCTGTCCGGCGACGCCGCGTCCGAATTCGCCGCCCCACACGACGAGGGTGTCGTCGAGGAGTCCGCGGCGCTTGAGGTCGGTCACGAGCGCGGCACTGGGCTGGTCGGTGTCGCGGCAGCGCGCGGTGCACCACGAGGTGAGGCGGCTGTGGTGATCCCAGTCGGGATGGAAGAGTTGGATGAAGCGCACGCCGCGCTCGATCAGGCGCCGGGCGAGGATGCAGTTGGCGGCGTAGCTGCCGGGGCGTCGGGAATCGGGACCGTAGAGCTCAAAGACTTCGTCGGGTTCGTCGGAGAGGTCGGTCAGCTCGGGCACGCTGGCCTGCATGCGGAAGGCCATCTCATACTGGCGGATGCGGGTCGCGACCTCGGGGTCGCCGGTGCGCTCCAGGGTGCCGCGGTTGAGCTCGGCGAGTCCGTCGAGCATCTCGCGGCGGAGTCCGCGGGGCAGGCCCTCAGGGTCGCGCAGGTAAAGCACGGGATCCTTGGCGCTGCGCAGCTTTACGCCCTGGTGACGCGAGGGCAGGAAGCCGCTGCCCCAGTAGTGGTCGTACAGGGGCTGGTCGCTCGGCCTCTGCATGCGCGACAGGAGCACGAGGTAGTCGGGCAGGTCCTTGTTCTCGCTGCCGAGGCCGTAGCTGGCCCACGAGCCGATACTGGGGCGTCCGGGAATCTGGTTGCCGGTCAGGAACTGGGTCATGGCCGGCGCATGGTTGATCTGATCGGTGTGCATCGACTTGATGAAGCACAGGTCGTCCACAACGGTTTTGAGATGGGGAAGCCATTCGCTCACCGTGGCGCCGCCCTGGCCGCAGGCCTCGAACCTCGTTGCAGCTGGTTTGATGAGCTGCTTTTGATTCGCGGTCATCGTCGTGAGACGCTGGCCTTGCCGGACAGACTCGGGGAGTTCCGTGCCTG
>JBJTTY010000065.1:0-12515 GCA_046080425.1 Verrucomicrobiota bacterium
TCAATTGGAGCCCGAAGAAGTTCGAGAAGGAAAACCCCGGACGGGTCGTCATGCTGGAGGACCGCGACGGCGACGGCGTGTTCGACCGCAGCACCGTCTTCGCCGACAAACTGACCGTCCCCAAGGGCGGCTGCTGGGCCGACGGCAGCCTCTTCGTGGCCTCGCCGCCCGGCATCTGGCGTTTCACCGACGCCGATGACGACGGCGTGGCCGAGAAGCGTGAGCTCGTCGTGGGCGGCTTCGCCTGGACCGCCAACGGCGCGGACTGCCACGGCCCGCGCCTGCACCCCGACGGCCGTCTCTACTGGACCCACGGACGCAAGGGACACGTCGTGAAGCAGAAGGACGACACGGTCGTCCACGAGGGCCTCAACAGCGGCATCTGGTCCATGAAGACCGACGGCACCGACATCCGCTGGCATGCCCTGGGCTGCGCCGACAATCCGGCCAGCATCGACTTCACCCCGACCGGCGAGATCGTGGGCACCGTCGACCTCTATTTCGGCAGCCCGCGCGTCGACACCATCATGCAGTGGCAGCTCGGCGGGGTCTATGAACGCCCTGACTTCCTGCGCATCATCGCCGACCTCCCGCGCACCCACGAGCGCATGCCGATCCTGAAGGAACTCGGCCACGTCGTCCCCAGCGGCTGTTCCTTCTGGAAGCATGCCGACCGCGTCGCCCCCGCCGACCATCCGCTTTCGTCCGCCCCGGATCACCTCAACCTCCTCGTCGCATTCTACAACTCCAAGAAGATCGTCCGGTTCGAACTGAAGTCCGAAGGCGCCACCTATCAGGCGACCGAGCACGAATTCCTGACCGTAGACCGCGTGGGCGCGCATCTTTCCGACGTCATCGAAGCCCCGGACGGCTCGCTGCTGGTCGTGGACACCGGCACCTGGTATTCGCATTGTCCTTCCAGCCTGAAAGGCTTGGAGAACGTGCCCGGAGCGATCTACCGCGTGCGCCGTTCCGCGGAAGGGAAGTCCGCGCATGAGGCCGTCGCCAAAGCCCATCGACCTTACGCGTCCGCGCCGGTCAAGACCGACGCCGAATTCCTCGCGCAGCTCTCGTCCGCCGATCAGGCGGTCGTCCGCCGCGGGCTTGAAGGCCTGACTTTCCGCGAGGCCAGGTCTCCCGCCATCACCGAAGCCGTCCGCGGGCTGCTCTCGCGTGAGGCCGACCTGGTGCTGGAGCACGCCATCCTCACCGCGGGCATGCGTCTCGCCGGTTTCACCGCCGCCGACCTCGCCACTGTCAAGGGCCCGGTCGCCCAGGCGCGTCTCCTGCGCATCGTCTCGCAGACCCGCGTCAAGGAGTCGGACTATGCGGACGTCCTGAAGTTCGCGGTCGGCCAGGCCGATTCCGCGGACGCCGCCTTGGCCAAGAACGCCTACCTCGCCCTCAGCAAGGCTGTCGACGCCGATCAGCTGGTCGCTCCGCTCTTCGCCCGTTGGCTCGCGCAGCCGGCGCCTACCGCGACGCAGGTCGCCGCTTTGGGCAAGTTCGCCACCGCGCTGGCGGGCCAGCCCGGCGTCGCCAAGGGCATCGCTCGGATGCTCGCGCATGAGAAGGCCGCCGTCCGCCAGGCCGCGCTCCGCGCCATCGCGGCCCAGACCGGCAAGGTGGACGCCAGGGGGTGGCTGCCCGCGCTCGAGGCCCAGCTCGCCGAGGGGGCCTCGCCGCTCCTCTTGGACGCACTCGCCCACGTGAAGGACAAGCGCTTCGACGCTTCGTTGAACGCGATCGCCGCCGACACGGCCAAAGCGTCCTCGCTTCGCCTCAAGGCGCTGCTCGCGCTCTCTGGCAGCGGCGAGGACCTCAGCGACGCCGCCTTCAAGCTGCTTACGGACCTCTTCGTCGATCCGGCCAGTCCGGGCCTGCGGATGGACGCCGCCGCGCGCCTGGCCAACACCAAGCTTACGCCCGCGCAGTGGGACGCCTATCTCGCGTTGCTGCCCAACGCCGGCCCGCTGGAGCAGAACGAACTCCTCGTCGCCTTGGCGGTGCCGCAGAACTACAAGCACATCTCCAAGGAGACCGGCCGCAAGATCGCCGTCGCCCTCAGCAAGTCCCCGATGTTGGGCACGTTCCGTCAGGACCTCGTGCGCAAGGCCTTCGGCTTCCTGCCGCGGGAAGTGTATGAGATCCTCGAACCTTCCTTCGACGCCGCCCTGGCGGCCAACGACGCCAAGCGCGAACGGCTCGGTCCGTTGGCGCTGACCGCCGTCAAGCAGGGCGACCCGGCCGCCGGCCGCGCCGTCTACGAGTCCGGCAAGGGCGCCTGCGTCGCCTGCCATAAGATCGGCGACAAGGGCAACGAGATCGGACCGAACCTCACCAAGATCGGCGGCATCCGCGCCGAACGTGAACTCGTGGAGAGCATCCTCTTCCCGAGCTACAACATCGCCCGCGACTACGACCTTAACTCCTTCCAGCTCACGGACGGCAGCACCGTGCTCGGCCTGATCCAGGCCCGCTCGGCGTCGGGCGTGACGATCAAGGAGGCCTCGGGTCAGAGCCGCCTGCTCGCCGACGAGGCCATCGCCTCGTCGACGCAGCTCACCACCAGCCTCATGCCGGCCGGTCTGGACGGCATGCTCTCCGAGAAGGAGCTGATCGACCTCGTGGCCTTCCTCCGTTCGCTCAAGTGAGCGGGGCGGTCAGCCGCCGAGCAGCCAGCCGATCAGCGGCGTGGCGAGCAGGATGACCACGCAGCCTCCGGAACGGGGGCCTGCGTCGTCCTGCCTGTCATCCAGGCCGGCGCCGATCTCTTCCCGCAGCATTTCCCGGAGTTCCTCGTCGTCCAGGTCGTCATCGGGCCGGGCGCCGAGCTCCTCCCGCAGCCTCTCCCGGATTTCTTCATCATCCATGTCGTCGATGTCATCGTGTCCGTGGCTCATGGCAGACCGTGCTGCCCGGACCCGGCCGGATCGCAAGGCCCCGCCTTTCCTCTCGTCCTGGGGCCCGCCTTCGCCCATCTTCGGCGCGTATGGCGACCATCCTGTGCATGAAGTGGGGGACCAAGTACGGCCCGGAGTACGTCAACCGGCTGCGCTCCATGGTCCGCCGGCACCTACGCATGCCGCACCGGTTCGTCTGCCTCACCGACAGTTCCGCCGGACTCGATCCCGACATCGAGTGCTTTCCGATTCCCAGCCTCGAGCTGCCGGCCGGGGCCCCTGAGCGCGGCTGGACCAAGCTCGTCTCCTTCTCGCCCGCGCTGACCGCCCCCGGCGGCCCCGAGCTCAAGGGCGACGTCCTCTTCCTCGACATCGACATCGTCATCGTCGGCAACATGGACGCCTTCTTCGCGCAGCCCGGCGACTTCCTGATCATCCGCGACTGGCAGAAGGGGCACTACACCGGCAACTCGTCGGTCTACCGCTGGCGCGCCGGGACCTATCCCGACGTCCTGGAACATTTCCGGGCCAACCTGGACGCCGTGCGCCGCCGTCACCGCAACGAGCAGGAGTTCCTCACCGCGCACCTCAGCGCGCAGGGCAAGGTGAGCTACTGGCCGGAGACCTGGTGCCGCAGCTTCAAGCGCCACTGCGTGAAGTGGTTCCCCTTCTCACTTTGGAAGACGCCTTCGATTCCGGAGGGCGCCCGCATCATCGTCTTCCACGGCATGCCCAACCCGCCCGACGCGCTCGTCGGACGAAGCGGCAAGTGGTACCGTCGCGTGCTCCCCACGCCTTGGATCGCGGACAACTGGAAGTGAGCCGGGCGCTCAGGCCTGCTTGCCTTCTTCCGGGGCCTCGGCGGGGCCGGCCTCTTCGCCGTCGTCCTCCTGTTCCTCGGCCGCCTTGGCCTCGCTCAGGACCGGGTGGGCGAAGAGACGTCCGTCGGGCAAATTGGCCACGTAGCCCTCACCGATGAGGAAGCTGAGTTCCCCCGTGACCTTGGCCCGCGCCGCGTCGTCGGCCTGCTCTCCGGCGACCGCCGCCACGACGTCCTTGGCGTGCTGTCCGGGGCGCGCGTCCAGGGCGGCGAAGATCTTGGTGAGCGAGTCGCTGAAAGTGGCCTTGGGGTCGCGGCAGCGCCGGCGCACCGCGCAGGCGTAGTGGATGCCCTTCTTGCCCTTGCGGTAGATGTGGAAGCCCTCGCGGTTGAGACGTCCGCGGATGCCGTTGGCGGTCTGGAGCGGGAAGGCGCGCTGCCTTTCGAGTTCGAAGCGCACCGAATCACGGATCGGGCCCGGCGCCATCTCCTCGAGCAGGCGTCCCGCGAAGCGGGCCTCCCTGTGCGAGCGCACCACCTGCTCCTTGCGGAAGGCGAGGAGGAAGCCCCGGGCGGCGTCGAGGCTCTCGAGCCGCTCCGGTTCGCCCTCCTTGCGGTCCTTGGGGGCGTATTCCGCACGTTTGGACATCGACTTGAGCCATTCGTCGATCTTCTCCTGCTCGCGCACCATCTCGAGTCCCGCCTTGAAGCGGTCGAAGGGGACGCCGGGGCAGTGGCGGGCGTGGTGCTCGCGCAGATTCCGCTGGTAGCTGTGGTGCGTCGGCGCGCCGAGCAGCTGGTCCGTCCGGGGGTCGCGCGCGACCATGAGGAACGAGCCCTTCGGGGCTTCGACGTCGACCTCCACCACGTCGAAGAACTTGTCGAGGTGCCTCGACATCACGTGCGAGACCGCCTCGGCTTCAGTCATGAAAGGATGTCCGTCGGGCACGGAGACCGAAAGACGCGCGTCCGTGCGGCCGTCCTCGTCCGGGAGCCGGATCATGATCGAGAGGCGGTCCTCCTTGTCGAGGATCAGCAGGGCGACCTCGAACAGCTCGTAGGTCATCCGGCTCGTCTTCATGGCGCCGCCCAGCACCTCGAACTTGGCGTCATCGGGGAAGAACGAGGAGAGCACCGCGGGGCGGAAGGGCGGGGCGTCGTCCCAGCGGCGCGGACCACGTCCTTCGCCTCGGAATTCCCTTCGCGGGCCGCCGGGGCCGTCTCGTCGCGGGCCGCCGGGTCCCCTGCGTCGTTCGCCGCCGGGGCCGTCGCGGAAGCGCGGCCGGTCTCCGTCATCGCGGCGCGGACCGCGTCCGCCCCCGCTCACCTTCTCGGCGGGTCCTGAGACCCAGGAGGGCCCGAAGCCGAGCGATGCCAAGTCGAGCTGGAATGAGGGCTCCTGCGGAGGGTTGTTCTCTGCCGGCTCGGTGGACATGCGTGGGGTGAGCGTTTCGAATCACGGCCGCTTGGCAAGCGTCGGAAAGACGCTTTTTACTTGCGCCAGCCGCGCGAGTTTCCAGCGTCCAACTTCCTTGTGTTCGCTCAGGTGGTGGAATGGCAGACACGCATGCTTGAGGTGCATGTGCCGCAAGGTGTCCGGGTTCAAGTCCCGGCCTGAGCACCAAGGAAGACCGGCGCCCGACGGCGCCTTTTTTGTTCCCATCCCGTCCGCGCCGAGGCACAACTGTGCGCATGGCGCAGCAGGAGAAGATCGACGTCCTCATCCTCGGTTCCGGCGGACGTGAGCATGCGCTGCTCAAGGCGTGCCTGCGCAGTCCCAGGGTCGGCAAGGTTCGGGTGGCTCCGGGCAACGGCGGCATGGCGTTGGAGGCCGAGTGCCTGCCCGTCGACGCCGCCGATCCGGCCGCGGTCCTCGCGCTCGTGCGAAGGACCGTCTCCGGCTTCGTCATCGTGGGGCCCGAGGTGCCTCTCGCGGCGGGCGTGGTCGACGTCCTCGAGGACGCCGGCGTGCCGGCCTACGGCCCGCGCGCGGCCGGCGCGCGGCTGGAGGCCAGCAAGGCCTTCACCAAGGAGTTCCTCTTCCGGCACCGCATCCCGACCGCGGCGTCCGCCACCTTTACCTCGCTCGAGCCCGCCCTCGCGCACGTGAGGTCGGGCCCCGTCCCCGTCGTCATCAAGGCCTCGGGCCTCGCCGCAGGGAAGGGCGTCGTCATCGCCACCACGCACGCCGAGGCCGAGAACGCTTTGCGCGACATGATGGGCGCCAAGGTCTTCGGGGCCGCGGGCGACGAGGTCGTGGTCGAGGAGTTCATGCAGGGCGAGGAGGCCTCGATCATGCTGATGGTCTGCGGCGAGGAGTACCTCATGCTTCCGCCCAGCCAGGATCACAAGCGGGCGGGGGAGGGTGACACCGGCCCGAACACGGGCGGCATGGGCGCCTACGCGCCGGCCGACGTGGTCACGCCGGAGGTCGAGCGCCGCGTGCGCTCCGAGATCATCGAGCCCACCCTGCGCGGACTGCGTCAGGACGGCATCGAGTACCGCGGCACCCTCTACGTCGGCATCATGGTGACCGCGCAGGGTCCCAAGGTCGTCGAGTTCAACGTCCGATTCGGCGACCCCGAGTGCCAGGTGCTCATGCCTTCGCTGGAGAGCGATCCGGTGGCCATCATGGAGTCGATCGCGCGCGGCAGCTTCAAGGCCTCGTCCGTGCGTCTCCGCCCCGGCGCCACCATCATCGTCGTGCTGGCGGCCGGAGGCTACCCCGGCGAGATTCGCAAGGGCGACGTCATCACCCTTCCGGCGGAGGTTCCGCCGGGCGTGGACATCCTCCATGCCGGCACCGTCCGCCGCCCCGACGGGAGCGTCGTGACCTCCGGCGGCCGGGTCCTCGGCGTCGTGGCCCACGGTCCCGACCTGCGGTCCGCGGCCCGCCTGGCCTATCAGGTCGTGCCCATGGTCAAGTTCGAGGGCTGCCATTACCGCCGAGACATCGGCCACCGTCAGCTCAAGCGTGAGGCGGGCAGGTGATTACTTGAACCGCCGCCTCGAGGCGGCAATCTGACCTCATGGGTGCCGAGCGCGACACCGTTACGTTCGTCTGCACGGGCAACACGTGCCGGAGCCCCATGGCCGAGGCGCTCCTTCGGGCCGCTCTGACCAAGCGGGGCGACGGACTCGGACACCTCAAGGTCGCTTCCTGCGGGCTCGCCGCCGAAGAGGGCGTGCCGGCCTCCGCCAACTCCCAGCGTGTCATGTCGAAAATCGGACTCGACCTCTCCGCCCACCGCAGCCGAGCCCTCAGCCAGGAGGCCATAGACCGGAGCCTGGTCGTCTTCGCGATGACCGCCCGGCACGTGGAGGCCCTGCGGGAGCGCTTCGGAAGCCTGCCGGACCGCGTCATCGTCCTGCGTGACGTGCTGCCCGAAGGGGCCTCCCGGAACATTCCGGACCCCTTCGGCGGCGACCTCCGTGAATATGAGGAGTGCCGTGATTCCATGGTTGAAGCCGTCCCCGCGCTCATCGAATTTCTGCGCAAGCACTTCGCCCGATGAACAGCCTCCCGGCCATCTCCCTCGGCAGCGACCATGGCGGTCTTCTCCTGAGAAAGGGCCTGGCCGAAGCCCTGCGCGCCAAGGGATACGCCGTGCTCGACCGGGGCACCGATACCGACGCCTCATGCGACTATCCTGACTATGCGAAGGCCGTCGGGGCCGACGTCACCGCCGGCCGGGCCCGGTTCGGCGTCCTCGTATGCACCACCGGCATCGGCATCTCCATCGCCGCCAACAAGATCAGGGGCGTGCGGGCGGCCCTGGTCCAGTCCGCCGACGCCGCCGGCCTGTCCCGCCGTCACAATGACGCCAACGTCCTCTGCTTCGGGGCCAAATACGTGGACCTGCCGCTTGCGCTTTCGTGCCTGGACGCGTTCCTGTCCTCCGAGTTCGAGGCCGGCCGCCACTGCCGCCGCGTCGACAAGCTCGAAGCCTGACCTTCCCCTCTCACGATCATGACCGCCATCCGCCGCATCCCCCTCGCCCAGCTCGACCCCGAGATCGACCGCCTGATCAAGGCCGAGCTCGCGCGCCAGCAGAGCCACATCGAGCTCATCGCCTCCGAGAACTTCACCCTGCCCGCCGTGATGGAAGCCCAGGGCAGCGTCCTGACCAACAAGTACGCCGAAGGCTATCCCGGCAAGCGCTGGTACGGCGGCTGCGAGCACGTCGACGCCGTGGAGCAGATCGCCATCGACCGCGCCAAGGCGCTGTTCGGCGCCGACCATGCCAACGTCCAGCCCCACTCCGGCAGCCAGGCCAACGCCGCCGTCTACTTCGCGACCATCAAGCCCGGGGACAAGATCCTGACCATGAACCTCTCGCACGGCGGCCACCTCACCCACGGCAACGCCGCCAACTTCTCCGGCAAGCTCTACACCGTCGTCCACTACGGCGTGGGCGCCGACGGACGCATCAACTACGACGAAGTCGAGGAGATGGCCCGCCGGGAGAAGCCCAAGATGATCACCGTCGGGGCCTCCGCCTATGCCCGCGAGATCGACTTCGCCCGCTTCGGCAGGATCGCCAAGGAGAACGGCGCGCTCCTCCTCGCTGACATCGCGCACATCGCCGGCCTCGTCGCCGCCGGGGTGCATCCTTCTCCCGTGCCGCACGCCGACTTCGTCACGACCACCACCCACAAGACCCTGCGAGGGCCGCGCGGCGGCCTCATCCTCTGCAAGGCCGAGCACGCCAAGGCCGTCGACTCCTCCGTCTTCCCCGGCGCCCAAGGCGGCCCGCTCGAGCACGTCATCGCCGCCAAGGCCGTGTGCTTCGCCCAGTGCGCCACTCCTGAGTTCAAGGAGTACGCCAGGCAGGTCGTCGCCAACTCCAAGGCGCTCGCCGACGAACTCGTGAAGCTCGGCTTCCACCTCATCAGCGGCGGCACGGACAACCACCTCAGCCTGCTGGACCTCCGCAAGAGCCACCCGGAAGTCTCGGGCAAGGACGCCCAGCTGGCCCTGGACGCCGCGCACATCACCACCAACAAGAACACCGTGCCGGATGAGACCCGCAGTCCTTTCCAGGCCAGCGGCATCCGTGTGGGCACTCCGGCGGTCACCTCCCGTGGCATGAAGGAGCCCGAGATGAAGGAGATAGCCCGTGCCATCTCCATCGTGCTATCAGGGCCTTCCAATCCTGCTAAAATCAGTGAGGGTCAGGCCATTGCCGAGGCTTTGTGCGCCCGCTTTACTCTGCCCTACTGAGCTAAAAACCCTAGATTTAACTTCCCTTTGCCAGCAATAGGTTCAGAATCAACTCACCCCAAATCCAATGACTCCTCAAAACCGCAACCGCAAGGGCTTCACGCTGATCGAGCTCCTTACCGTGATCGCGATTATCGGCATCCTCGCCGCCGTCCTCTTCCCGGGCGTGCAGGGCGTGATGCGCTCCGCCAAGAAGAACAGCGCGCTGAACAAGGTGCGTTCGATCGGGCAGGGCTACATGAACTGGGCTCAGGGCACCAAGAACATCGCGTCCGGCGCCTTCACTCCCGGCAAGACGACGACCACCACGCTCGAAGGATACGCCGCCATCCTCGCCGACGGCGCCCAGCTCGACTCCGGCGAACTCTGGTTCTTGGATTCCGACCCTGCCGCCGACGCCATCACCCAGCTTCCTAAGAACGTCATCACCCGCAACGGCGCCACCTACCAGGTGAACGCGCTGTTCACGACCGCCCTTTCGCAGGGCAAGTCCGGCTGGGACGTCTACACCCCGACCTCGCGTTCCGTGGTCGGTCAGGTGCAGGTGCCTCTCTCCTGGTCCCGCGGCCTGCAGGCCGACGGCACCTGGCCGCAGGCCGGAGCCACCTTCGCCGACTCCGTCTGGGGCACCGAAGGCGGTCACATCTGCTACGGAGACGGCCACGTCTCCTGGGTGAGCGACACCAAGGCCGACGGGGCCAACGCCTTCACCCAGACCAACGGTCAGCCCACCGCCAACTGGCTGCAGTCCGCTTCGGTGCCCACCACCGCCGCGAAGTGCACCCAGTGATCGCGCGCTGATCGCCCGCGAAAAGCCCCGGCTTCTGCCGGGGCTTTTTTGTTTCCGCAAGGCGTCCCTGCGGGACACACTGCGGGCGATGTCCTCGTTGCGCGCATGGGTCTCCGCCGCCCGCCCCAAGACCCTGGTGGCGGCCGTCGCGCCCGTCGCTCTCGGCGGCGCGGTGGTCGTCGCCCGCGCCGGTCAGCCGGGCGTCGGGTCGGATCCGTCCTTCATCTTCTTCCTGCTGAGCTGCCTGGGCTTCGCCCTCTGCGTGCAGGTCGCCTGCAACTTCGCCAACGACCTCGGGGATTCCCTCCGCGGCGCGGACACCGCCGCGCGCGTCGGGCCGCGCCGCGCCGTCTCCGCCGGAGACATCGCGCCCGACGCCATGCGACGGGGCATCTGGATCGCCTGCCTGCTGGCGCTCATACTCGGTGCGCCCGTCGCATCGCTCTCTCCGTGGCTCCTGCTGGCCGGCTTCCTCGCCATCGGTTGCGCGCTCGCCTACACCTTGGGGCCGTTCCCGCTGGCCTACCGTGGGCTCGGCGACGTCTTCGTCATCGCCTGCTTCGGCGTCCAGGCGACCGTGCTCACGGCGTGGGCGCTGTGCGCGCCCGACCTTCGCGCCGGCGTGATCCTGCGCATGCCGTGGTTCGCCGCGCTCATCGCCGGCTTCGGACTCGGTCTGCTTGCGGACAACATCCTCGTCGCGAACAATGCGCGCGACTACGAGACCGACCTCGCCGTCGGCAAGCGTACCACCGTCGTGCGTTTCGGCCGTGGTTTCGCACGCAACCTGCATGGATTCAACTCGGTCTTCGGCCTGGCCTGCCTGGGGTGCGTCTTCGGATGGGCGCCGATGGTGCTGCTGCCTTTGGCGCTTTGGCAGCACATCGCCTTCCGCCGGGCCTCCGCCCCGCAGGATTTCCTGCCGTTTCTCGGCCGCGCCGCCGTGCTGATGCTGCTGGCCACGGCGTTGTGCGTAACTGCCACTTGCCTCGGGTGGGCGCCCGCTGGCACCCTCGGTCTGCGATGAGCGAACCCCGACAATCCCTCGTAGGAGAGCTCGAGTCCCTGGTCGGCAAGGTGGGCCGCCCCTCCTGGGACCAATACTTCATGGCGACCGCCGTGCTTGTGAGCTCCCGCTCCAGTTGCGAACGGCTCCACGTCGGCTGCATCATCGTCTCCACCGGCAAGCATCCCAACCGGCTCGTTGCCGCCGGGTACAACGGCTTCCTGCCGGGCGCGCCGCACGACTCCCACATCCGTGACGGCCACGAGCTCGCCACCGTCCACGCGGAGCAGAACGCCGTGGCCGACGCGGCCAAGCGCGGCGTCTCCCTGCAGGGAACCGTCTGTTACGTCACCCACTATCCCTGTGTGAACTGCGCGAAGATCCTCTCCGCCGCCGGCGTCGCGGAGGTGCGCTACCGTCATGATTACAAGAACGACCCGCTCGTCGGAGAGCTCTTCGCCCAGGCCGGCGTGAAGGTCACCCGTCTCGAGCACTGATGTCCGGCTCCACCGTCAGCCTGGCCGGCAGGCTGCTGGTCTCACATCCCTCCCTGAGGGACGGGAACTTCCGTGAGACCGTGGTGCTCCTCCATTCCCATTCCTCATCCCAGGGGGCCATGGGCGTGATCATCAACCGTCCTTTGCCGGCCGTTCTCGCCGAGGCGAGTCCGCCCCTGCAGGGCACGCCCCTAGCCCGGCTCCCCATGTTCCAGGGCGGACCGGTCTCGGCCGACCGGTTCGTGCTGGGTAGCTGGTCCTGGCCCGCCTGCGGCGAGGCTGAGTTGCGCTACGGTCTGGACAGGGCGTCCGCCGAGGCGCTCGTCGACGGCGGCGAACACGTCCTTCGCGCCTATGTCGGCTATTCGGGCTGGTCTCCGGGTCAGCTCGAGAACGAGCTCCGCATGAACGCCTGGGTCATCTGCCCTTTCACCCGCGAGGTCGCCGCATCTGAGGGCGAGGCCATGTGGCGTCTGCTGCTCAGGCTGCATGCGCCGGAGCTCCTGCTGCAGGCCGGCGCGCCGGACGACCCGGGCTTGAACTGATTCAGCGGGCCGAGTCGGCGAGGATGCCCATCTGACGGGTCAGCGTCTCGCCCGGCCGGTCGCCGGTCGCGGAAAGCATCTTGCGGCGGATGAGCACGTCGCGCTGCGAGCGGTCGAGGGCGATCAGGCTCCAGCCCGATTTGGGCAGCTCGGGGCTGCCCTCCGGGAGCGCGGTCCAGCGTCGGGGCAGGCCGTGCCAGGTGAACTCGATCTTCCATCCGGCCGCTCCGGCGGCGTCCCCTTCGGTCAGGGCCGGATAGCGCAGGGCGAAGTCCGGCGTCTTGGCGCACCGCAGCGCGCAGGCCAGCGCGGCGGGGGTCCTCCGCACTTCCTCGAAGAGGTCGGCTCTTCCTGCGCGAAGGATCGGCAAGGGATCCACGCCGATGAGGTTCTGGCCGTTCCAGACGCCGTGGTGGTTCTTGGAGCCGCGGTTTTGGGCCTGGGCGTCGTGCCAGCGGTTGAAATTGCCGGAGAGGAGGAGTCCCACCTCGAAATGCAGGTGGGCGCGGGACTGCGGAATCGGGTCCGACCGGTCGGCGGTGCGTCCCATGGTGCCGAGCGTGAGGCCCCTTTGCACCTTGGCTCCGACCCTGAGGGCCGGAGAGATGCGGGCCATGTGCGCGTAGAGCGTGTAGTGAGGCACCTTGTCGTCCGCGTGCCAGAGAACCACGAAGATCCCGTAGGGCCCGTTGGTCCAGTGGTTGAGGTGCATCACTTCGCCGTCAGCTGC
>JBJTTY010000066.1:0-27468 GCA_046080425.1 Verrucomicrobiota bacterium
CTTGGCGGCGACCTTGAAGCCGACGTGAATGAGCTGGCGCAGGTGGGGGTTGTAGAGCGGGTTCTTCTGGTCGTGGCGCAGGGCGCCGACAAACTGCTCGCTGGTCCAGCCTTGGACGACGGCGGCGGCCGGGAGCTTGGCTCGGTCGATGTCGATGACGGTCGCGTAGGGCTGGCAGAGCTCGTCCATGTGGGACAGGGCCTCGGCGTAGATCTCCTTGGCGAGGGCCAGACCGGCGCCGCCGGCTTCGGCGAGGCCGATGACCTCTTCGAGCCAGGTCGTGCCCGCGGTCTTCACGTGCACGCCGGCGCCATGCTTGGCGAGGGCGCGGCGGATGGCCGGGTAAATGGAGAACTTATCGCTGCCGCTGTGCACGGAGAGCTTCAGGTTGGCCGGGAGTCCGTAATGCTTCACCGCGTGGGCGATGACGCAGAGGTCGTCGTTGAACTCGCGCTCGAACTGGGCGAGGTCGCCGACGTAGTCGACGCCCTTGTTGAAGCGTCCCGTGAACTTCGGGGCGATTGTCTGGATCGGCACGCCTTCATCGGCGATGGCGGCGAGGATGACGAGCAGCTCGGGCGGCGTCTGCGGGCTGTCGGTCTCGTCCATCGAGATCTCAGGGACGAAGCGGCCGACGCCCTTCACGGAGACGATGTGGCGGTAGACCTTGCCGGCTTCCTGGACAGCTAGGAGGAACTTGGCGGCCGTGCGCTCGACGTCGGCGCGGGTCGTCGTGAACGGACGGTCGATGCCGGCGAGGGTGATCGTGCCCACCAGCTCAGGGTGGCGGTCGACGAAGGCCTTGACCGCGGCGGGGTCGGCCGGCTGCGCGATGAAGTCGGCGACGTCGATGGTGAAGAAGTCCGAGACGCCCACGAATCGGTCGACGGTCTTCAGGCCGATGTGGTCGGCGTCGAGGAAGTAGGGGGCGGTCCAGCCGAGGGCCTTCACGGCGGCGTCGGCCGCGGCGCGGGTGCTGGTCGGCTCGGAGCCGATGATGTTGTGCTCGCGGTTGGACTTGTTCCAGACCGGCACGATCTCGACGCCGAGCTTCTTGGCCGCGAGGCAGGCGGCGAGCTGGGCTTCGGCCTCGTGGGCGAAGCGGTCGCCCATGCCGAGGGAGAATTTGCCGATGACGAGAGGGAATGCGCTCATGGGGAGAGGGGCGCAGACTAGGAGGCGCCCGCCCCGGAAGGCAACCGCCTCGGGGTTGGATTTTTCGGCGTTCCATGCCATCCGCTTGTCCTTGCCGAGAAGCCCGTCGCTCATCTTTACTCCCCGTCCGCTCCCATGAACCTGAAGATCGCAGTCCTGCCCGGAGATTACATCGGGCCTGAAGTGATGGCCGCCGCCCTGCCCGTCCTCGAGGCGGTGCTGAAGCGCTCGGGACACTCCCTGGAGCATTCGACGCACGACGTGGGCGGAGCCGGCATCGACAACCACGGCAAGGCCCTGCCTGACCCGACCCTCGAGGCCTGCCGCGCGGCCGACGCCATCCTGTTCGGCTCCGTCGGCGGCCCCAAGTGGGAGAAACTGCCGCCCGCCGAGCAGCCCGAGCGCGCCTCCCTCCTGCCCCTCCGCAAGCACTTCACCCTCTACGCCAACGTCCGTCCCGGCCTGCTGCTCAAGAACCTCATCGACACCTCGCCGATCCGTCCCGACCGCATCCCCGACGGCGTGGACATGGTGTGTATCCGTGAGCTGACCGGCGGCCTGTACTTCGGACCGAAGTCCACCAAGGACCTCGACGGCGGCGACATCGAGGCCATCGACACCATGGTCTACCGCAAGTCGGAGATCGAGCGCATCACCGACGTCGCCATCGCCACCGCCCGCGCCCGCCGCAAGCACATCACCCTCGTCGACAAGGCCAACGTCCTCCAGACCTCGGTGCTCTGGCGCAAGGTCGTGGCCGAACGCGTCAAGGCCACCGCGCCGGACGTGACGCTGTCCGTCATGTACATCGACAACGCCGCGATGCAGCTGGTGCTCCGTCCGTCGCAATTCGACGTGCTTCTGACCGAGAACATGTTCGGGGACATCCTTTCCGACGAGATGGCGGTGATCTGCGGATCGCTGGGCATGATGGCCTCCGCCTCCCTCGGCGCGAACCGCAACCGCCACGGCTACGGTTACGGCCTCTATGAGCCTTCGGGCGGCACCGCCCCCGACATCGCCGGTCAGGACAAAGCGAACCCCTGCGCGCAGATCCTCTCCGCCGCCCTCATGCTGCGTCACTCCTTCGGCCTCGAGGCCGAGGCCAAGGCCATCGAACGCGCGGTCGAGAAGACCATCGCCGAGGGCATCCGCACCGCGGACATCGCCGGCGGCGGGAAGTCCGTTGGCACGAAGGCCATGGGCGCGGCGATCCTCGCCCGCCTCTGATGGACGAGGCGGCGCGAGCGCGGGCCGCGGAGCGCCGCCGCGAGGCCGTCTGCAGCCCGTTCATGCGCATCCCCCGCTTCCCGGTCGACCTCGCCCGGGAGCTGCTCGACGCGGGCTACCATCGTGTGGACCAGCTCGCCGGCCGTTCGCCCGACTCCTTGATAGGGGAGATTAGGAAGCGCTCCAAGACGCCGCCGCCCGCGCACTTCCTGCCCGCGCTGCGCATGGCCGTGTATTTCGCCGAGACGCCCGAACCCGACCCCAAGCGGCTGTTCCTCGACCAGTGGCAGTGAGGGAATAACGACCGAGTGCTGAGTCGATGACAGAGGACTGGGTCGACTTCAGGAATAATAAAGGTCCAGACCAGCTTGACTCATCTGCCATCGACTCAGTCATCCGTCCTCGACTCAGTCATCTGCCCTGGATTCTGCCATCCAAGCCGCTCCCTCGTTTGCCTTCGGGAGCAATCCTGCCACCATCGACACCATGATTCCGACCGTCGTCGTTCCCGTCATGACGCTCGGCGACTGCGTGTTCCTGCCGCAGCAGCTGCTGCCGCTGCGCATCTTCGAGGCCCGTTACCGGCGCATGCTCAAGGAGGCGCTGGAAGGAAACCGGATGTTCGCGGTCTCGCAGCTCGACGCCGACCTCCTGTCCCCGGAGGATGATGAGCCGCCCTGCCCCTTCACCTGCGTGGGACGCATCGTCGGGCATGTCGAACATCCCGACGGCACCTCCCACCTCATGCTGGAGGGCCTGCGTCGCGCCAAGGTGCTGCGCAAGCAACGTCGCACCCCTTACCCTCGGCTCGAAGTGGCGCCGGTCGCCGAGGAGGACCTGCCCGACTCGCCCGCCGTCATGCGCGAGGTGGCCCGCCTCCTCGCCTTCTCCGAGAAGATGACGTCGCTGATCGGCGCCGACGCGGAACCCCTCATGGCCCGTTTCCGAGGCCTGACCAACCGGCCGGGCGCCCTGGCCGACGCCGTGGCTGGACATCTCATCACCGATTCCTCCGCGAGACGGACCGTCCTCGAGTGCCTCTCGCCCGAGCGCCGCATCCGCGTGGTCGCGGACGAAGTGGCGCGCATCGACGCGCTGAACGAAATCGGACGTCAGGGCGGTGACGAGACGACGCGAGGCCTGAACTGAGCTCAGGGGACGAACTGCATCGCGTGGACGTCGGCGTCCTTCAGAACGAAACGCAGGCGGACCGCCTGGCCGGCCAGGTCGGAAAGGTCGGCGCCGCGGTAGTAGAGCCGGAGCGCGCCGCCGTCATCAATCACCGTGCAGGTCGAAGAAAGGCTCCAGCCGGGAACCGAGATCGAGGACCGAGCCAGCCTGAAGACAGCCAGCCGTCACCATGGCCGTTGCTACGATGAAAGCTTTGATGGGGAGATCTTTAACTTAGGCACCTGGGAAGCGTTGAAAACCTTAGCGTAAGCCCATCAAGCACTTAGACCCTGAAATAGGCTTAATATGCCTCTTTTTCGGGTTTTAACTTGATGTTTAGAGTCATTCTAACTCTTTCTCATTTAGAATGAGTCAAAATCTCAGCGAAGCCGACCTCTCCCACCTGCAGGAAGTCCTCAGCCGTAGCGGCCAGAAGGTGACCCCCCAGCGCGAGACCGTGTTCAAGGTGCTCCTCTCCAAGCGCGACCACCCGACCGTGGACGAAGTCTACAACCGGGCCCGCGAGGCCATGCCCGGGCTGTCCTTGGCGACCGTCTACAACTGCCTCGAGACCTTCGTGGGCTGCGGACTCGTGCGTCAGGTCAACCACGAGCGCGAGTCCACCCGCTACTGCCCGAACCTGGCGCCGCACGCGCACTTCCGCGACAAGGCCACCGGGCGCGTGCACGACATCGACCTCCCGCCCGAGGTGCTGAGCAGCCTGCGTTCCATCCTGCCGCCCGGCTTCGATTCCGAAACCATCGAGATCAGCTTCCACGGACGCACCCAAGCCAAGGACGGCCACGCCAACTGAGAACCCATTCCATGCCCGACTCACTCGTCATCCGGAACCTCCACGCCTCCGTCGGAGACCGTCCGATCCTCAAGAACTTCAGCCTCACCGTCCCGAAGGGCGAGGTGCACGCCATCATGGGGCCCAACGGCACCGGCAAGAGCACCCTCGCCAAGGTGCTGGCCGGCCACCCCGACTACACCGTGCAGTCCGGCGAGGCCCTCGTCGACGGACAGCCCATCCTCGGCCTCGAGCCTGACGTCATCGCCCGCGCGGGCCTCTTCCTCGCCTTCCAGTATCCGAGCGAGATCCCCGGCGTCACCATCGCCAACTTCATCCGCGCCGCGCTCGTCGCGCGCCAGGCCAAGGGCGCGCCCTTCGACGCCAAGGCCTATTACGCCGAGCTCTACGCCAAGATGGACGCCCTCAAGATGGACCGGAAGTTCACCTCCCGGTTCGTGAACGAGGGCTTCTCCGGCGGCGAGAAGAAGCGCTGCGAGATCCTCCAGCTCATGATGCTCAAGCCCCGCTACGCCGTGCTCGACGAGACCGACTCCGGCCTCGACATCGACGCGCTGCGCATCGTGTCCGAGGGCGTGAACGCCATGCGCGGTCCCGACACCGGCTTCCTCGTCATCACCCACTACCATCGCCTCCTGGACTACATCGTGCCCGACCGCGTGCACATCATGTGGGACGGGCACATCGTGCACAGCGGCGGCAAGGAGCTCGCCCTGGAGCTCGAGGAGAAGGGCTACGACTGGGTCAAGAAGGAGCTCGCCCACGCCTGAGGCCATGGCTGACCTCGACCAGGACGAACAGGCCCAGCGGGAGGCGATCGACGTCGACCGCTCCAAGGGCGACTTCAAGTACGAGGAGGACTACGCCTACGACGCGGGCGTCGGGCTCAATCCCGGCGTCGTCGACTACATCTCCAAGGTGAAGGGCGAACCCGAGTGGGTGCGCGAGTTCCGACACCGATCCCTCGGGGTCTTCGAATCGATGCCCATGCCCACGCACTGGGCCACGGACGACCTCGACAACATCCGCTTCCAGGAGATCCGCTACTACCTCGCCAAGGGGCAGAAGGCCAGCCGCACCTGGGAGGAGGTGCCCGACGACGTGAAGCGCACCTTCGAGCGCCTGGGCATCCCCGAGGCCGAGCGCAAGTTCCTCGCCGGCGTCGAGGCGCAGTTCGACTCCGAGGCCTCGTACTCCCGCATGAAGGAGGAGCTCGAGAAGCAGGGCGTCATCTTCTGCGGCCCCACCGAGGGCCTGCGCGACCACGCCGAGATCTTCCGCCGCTGGTTCGGCAAGGTCATCCCCGCCGGCGACAACAAGTTCGCCGCACTCAACTCGGCCGTGTTCTCAGGCGGTTCGTTCATCTACGTGCCCAAGGGCGTGAAGGTGGCCCAGCCCCTGCAGGCCTACTTCCGCATCAACGCCCAGAACTTCGGGCAGTTCGAGCGCACGCTCATCATCGCCGACGAGGGCGCGGAGGTCACCTACATGGAGGGCTGCACGGCCCCCAAGTTCGAGACGGCGACCCTGCACTCGGCCGTCGTCGAGCTGGTCGCGCTCAAGGGCGCCAAGATCCAGTACGTCACCGTCCAGAACTGGTCCTCCAACGTCTTCAACCTCGTGACCAAGCGCGGGGTGGCCGAGGAGGACGCCGAGGTCCGCTGGATCGACTGCAACATCGGCTCACGCCTCACCATGAAGTATCCCGGCGTGGTGCTGCGCGGCAGGCGCGCCCGCGGCGAGGTGCTCTCCATCGCCCTGGCCAACGACGGCCAGCACCAGGACACGGGGGCCAAGATGATCCACGCGGCGGACGACACGACGTCCAACATCATCGCGAAGTCGATCTCGGTGGGCGAAGGACGCTCCACCTACCGCGGCCTGGTCCACATCCCCCGCACGCTGCGCAACTGCCGCAACAACACGGAGTGCGACGCCCTGCTCATCAACGAGCGCAGCCGGACCGACACCTACCCGGCGATTTCGGTGCGCGGCCGCCGCAACTCGGTCCAGCATGAGGCGAGCGTCTCCAAGGTCTCGGCCGAGCAGATCTTCTACATGATGCAGCGCGGCCTGACCGAGGGCGAGGCGATGTCCCTCGCGGTCAACGGCTTCGTCAACGACCTGGTGAAGGAGTTCCCCATGGAGTATTCCGTGGAGCTCAAGCGGCTCATCGAGCTGCAGATGGAAGGGTCGGTCGGATGAGCGCGCCCGTCGCGGCCGCCGGGGTCACGGACCCCGCCCTGCAGTCGGTCCACGGCGGCAAGGATCCGGCGTGGCTCGCCGAAGTCCGTCGGGCCGGCCGGGAGGCCTTCGCCTCGCTGCCCATGCCCGGACGCGACGACGAGCGCTGGAGATTCTCCGACGTCCGCTCGCTCTCCCTCGACGGCTTCGCGCCGGCCGGCGCGCCGTCGACGGCCGACGCCTCGCGCCTCGTGCGCGGCTCCGCGCTGACGGCCGACGCCGAGGCGACGCTCGTCTTCGTCGACGGACACTGCTTCTCCCGCCCCGCGCTCTCCGCTGCCCTCGTCAAGGCGGGCGTGGTCTTCGCGCCCATCGAAGACGTGGTCCGTGAGCGCCCCGAGCTGCTGCGCGACGAGGCCCTGCGTCACCCCGCCCTGCTTGGCGGCGCCAAGATGCTGGCCCTGCACCGCGCCTGGTTCGGGTCGGGCTATGTGCTGCACGTGCCCGATGGCGTCGAACTCACCAAGCCCCTCTCCGTCGTGCACTGGGCCCTAGCCGAAGGATCGGCGACCTTCCCGCACGCCCTCATCCGCGTCGGGGCCCGCGCCCGGGCCGCCGTCCACGAATGGCGCCTCGGCGCCCAGCCGGACCTGCGGACCCTCTCCGTCTCCGCTACCGACCTGATCGCCGGACCCGGCGCCAGGGTCGAACGCCTCTCCGTGCAGAACTGGGGCTCCGCGGCCCAGTCCTTCGAGATCGACAGCGTGACCGCCGAGGCCGCCGCCGAAGTGACCTCGGTCAACGCGGCCGTGGGCGCGCGACGCGCGCGCCTCGAGAACGTGGTGCGCCTTCAGGGAGAAGGCGCCGACGTGCGCCTGCTCGGCATCGCGGTGGCCACCGGCGAGCAGGAGTTCGACCAGCGCACCCTGCAGGTGCACGCCGCGCCGGGCGCGCGCTCCGACCTCCTCTTCAAGAACGCGCTGCTCGACCGGGCCCGCACGGTGTTCTCCGGCCTGATCAAGGTCGGGCCGGGCGCGCAGCGCACCGACGCCTACCAGACCAACCGCAACCTGCTGCTGTCACCCGAGGCCGAGGCCGACTCCCTGCCCGGCCTGGAGATCGAGGCCAACGACGTGAAGTGCTCGCACGGCGCCACGACCGGACAGGTCAGCCCCGAGGAGCTCTTCTACCTGCTCGCCCGCGGCATCCCGCTGGCCGCCGCGCAGGAACTCCTCGCCCAGGGCTTCCTCGAGGAGATCCTGACCCGCATCGGCGACGCCGGAGCCGCCGAGGCCGTGCGCGGCATGCTGTGCGCCAAGTTCCATTCCTGATGACCATGAGCGAAGACACCACCGGACAGAGGCACGCCCCCGGACCCCATGACCGCAACCTGACGCGCGACGTCCAGGCCACCGTCATCCCTGCCGGCGAGCCGGCCGTGCTGCCCGCGGGCACGCGCGTGACCATCACCCACCGCCTCGGCGGCAACTTCACCGTCGTCTGCGACAGCGGCATGTTCCGCATCAAGGGCGCCGACGCCGACTCCCTGGGCGAACAGCCGCCCGCCGAGGGCGCCGACGCCGAGGGCAAGACCGACGCCTATGGATCCACCGGCACGGCCGAACACCCCGGCCACAAGGGCCGTCCCTCCGAGGAAGCCGTCTGGGAGCAGCTGAAGAAGGTCTTCGACCCGGAGATTCCCGTGAACATCGTCGACCTCGGTCTCGTCTATTCGATGAAGCTCGAGCCCATCGACGGCTCGGAGGACCGCCATCGCGTCATCGTGGCCATGACCCTCACCGCACCCGGCTGCGGCATGGGCCCCGTCATCGCCGAGGACTCGCGCAACCGCGTCCTCAACGTGCCCGGCGTCAACGAAGCCCGCGTGGACATCGTGTGGGATCCACCCTGGACCCAGTCGATGATCTCCGAGGACGGCAAGATGCAGCTGGGGTTGATCTGAGATCGTATTAGGGACAGGGACAGGGACAGTTATGTAGAGCAGGAGCACAGATGTCGTGTCCGTCAAATGACAGACATGACCTGCCTCTCCTGCCCCTGTCCCTGCCCCTGCCCCCAATCTCCTCCCCTCTTGCCCTCCCCCGCCGTTTTCCCAAATCTGCAGGACCCCGCCCCATGGCTTCGCATCCCGCCTCCCTGCTCACCCTTTGTGTCGCGCTCCTGGCCGCCGCGCCCGTCTCCCGGGCCTCCGACGGCGTGCCGGAGGACGTTCGCTTCCAGACGGAGACCCTGCTCACCGGCCTGCCCCAGCCGATGCACCTCGAGTTCGGTCCCGACGGCCGCATCTGGTTCAACGAGTACGGCGGCGCCCTCAAGATCTTCGACCCCAAGACCCGGCGCGTCACCCTTGTGGCCGAGCTGGAGATCTTCAAGCAGCAGGAGAACGGCTTCCTCGCCTTTGCGCTCGACCCCAAGTTCGCCCAGAACCGCCGGATCTACGTCATCTATTCCCCCGTCGGATTCGATGGGCAGCATCTGTCGCGCTTCGAGGTCAAGGACGACAAGCTCGTGCCCGGCAGCGAAAAGGTCGTGCTCAAGTATGAGGAGCAGCGCCTGCAGTGCTGCCACCACGGCTCCACGCTGAAGTTCGGGCCCGACGGCTGCCTGTATTTCTCGACCGGCGACAACACCAGCCCCTTCGGCGACAGCAAGGGCTACGCCCCGCTCGACCAGCGGCCCGGCAAGGAGCCCTGGGACGGCCAGCGCACCTCGGCCAACACCAACACCCTCGTCGGCAAAGTGAACCGCATCCGCGTCAACGACGACGGCACCTACTCCATCCCCGAGGGCAACCTTTTCAAGCCCGGCACGCCCAAGACGCGCCCCGAGATCTTCGCGATGGGCACGCGCAATCCGTGGCGCATGAACATCGACCCGCGCACGGGCTACGTCTACTGGGGCGAAGTGGGTCCCGACGCCCGGGTGGACGGCCCGCGCGGTTCGCGCGGCTACGATGAGATCAACCAAGCCAGGAAGGCCGGCAACTTCGGCTACCCGCTCTTCGTCGGCAACAACTCCCCCTACGCGGAATACGACTACGCCACCGAGAAGGTCGGCGCGCTCTTCGATCCCAAGGCGCCGATGAACCGCAGCCGGAACAACACCGGCCTGGTCGAGCTGCCGCCCGCCGTGCCGGCCTTCATCTACTGGCCCTACGTGCCCTCGGAGCAGTGGCCCGAGCTCGGCGAGGGCGGTCGCACCGCCTGCGCCGGACCCGTGTTCCACTGGCAGGAGTCCTTCGACCGGACCAACGGCTTCCCGAAGCACTTCGACCGCTGCCTGCTCTTCTGGGACTGGCAGCGCCCCTTCATCAAGTGGGCTCGCCTGAACGACGATTCCGACCTCAAGGGCATCGAGCCCTTCGCCCCCACGGCCTTCGTGACCGCGAACAACGAGGAGCAGATCAAGAAGCAGAAGGCCCTCGTCGACAACGGCGCCACGGTCATCCGCCGGCCCATCGACGCGACCTTCGGACCCGACGGCTGCCTGTACCTGCTCGATTACGGCGAGACCTGGGGCGTGAACCCCGACTCCGCCCTGCTCAAGATCTCCTACGTCCGCGGCAACCTGCAGCCGATCGCCAAGCTCACCGTCTCGGCCCCGGCCGGACCCGCTCCGCTCAAGACCGCCCTCTCGGCCAAGGGCTCGCGCGACCTCGACGGCGGCAAGGTGAGCTACACGTGGAAACTGCAGCCCGGCGACCGTGCGCTGGGCGAAGGCGAGGAGCTCTCCGTGACCCTGCCCGACGCCGGCAACTTCAACGTCGAGCTCACCGTCAGCGACGGACAGGGCGGAGTCGCCCGCCGTTCCGTCCCCGTCGTCGTGGGCAACGCCATCCCTGCGGCCAAGTTCCTCGCGCCGCAGGACGGAGACTTCTTCACCCCCGGCCGGCCCATCGACTACAAGGTAACCGTGCAGGACGCCGAAGACGGCTCCTCCGAGGCCAAGGCGGGCGAATTCGCCGCGCGCACCGTGGTGACGTCGGCCTTCCTTCCTGCCGACGGCAAGGCGGCCGCGGTCGATCCCGGCCTCTCCCTGATGCGCCAGAGCGACTGCTTCAACTGCCACGCCGTCGAGACCCAGCTCCTCGGCCCGTCCTTCGTCGCCATCGCCGAACGCTACCGCAAGCAGCCCGGCGCCGACGACCTCCTTAACAAGAAGGTCCGCCTCGGAGGCAGCGGCGTCTGGGGCCAGGTCCCGATGCTCGCGCACCCGCAGCACACCGAGGACGAGGTCGCCATCATGCTGCGCTGGATGTTCGGACTCGAGCCGGGCAAGGGCGGCCCGACCTTCACCCGCGGCCTCGAGGGCCAGGTGACCGCGCCCAAGGAGAACAAACCCGGCACGCTCCTGCTCGAGGCCGTCTACACCGACGCCGGAGCCGGCGCGGCCGGCCCGCTCTCGGGCAAGGCGACTGTCGCGCTGCGCCATCGCCGCATCGAGGCGGAGATCGCCGAGATCACTGGAGCCAAGAAGGCGGGCAAGGTCGTCGGCTCGACCAACCACGGCGCCACGATCAAGTTCGAAGGCCTCAACCTCTCCGACACCCGCGGCATCCGCGTCAACGCCTCCGCCGGCGGCGGCACCAAGGGCAGCCAGATCGAGGTCCGCATCGACTCGCCGACCGGACAGCTGCTCGGCACCGTGGACATCACGCACACCGGGGACTGGGGCAAGCATGCGGAGAACCGCGCGAAGCTGACCCCCGTGAACGGCCGTCATGACGTCTACCTCGTCCTGACCAATCCCAAGAAGGGCGGCGGTCTGATGAACGTCGACTGGGTGCAGTTCGACCGCTGAGCGCCTTGTCGGACGAGGAGCAGAAGCCCGACGACCCGAACGATCCGGAAGTGATCGCCCGGGCCGGGAGGGCCGTGCTGGTGGGCCTGCAGCGCCCGGACGAGACCCCGGAGGAGGCGCGCCTCCTGCTCGACGAGCTGCGCGAGCTCGTGACCAACCTCGGCGTCGAGGTGCGCGCCGAGGTCGTGGCCCGCGTCCGCGAGGAGAACCCGCGCCACCTCGTGGGCTCGGGCAAGATGGAGGAGATCGCCGCACTGGCCCGCGACAAGGAATGCGGCCTGATCATCTTCGACGACGAGCTCACCCCGGCGCAGCAGCGCAACTGGGAGAAGGATTCGCGCGGCCTGCGTGCCATCGACCGACAGGAGGTCATCCTGGACATCTTCATCACCCGGGCGAAGACCCGTGAGGCCGTGCTGCAGGTCGAGCTCGCGCGCCTGCAGCAGACCTTGCCCAGGCTCAAGCGGCTCTGGTCGCACCTCGACCGCCAGCGCGGCGGGGGAGCGATGCAGCGCGACGCCGGCGAGACCCAGATGGAGATGGACCAGCGCAAGATCCGCGACCGCATCGCCAAGGTGCGCCGCGACCTCGCGGAGGTCGTGGCCCAGCGCGCGACGCAGCGCAAGCGACGCCAGCGCGTCCCGTTGCCGACGTTCTCGATTGTCGGCTACACCAATGCGGGGAAGTCCACCCTGCTCAACCGTCTCACCGGAGCCGGCGTGCTCGCGGCCGACCGCCTCTTCGCCACCCTCGACCCGACCACCCGTCGGCTCACCCTGCCGTCGGGACGGACCTTGCTGCTGACCGACACCGTGGGCTTCGTGCGCCGCCTGCCGCACCGGCTGGTCGAGGCCTTCAAGGCCACGCTGGAGGAGGCCGTGCAGGCGGACTTCCTCGTGCACGTCGTGGACATGTCCTCACCCGAGCGCGAGAAGCACGCCGCGACGACGCTGCAGGTGCTCGCGGAGATCGGAGCCGGCGAGCGGCCGGTGATCACCGTGCTCAACAAAGCCGACCTCCGACCTGAACCCTTGGACCGGGCCGAAGCCCTTTCGACGCACCCGGGGGCCGTCCTGGTCAGCGCGTCGACGGGCGAGGGCATCCCCGAGCTCCTGGCCCGGCTGGAGCAGGCGGCGGCCTCCAAGGACATGCCGATGAGCCTGCTGATCCCCCATGACCAATACGGCCTGATTGCACGCCTGCACCGGGAGGCCACAGTCCTGTCCAGCAAGGCGGAAGACGCGGGGACTCGGGTGCGGGCGGTGGTGCCTGCCCGGCTGCAGGACCTCTGCCAGCCTTGGGCCGTGGGGGAGTAGGGACATTTTTTGCTACCATTTTGGGAACCTTCGCCCTAAATCCGGGGTTCTTACATCACACCCATGCGCACCCTCGCCATCCTGACCCTCGCAGCCGCCGCTTCTTCGGCGTCCGCCGCCTCTGCAGCCGCCGAAAAGGCTTACAAGGCCGACATCGCGCCTATCTTCGAAGCCAGCTGCATCGGCTGCCACGGCAAGGACGGCAAGAAGCCCAAGGGCGGTTTCAACATGACCTCCCTCGCCAAGATCGAAGAAGGCTACGGCAAGGAAAAGAAGCCCGCAATCGTCTGGGGTGACGCGGCCAAGAGCCCCCTCTACACCTCCGCCGAACTCGGCATCTCCAAGCCCGACGACGACCACGCCATGCCCCCCGGCGACAAGGAAGGCCGCAAGCCCCTCACCAAGGTGCAGCTCGAGAAGCTCAAGGCCTTCATCAACTCGAACAAGTAAGCCCCCTCAAGGAGCTTCTCACCCGAAGGCCCGCGGAACCCCGCGGGCCTTCCTGCTGTCCAAGGGTGTGACGCCACAGGACTTGCCCGGAGGTCCGTTTGGCCGCAACTTCACCCCATGCGTCCGCGCCTGCTGCTCGCCCTCGCCCCCAACTTCGTCCTGGCCCTTTTGGCCCTTTGGCTGAAGCCCGACGGCGCCGAGAGAGGCCCGGCGCTGCTCTCCATCATCGGCAACTTCCACATCCTCGCCCTGCACGTCCCCGCGGCCCTGCTACTGATCGTGCCCCTCTTCGAGGTCTGGGAGAGGCATGAGGGCGCCGCCGGCATCACCGTGCGGAGACTCTCCCTGATCTCGGCCGTCGGCACCTTTGGCGCGTCCTTCTGCGGAGTCATGCACGCCCACTTCAACGGCTTCGCCGGAGACGGCGTCGAAAGCCACCTCTGGGCCGGCGTGGCGGCCTCCTTCTTCGCCGCCGGCGCCTGGGTCGTGCTCGAGCAGCCGCGGCGGATGCGCCTGATCGCCCAGGGCGCGGCCATCGCGGTGATGTCCCTCGCCGCCCACGTCGGCGGCGAGCTCGTCCATGACGAGGGCTTCCCCTTCCGTCCCAACAAGGCCGTGCGCGAGCAACGCGGCATCGCCAAACTTCCGTCCGCCGCGCCGGACGACTTCCGGGACGTCGTGCAGCCCATCCTCGAGAACTACTGCGTCGGCTGCCACGGAGCAAAGAAGGTGAAGGGCAAGCTTCGGATGGACTCCATCGAGGCCATGCTCAAGGGCGGAGAGGAAGGGCCCGCGCTCGTGCACGGCGACCTGAAGAAGAGTACGATCTTCGTGCGCATCACCCTGGACAAGGACGACGACGAAGCGATGCCGCCCTCGGAGGAGGCCCAGCTCAACGCCGCGCAGATCGAGGCCATCCGCCTCTGGATCGAACGGAAGCCCATCCCCGCGGCCGTCGCCAAGGAAGCCCGCGTGACCGCGAAGAAATGAGCCGATCCGCCCTCATGCTCGCCACGGCCTGCACGGCCGTCGCGTCCTTCGCCGCCCCTCCCTCCCGCAAGGACGGACCCAAGGTCACGCTAAACAGGTCCGATTTCTCATCGGTCATCGCACCCATCCTCGACGCGCGTTGCGTCTCCTGCCACGGCCCCAAGAAGGTGAAGGGAAAGCTCCGGCTCGACTCGTTCGACGCCATGATGAAGGGGGGCAAGAACGGCGCGGCCTTCGTCCCCGGAAGACCTGACACCAGCATGCTGCTGGCCCGGGTGTTCCTCCATCCCGGTGCGGGCGACCTCATGCCTCCCAAGGAGGAGAAGCAGCTGACCGAGGCCCAGAAGGAGGCCCTGTACACCTGGATTGAGGGACGCCCCATCCCGGCCGCCCTCGCGAAGACGGCCAAGGACGGACTGAAGTCCGCTCCGGCGAAGGACGACGCCAACCGCTGAGCCCTTTTCGCTTTGCCCTGGCGACCCCGGTGCTCCTTCATCTTCCCACCCCCATGACTCCCCGCATCGCCCTTCTGCCGGCGCTTCTCGCCGGCCTCTCCCTGCCGCTCTCCGCCGCGACCAAGCCCCTCGAGGTGCTCCTCGTGCTCGGCGGCTGCTGCCACGACTACGCCACCCAGAAGGACCAGATCAAGAAGGGCGTCGAGGCGCGCCTCAACGCGCGCGTGACCGTCGAGTTCGTCGACGTGAACGACAAGGCCTTCACCGACAAGAAGACGCGCCCGGTCTTCGAGGTCTACAAGAAGGCCGACTGGGGCCGTGCCTACGACGTCGTCATCCATGACGAGTGCGCCGCGGACATCACCGACCAGGCCTACGTGAACAACATCTTGGACGCCCACCGCAACGGCCTGCCCGCCGTCAACCTTCACTGCGCGATGCACAGCTACCGCTGGGGCAACTTCCGCGAGGCCGTGAAGCGCGGGGATGACAACGCCCACTGGTACGAGTTCATCGGCCTGCAGTCCACCGGCCACGGCCCCCAAGCGCCCATCGCGGTCGAATATACCGACGCCTCCAGCCCCATCACCAAGGGCCTCCAGGGCTGGACGACCATCAACGAGGAACTCTACAACAACGTGCAGCTCCTCGACGCCAAGGACCTCGCCAAGGGCACCCAGCAGACTCCCGAGAAGAAGGACAAGAAGGGCAAGGTCACCCCGGCGCAGGAGGCCAAGGCCGTCGTGGTCTGGACCAACCTTTACGGCCCCAAGAAGACCCGCGTCTTCAGCACCACCCTAGGGCACAACAACGGCACGGTCGGCGACGAGCGCTACATGGACCTCGTCTGCCGCGGCCTGCTCTGGTCCGTCGGCAAGCTGGGTGACGACGGCAAGCCCGCCGAAGGCTACGGCAAGTGAGCCGGCCCTGATCGCGCGACAAAGCCCCGGGCCTCCGGGGCTTTTTCTTTCCCCGAAGCCTCCCAGGCATTAGGAATCGGACACCCCCATGCGCCCCCTCGCCGCACTCCTTGCCCTCTCCGCCGCCGCCTTCGCCGCGGACGCCCTTCCTCCCTCCCGCCCGCTCTGGTCGGGTGACGCGCCGGAGGGTGACGGCAAGTTCTCCGACTCATCGAAGGCCCGCCTCACGGTCCACCTGCCCGATAAGCCCAATGGCGCCGCGATGGTCATCTGTCCAGGCGGCGGCTACGCCATGCAGGTTGTGGGACCCGAAGGCCATGGCATCGCCAAGTGGCTGAACGCCCAAGGCATCGCCGGCATCGTCCTTGAATACCGCCTCCCGGCCGGACGCCCGATGGTGCCGCTGCTCGACGCGCAGCAGGCGATCCGCACCGTGCGCGCGAACGCATCCGCCTGGAAGGTCGACCCGAGGAAAGTCGGCATCATCGGATTCTCGGCCGGCGGGCATCTCGCCGCTTCCGCGACGGTCCATCACCGCACCGTCGAGACGCGCACCCCAGGCGCGGTCGCCGGAGACAGCCGTCCGGACTTCTCCATCCTCATCTACCCCGTCATCAGCATGGACGAGGGCGTGCACCGCGGGTCCAAGAAGAACCTGCTCGGCGACAGTCCCTCGGCGGAGATGACCGGAAAGTTCTCCTTGCAGCGGCACGTCGACGCCACCACCCCGCCCTCCTTCCTGGCGCACGCGGTCGACGACAAGACCGTGCCGGTCGAGAACAGCCGCATGTTCCATGAGGCCCAGAAGAAGGCGGGCGTACCGACCCGGCTGCTTGAGCCCGCCACGGGCGGGCATGGCTTCAACCGCTACCAAGGGCCGTCCTGGGACGCCTGGCAGCGCGAGTCGCTCGTGTGGCTGCGCGAGCGTGGCTTCATCCCCTGAAGTCCTCACGCCGCTTGTCTTTTGGGCGGGCCGCATGCACCGTGCGGCATGGAAATCATCGTCATGGGCTGCGGCACGTCGCAGGGCGTCCCCCTGCCCGCCCATGACAATCCCGGCCTCGACCTGAAGGAGCCGCGCAACTGGCGCACCCGCGCCAGCGTGCACGTCGTCATCGAGGGGCACCACGTGCAGGTCGACGCCGCGCCGGAGTTCCGGCTGCAGTGCATCCACAACGACATCCGCAAGGTCGACACCTTCATCCTCACGCACGGCCACGCCGACCACGTCCTGGGCATCGACGACCTGCGCCAGTTCTGCACGAACCAAGGAGGCCTGGCCATCCCGGTCCATTCCACGCCGACCGGACTCGACCGCGTGCGCGCGATCTTTCCCTACGCGCTCAAGGAGCGCAGCTTCTCGGGCTACATCGCGCTCACCCTGCACGAGCTGGGGTCGGAACTCGCCCTGCCGGGAGGCGGAATCCTTCGGACCGCCCTTCTGCCCCACGGCAAGGAGGACGTGCTGGGGCTGATCTTCGAGGAGCCGTCCACGGGCGCCAAGTTCGCCTACTTCACCGACTGCAAGGCCCTGCCTCCCCGGGCCAGGGAGCTCGCGGCCGGAGCGGACCTGATGATCATCGACGCCCTGCGCCCGAACGCCCACCCCACCCACCTGACGGTGGACGAGGCCCTGGGGGAGATCGAGGCCGTGCGGCCGAAGCGCGCGCTCCTGACCCACATGACCTACCAGATCGGCTGGGCTGAATATTCGGCCCAACTGGCCGGCCGCGACCCCGATGTCGGCCTGTGCCACGACGGCATGCGGATTCGGCTCGGCTGAGAGGATTTAGGCTTCTGCGGGCGCGACGGACCGCACAGCATGAGGCATGCGCATCACCCCGCTGCTCACGCTCGCTGCTTTCGCCTGCCGCCTGGCCGCGGCCGAAGCCCCCGGGCTCTTGTGGACCGAGGATTTCTCCGACCCCGCCGCCTTCGCGAAACAGTGGAAGCCGTACGGATTCCTCGCCGTCGGCATCTCGGAAAAGTCGCCGCTCGGGAAATCCGTCAGCGGCAAGGATGCGCGGCCCGAATGGTGGTCGCTCTCCGAAGGCGTCCTCGTCGGTCGCAACATGGCGGAGGAGAAACATCCTCCTGGCCTGCGTCGCGACGTGCAGGGCGCCGACCTGCGCGTCACCCTCCGCTTCAAGCTCATCAAGGAGGGCATGCTCGGACTCAGCTTTGCGGGGCCCAACCGGGCCGTCGAACGCGACTTCAACGTGGGAGGCATCCATGTCCGGACCTCCGGCGTGAGCGCCTGGGACAACGACGTCATGCACCCCAAGGATTCGCCGGAGGCCGCCGAGCTGAAGAAGAAGGGCGTGTGGAACCGGAAGTTCTTCTATGTGAAGACCGACAAGACCCCCGTCGCGGCCGACGCCTGGCACACCCTCTCCGTGGAAATCCGGGGCCGTCGCCTGACCGCCGCCGTGGACGGACGGGAGGCGGTCGCCTTCGACACCGTGTGCGGCGACTGCCCCAAGCAGAACATCGGCCTGCAGCCCGGCGGGACGAAGAAGGGCGAGCCCTCCGTGCCGACCTGGGTCGACGACGTGAAAGTCGAGCGCCTCTGAGGCCGGCTTATCCACGCCCCTTCTTGCCTTCCGCGGCGGACTGGGTTCTGCTCGACCTCCCGTGTTCGCCAACCTCACCGAGAAGCTGACCAAGGCGCTCCGCGACCTCCGCGGACTGTCCAAGCTGACCGAAGACAACGTCGGCCCCGCCCTGAACGAGGTTCGTTCCGCGCTGATGTCCGCCGACGTCAATTTCAAGGTCGCCAAGGACTTCACGGAGCGGGTCAAGGCCGCCTGCCTCGGGCGGGAGGTGGTGGAATCGGTCAACCCGGGCCAGATGGCCGTCAAGGTCGTCTCCGACGAGCTCACGAAGCTGCTCGGCGAAGGCGAACGCCCGATCGACCCCCGCCGCCCCCTGCGCGTGCTCCTGGTCGGCCTCCAGGGCTCGGGCAAGACCACCAGCGCCGCCAAGCTCGCCAAGCACCTCGTCAAGAAGGAGGGCGTCCGCAAACCCTCTCTCGTCGCCGCCGACCTGCGTCGCCCCGCCGCCATCGACCAGCTCGAGACCCTCGCCAAGAACGAAGGGTTCGACTTCCGCGCCGACCGTGCCGCGACCGATGTGGCCACCATGGTGGGCCGTCTGGTCAAGGAGGCCGAAGCCGCCGCCGCGGACCTGGTCATCGTGGACACCGCCGGCCGGCTCCAGGTGGACGCCGAGCTGATGGAGGAGGTCCGTCGCGTTCGTGAGACCTTCCAGCCGCACGAGGTCTTCCTCGTGGCCGACGCCGCCCTCGGCCAGCAGGCCGTGGACGTCGCCACCAAGTTCAACGAGTCCACGCCCCTCACCGGCATCATCCTGACCAAGCTCGACGGCGACGCCCGCGGCGGCGCCGCCCTGTCGATGAAGTCGGTCACGGGCGTCCCGATCCGCTACATGGGCACCGGTGAGAAGTCGTCGGACTTCGACTCCTTCCGTCCCGACCGCATGGCCCAGCGCATCCTCGGCATGGGCGACGTCGTCTCACTCGTCGAAAAGGCCCAAGAGGTCGTCGACCACAAGGAGGCCGAGCGCCTGGCGGAGAAGATGCGCAAGGCCGACTTCGACCTCGAGGACTTCCTCTCGCAGATGCAGCAGATGAAGAAGATGGGGCCGCTCGGGGACATCATGAAGATGATGCCCGGGATGGGCGGCGTCCAGATCGGCGCCAAGGAGGAGAAGCACCTCGCCAAGACCGAGGCCATCGTGCTCTCGATGACCAAGAAGGAGCGTCGCAACCCCGACCTCCTAAACGGCTCACGCCGCCTGCGCATCGCCAAGGGTTCGGGCACGCAGGTCAGCGACGTGAACGCCCTGATCAAGCAGTTCTCCCAGATGCGCGAGATGATGCGCATGATGAAGGGCGGCAAAGGCAAGGAGCTCATGCGCCGCATGGGCCAGATGGGCGGAGGCCGCAGAGGCTTCCCCGGTGGCGGCTTCCCGGGCGGAGGGTTCCGCTGAGGCCATGTCCGGCATGATCCCCTTCGACCCCGCCCTGCTCTCCCGCCCGGGCTGGATCTTTGACTGCGACGGCACGCTCGCGGCGTCCATGTGGATCCACCACCGCAGCTGGACCCACATCGTAAGCAAGCAGATCGGCCGTCCGTTCGACTTCCCCTGGCCCCTCTTCTGCTCGATGGGCGGCATGTCCGCCATCGACACCTGCAAGCGCCTCAAGGCCGAATACGGCTTCGACCTGAACGTCGACCAGCTGCTGGCCGACGGCCATGAGTTCCTCGAGGAGCATCTGGAAAAGGACGTCACCGCCCGGCAGGAAGTCGTGGCCGTCGTCCACCATGTCCGCGGCCTCGGCCACAAGACCGCCGTCGCCTCGGCCGGCCGCAAGGCGCACGTGCACACCACGCTGAGACGCATCGACGTCACGCACCTCTTCGACGCGGTCATCACCGGCGAAGACGCCGTGCGCTCCAAGCCGCACCCTGACCTCTTCCTCGCCGCGGCGGACCGCCTCGGCCTGCAGCCCGCCGACTGCGTCGTCATCGAGGACAGCCCGCGCGGCAAGGAAGCCGCCGATGCCGCCGGAATGCCGTGCATCCTGGTGGAGCCGGCCTGAGTCAAATCAGGTCTAAGCTTACGACCTCACAGACCTCCAAAAAAAACAGCAGGCAAGAACCGTGATATTAGCGAGGACGATGCAAGGCGAGGTCGGGACGTTGAGGATCCACGACGCGACAACGCCGGCGAAGCCGGCCATAAATCCAGATATGACCGAGAATATCAGAAGGCCACGAAAACTGGAGCAGACCAATCTGCCAGAGGCGGCTGGAATGACCACAAGGGCGCTGAGTAGCAAGGCGCCAAGCATCTTTAGACAAATCGTGACCGTGGCGGCAATCAATAGCACGAACCCATAATGCGTCAGGCCGGTTCTCTGACCATGAGCCTGCGCGATTTCAGGACCAATCGTATGGAGGAGGTAAGCTCGCATCTGCGTGACCATCAGGACCACGATCAACAGAGCCAGAATGCCCTGCTTGACCAAGTCAGCGGGTCCATTCGAGTAGATGCTCCCGAACAAAATTCCGTCCAACATGCGGTAGCGCCCCAGCATCGAGACGATGACCACCCCCAGCGCAACACTCCCGGTGAACGAGAATGCGATGACGGTATCTGCTGGTAGCCTTGAACGGTGAAGCACCCAAGCCATCAGGCTTGCGAGGATTAAACTGAAGACGAAAAGGCTGATCTGGGAGTCGGCTGGAACGCCAAACCGCTCTTCGAGCAGCATTCCGAGGGCCACGCCTGTCACCGCCGAGTGAGCTAATGCGTCGCTAAAAAAAGCCATCCCCCGCAGGGTCACAAATACCCCCAATAAGGCGCATGCCGGCCCCAGGAGGCAGGCGGAGATAAGCGCGTAGCGCATGAAATCAAAAGCCCACAGCTCAGTTAGAGGCATGACGTTCAACGCGAGTGAGGGAAACTTCGACCAAGCGCAGCAAACCAACGGCTGTCACCACCAGGCGGCGGAGACTGACTCAGCACTTCCTCGGGAGAACCCAGCGCAATGAGGTTCTTATTCAGGCAAACCACGCGCGAGGCGAGCATTCGGACCAGCCCGATGTCGTGGGTCACAAAGAGGATAGTCAGCCCTTTTTTGATCTGGAGCTGAGCCAAGCACTCACCCAGTTCCTCAGTGCCACGTTGATCGATGCTCGCGGACGGCTCGTCAAGCAGCAGCAACCCAGGAGTCCGAAGCATGGCAGCGGCCAGCAAGACCTTCTGGAGCTGTCCACCGCTGAGCGTCCCGATGGTCTGATTGACCAGCGCCCCGACATTAAGTTGGTCGAGCGCGTCCATGATCGCCGGACGGAGCCTTGAGGGGAGGCCTCCGAACCATGCCGACCAGTCTGGGTGGGAAATCGCCATGAACTCCCCGACCGTAAGCGGAAAGTCGGAAGGTAGATGCAGTTTTTGCGGGAGGTACGCGATCCTGTCCGCAGCTTGGGCCCGCAAGACTGCGCCTTCGACGAGGGGAACGAGGCCAAGAATCGACTTCAATAACGAAGTCTTCCCTGCCCCGTTCGGTCCGATGAAAGCGATCCGATCCCCGCGCCAGATGTCGAGGCTGACATCCCGCAACGCCCAGTTCTTGCCGTAACAGACACCGACACGATGGAGGCGTAAAATCGGCTGGCGGCAACGCCACGCTCCCGCTGAGCCCTGATTCGGCGCCACCTCCATCATCTCAGCGGCCCCCGAAAGCCTCTTTCAGTTTAACGAGATTGGCACGCATCCGCTGACAATAGACCGACGCCCCCCCTTGGCCTATTTCGAGCGTATCGAGGCTGGCGACGCGGGCGCCGGTTTGGCGGGCGATATCTTGGAGGAGTCCGGTCGCATACCCTTCCTCAGCGAAGAGCACTCCCGTCTGGGTAGACCTAATGACGGTGACCAAGCGGGCAAGTTCCAGCGGGGTAGGATCTTTTCCCGGGAACTCCGCTACATAGCCGACATAATTGAGTTCATACCGGGACGCCAGATAAGGGAATGCATCGTGCAGCGTGACTAAATTGCGGCGAGGCAGAGGCTTCAGGACAGCGGCGAACTCATGATGAAGGGCCAGCAGCTGCAGATCATAAATCCTCGCGTTCGCAGCATAGGCATCGTGGTTGCGCGGATCAGCCGACTGCAGGGCTTGAAGGATGACATTCGCCTGCTGGCGGGCTAACTGGGGATCAAGCCAGACATGCGGGTTTTTCCCATGGGCACCGTAGGCATCCTCCGCGGAAGCACGTCGATGAGCGACGTCATCCAACAACCTCGCTGGGCTGGTCCGCAATGAAAGGCCAACCGAAGTGTCTACCACCCTGAGGTTCGGAGCGGCTTCTTTGAGCAAATCCCTCCGTATCCAGTCCTCCATGCCGATGCCGTTTATGACGAATAAATCTGCCCGCACCAAGCGGGCTACATGGTGAGGCGTCAGCTGGGATTCATGCGGGGCGGCGTCTTTGGTAAGCAGTTGTTCGACTTCAGCGAGCTCACCGGCGATGGCGGCGGCATGAGATTGCAAAGGAAGGAAACTGCAGACGACCCGGAGCTTGGTTGCGGGTCTTGCCGGGTCGGAGGCCCAGAGACCAAGCGTCGAAATCAACCAGGCCAAGGCGCAGACGGCAGAAGAAAAACTCATCGGCTCGAGACGGCGGCTGCTAGCTTGAAAAGGAGCACCTGCCCTCCGCTGGTACCGAAGGTGAGGGTTTCGCCATCAGGAGACCAACGTACCACCGAAATCGGGACTGCGCTTCGAGCAATCACCGCCGGCTGCTTCGCTTGGTGGTGTCGCCAAAGCAGGACGAGGCCATCGCGACCGCCGCTCGCCAGGCAAGTTCCGTCGGGCTTAAAATCGAGCGCGGTGACTTCGGCAGAGTGGCCGTTCAGTTGCTTCGGATTAACCCCCTCCGGACCAGTCTTACCACTGCAAGGCCAGAGCGTCACGTCTGGACCGCCCGCAACCGCAAGCCACTCGCCGCTACCTTGCCAGGCCATGGACTTAACCTTGGTCTGAAATCCTTGGATGTGCAGCGGATAATCTGCCCGGACATCATACAGGTGGACGCTGGGCGTTTGGTCGCCCGTGATGATCCAGCGCCCGTCTGGGCTCCAGTAAACGCGCAAACTGGCTCCGCCCCAATCGAAACGGGCAATTGGACGTTCAGTTCCGACCTTCCAAAGCTGCGCCCCGCCGTCGCAGACACTGGCGATTTCGTCGGCGTTGGAAGGATGCCAGACGATGTCGCTTACCGTAGAGCGATGCTCAGAGAAGACCTGCCTGCTTTCCCCGCTGACGCCGTCGAGAACATGAAGTTTCTTACCGACACAGGCAGCCAGCATGGTCCCAGAAGGATTCCAGGCGACTCGCTCCGCCCATCCTTTCTCTAAGGAAAAGGCTTGGATGAGATTGCCCGCCGGCAGCGAGTAAGAGCGTATGACCGCATCCTGACCATAGGTCGTCAGAATATCTTCGCGGGGATGCCAGGCGATGGAGCCGTTACCGCCGACGTGACCGGGCAACTCACGCAACTTGACCCCAAGCGCGTCGAAGACGACGACGGCTCCTTGGCTTGGAATCGCCGCGAGAAATCTACCTTGGGCCGACCAACGCAGGTCCAAGACATAGTCCGATAATTCGTGTCTCAAAGCTTCAGGCATGAGCGGAAGCCGGCGACTAGTTCTTCTCGGTTGAGGTCGCGTCCGATGAAAACAAGGCTGTTCTTTCGCTTCCGAGCGCCCCAAGGCCCGCCGCTCTGAGCATCGAGCAACATATGGACGCCTTGAAAGATGATTCGGTCGGGATTACCGTGAACGGCGAAGACCCCTTTCATGCGGAAGATATCCTGACCACGCTCCCGCAGCAGCCTCGACAACCATGCGTCAAGTTTGGGACCGTCGCATTCTCTCATCTCCTCGATGCCGACGCTCCCAACCTGGTCATCGTGTTCGTGATCAGGCTTGAAGGCAGCAGCCGATGACGCGTTAGCCTCCTTACCTGCGGAATAAAGGCGCAGGTCGAGCTCCTCGGGGTAGTGTTGGGTGAACAGAGCATAGTGACCATCGGCAGGGACTTCAATGGGCCAGCTCATCAGCCCCTCCTGCAGGACAAGTTCTTGTAACTCAGGGCCAGCGACAACCACGGCTCCAGACCGCAGGACCCTGACTTTCAAAGAGGAGAAAAGGCGGACCGCCTGATCCCGGGCCGATGTCAGGGCATCCACATCTCCCGCCCCGACCGGGATGAGGACTAGTCGCATGGTCGGATCTGGGCACTCCGTGGCCGTGAACGTGGCGGTCCCAGCTGAAAGTTCAAACACCCCGCCCCACTCGAAGGGATACTCTGGCTCAAGGAAACGAGGGTCGACACCGATGGCATGTTCGAGATTGAAGCCGCCGACCTCGAAGATCCTGGCGATATCAATCCCCGCCCTGACTGCCCGGTATATCTTCGCGACGTGGTTCATCGACTTGACCCTGGCTTCCAGACGATCGAGATCTGCTGGCGCCACGAGGTCAGATTTGTTCAGCAGGATAAGGTCGGCGAACGCAATCTGCTCCGAGGCCTCACCTTCCTTGCCAAGACTCAGCCAGATGTGCCGAGCATCCACCACGGTCACGACCGCGTTGATGAAAAACTGATCTTTCATGTCCTCGTCGACGAAGAAGGTCTGCACGACGGGCCCCGGATCGGCCAGACCAGTGGTCTCGATGATGATATGGTCGAACTTATCTCGACGATTCATCAGGCTGCCCATGATACGAATGAGGTCGCCGCGAACAGTGCAACAAATGCACCCGTTGTTCATCTCGAATATCTCTTCTTCGGCGTTGAGCACCAACTCATGATCCACCCCGACTTCGCCAAACTCGTTTTCAATGACCGCGATGCGGAGACCATGCTGCTCCGTGAGGATACGGTTAAGAAGGGTGGTCTTACCCGATCCCAGATACCCGGTTAAAATCGTGACAGGAGTTTTCATGGTCGGTCAGCATGGGTGATGAAGACCCCTAATTAATGCAATACTATTGCAATAACTTAGACCCCGGCCTTCTTGTTTCTCCTCGATTTGTGTTCATAAACTATTATATACCAGATGTTTGCGTTTTTTAGGCGGATCAACCCTACCGACCAAGCAGAGATGCCCTGCATCCTGCTCAATCCGGTCTGCGGCAAGGCTAGGGCAGCACCGCGTGCTGCCCTAGAGATTCCCCAGGATACCTGCCCATCTTGGTCCGCTTGTGCGCCGCACAGCCGGCACGAGAATGGATGCGGGTGCCTGAGCTCTACACCGGGGAAGTCAAGTATGCACGTTTAACGTGCATATCCTCATTGACACTATGCATGCTAGGCATGCATAATTTTCTCGTCCGGTGATTGCGACCTTCGCTTGCCGCGCCACGCAAAGGCTCAGGCTCGGCCAAAGACCTGCCGAGTTCCCCGCCACCATCCTCCAGACCGCCCTACGGAAACTCACCCAACTCCAAGCGGCCGCTTCGCTCAACGACCTACGCGTACCACCCGGCAATCGCGTGAAGGCACTCCAAGGAAACCGAAAGGGACCGCACAGCATCCGAATCAACGACCAATTCCGACTTTGCTTCCGCTGGGCAGCCCGCGAGGCCTACGAGATCGAGATCACCGACTACCACTGACCTTCATGAAAAAGAACACCCTCAACGTCCACCCGGGCGAACTGCTCCGCGAGGAGTTCCTGACGCCGCTGGGCATCACGGCCTACCGCCTGGCCAAGGGTGCCCGTCTACCCCACCAGCGCGTCAACGAGATCCTCAAGGAGCGGCGCGGCATCACGGCCGAGACCGACCTGCATCTCTGCGCCTACCTCGGACTCGAACCCGGCTACTGGCTCCGCGCCCAGCTCGCCTATGATCTCAGGGAGGCCGTCAACACCATCGGCCCGAAGGTAAAGGCGAGCATCAAGCCGCTGCAGACCGCGTGATGGCAACTAGGGCCCGACGCGGTCGCGCCCCTACCTCGATACAGGCACAAAAAAAGGACGGCACCGGGTGCCGTCCCCTTGTCCACGTGTCACCGTGCCCACGTGTCCCCTAACTGCCGTTACTTCTTCAGCTTCGCGCAGAAGCGGGCGAGGCGCTCGAGGCCCTGGGCAATGACCTTGTCGGAGGTCGCGTAGCTGAGGCGGATGTAGCCCTCGGAGCCGAACGCGGAGCCGGGGACGACGGCCATGAGCTCTTCTTCGAGCAGGCGGTCGGCGAACTGGGCGGAGGTCAGGCCGAACGATTTGATGTTCGGGAAGAGGTAGAAGGCTCCCTGTGAGCGGTAGCAAGTCAGGCCGGGAATGGCGTTGAGGCCGGCGAGGAGGTTCAGGCGACGCTTGTCGAAGACCGCGCCCATCTCGGCGAGGGAGGCCTTGGCCTTGTCGGGGTGCTGATGCACCGCCAGGGCGCCGAACTGGGCGAAGGTGGTGGCGTTGGACGAGATCTGGCTCTGGAGGTCGGCCACGGCGGCGGCAAGGGCCTTGTCGGAGGCGACGAGGGTGCCGAGGCGCCAGCCAGTCATGGAGTAGCTCTTGGCGTAGCCGGAGACGGTGATGGTTAGGCGGGCGGCCTCAGGCGAAAAGGTCGCCGGGCTGCAGGTGGTCTGGCCGTCATAGACGAGGTTCTCGTAGATCTCGTCGGACATGATCCAGACGTTGGCCTTCACGCAGATGGCCACGAGGGCTTCGAGCTCGGCGCGGGAGTAGACGGCGCCGGTCGGGTTGGACGGGCTGTTGATGATGACCATGCGCGTCTTCGGGGTGAGCGCGGCGGTCAGCTGGGCCGGGGTAATCTTGAAACCGGTGACGTCCTCAGCGTTGACGACGACGGGGGTGCCGCCGGCGAGCTTCACCATCTCAGGGTAGCTCACCCAATACGGGGCCGGGATGATGACTTCGTCGCCAGCGCTGATGGTGGCGAGGATGGCGAGGTAGCAGGACATCTTGCCGCCCGGGGAGACGACGACATTGGCGTCGGCGATGCCGGTGAATCCGCGACGGGTGTAGTCGTCGGCGATGGCCTTGCGGAGGGCGGGGATGCCGGGAGTGGGGGCGTACTTGGTCTGCCCCTCGGCGAGCGCCTTGGCGCAGGCGTCCTTGACGAACTGCGGCGTGTCGAAGTCGGGCTCACCGACACCGAAGCCGACCACGTCCTTGCCCTCGGCCTTGAGCTTCTTGGCCTTCGCGTCCACGGCGAGGGTCGGTGAAGGGGCGACGTTGCGGGCCCAGGAGGAGAGAGCGGGATTGGACATGGCGTGGAGACCAGACGCAAAGGACTCCTGTCCGGTTGGCAAGGCTGAGTGACAGGGACAAGGGCAGGAGCAGGGACAGTTGGAGGTAGCCAGACCGGCGACGGGAGGCCGGATCGCCTGAAGGCCGGAGCCCTCC
>JBJTTY010000067.1:0-19797 GCA_046080425.1 Verrucomicrobiota bacterium
GACTTCGGCTCGCGCAAGTACCTCCTGGCCTCGCTCGACCAGTCGCTCAAGCGGCTCGGCCTGCCTTACGTCGACGTCTTCTACACCCACCGTCGCGACCCGAACACGCCGATGGAGGAGACCCTGGGCGCGGTCGCCCACGCCGTGCGCTCCGGGCGCGCGCTCTACGCCGGCGTTTCGAACTACGGCCCCGAGGACACCCGTCGCGCCTGCGCCATCCTGCGTGACCTCGGCGCCCCCTGCGTCGTGCACCAGCCCAAGTACAGCATGTTTGAGCGCACGCCGGAACAGGGCCTGCTGGACGTGCTCGGCACCGAGGGCGTCGGCTGCGCCGTGTTCTCACCCCTGGCGCAGGGCCTGCTCACCGACCGCTACCTGCGCGGGATCCCCGCGGACGCGCGCGCCGGTAAGGCGCACGGCTACCTGCGTCCGGAGCAGGTCGACGACGCGCGGCTCGGCAAGGTGCGCGCCCTCGCGGCAATCGCCGAGGAACGCGGCCAGCCCCTCGCCTCCATGGCCGTCGCCTGGGTCCTCCGCGACCGGCGCGTGACCAGCGCCATCATCGGCGCGAGCAAGGTCGCGCAGCTCGAGCAGTGCGTCGCGGCCGCCTCCTCCGCGCCCTTCACGTCCGAGGAGCTGCGCCGCATCGACGCGATCCTCGCCGCCTGAGCCATGAGCCCCGCCCTGCCCTTCAAGCTCAGCGCCCTGATCTTCCTGCGCGACGCCTCCGGAAGGCTGCTGATGATGCGTCGCAACAAGGCGCCCAACCTCGGACGATGGAGTCCCGTGGGCGGCAAGGTCGAGACCGCGGCCGGCGAGTCGCCCTTCGAGTGCGCCGTGCGCGAGACGGCCGAGGAGACCGGCCTGCGCATCGGCACCGACGACCTCCACCTCTTCGGCATGATCACCGAGCGCGGCTACGAGGGCCAGTCGCACTGGCTCATGTTCCTGTTCGCGTGCCGCAGGCCGCTGCCCGGACTGCCGCCCGACATCGCCGAGGGCTCCTTCGGACTCTTCACCCGCGCCGAGGTCGACGGCCTCGAGGTGCCTGACAGCGACCGCACGCTGCTCTGGCCGGTGTATGACCGCCATCGTGACGGCTTCATCGCCTACCGCGCGGAATGCCACCCCGACGGACCGCTAGTCATGACCGTCGAGGAGACGCACGACGGCCCGCCCCGGCCCTGATCGGATGGACGCCGCCGGCGCCGAGTTCGAATTCAAGCGGACCAACCGCAAGCCGGCCTACCCCGTGGGCGAGGAGCTGCGCTCCTACCTCGTGCGCGAAGGCCGCGAAGTGGAGCTGCCCGTCTCCTACCGGCGCCTGCGCAGCTTCACCGCGGCCATGCCCCTGCTCGACCGGGACGGACGCGACACCCTCTGGGAGACCGTGGCCTACCCGCCGGAGGAGATGGAGCACCTCTCGCGCGGGCTGCTCGAGACCTACGCCCTGCTGCGGGGCGAGGGCGGCATGAGCGTGTTCAGCCACGTGTACGTCGACCGCGTGGACTTCTGCTCCTTCGGCAACTCCCAGCCTTTCCGTGTCCGCATCGTCAACGCTTACAACGAGAACCACGACTACTTCTACGTGAAGGCAGGCGACGCCTCGCGCGTGTGCGGCCTCGAGCTCGAGCACCTGCTCTCGCCCAACCGCATGCTCTACCTCACGTGGGGCGACACCCTCGTCGAGGAGCACGTGACGGGCATCCCGGGCGACGTCTTCGCGGAACGGTGGCTGCGCGACGGCAGCCACCACCCCGTCCGCCTGGCGAAGGAGCTCATCAAGTTCGAGGAGCGCTGCGTCGCGCGCCTGCTCGGCGACATGCGCGCCTACAACTTCGTCGTGGCGGTGACGCCGGACTTCGACGCGACGTCGATCCGCGTGCGCGCGATGGACTTCGACCAGCAGTCCTACGACGGCCGCCTCCGCTTCTACCTCCCGGGCTCCTTCAAGGAGAACCGGCCGTTCGTCCAGCTGTGCGCCCAGCACATCAACGCCGCCTCCGCGCTCCAGTACCGCCGGGAGGAGCAGTCGCTCATCCACCGGCGTCTGCTGGCGGCGCCCGACCGGGTGCGCGACCTGCTGGCGGCGATGCGCACCACCCCCCTCTCCACCCCGGAGAAGGCGAAGGAGCTGGCGGAGGGCCTCGCCGAGCACCACCGGGACGCGGCCTTCCGGCAGCACGCCGACATGGCGGGCCTCATCGGCGAAAGCCTGGCCCGGCTGGACCGGGTCCTGCGCGCGGGCTGACTAAGCGCTGGACAGGACGCGCGCCGGGCGGGCATCCTTTCCAGCCTAGATGAGCGACTCCCTCCGGCACGAATGCGGCATCGCCCTGGTGCGGCTGACGAAGGATCTCAAGTGGTATCAGGAGAAGCACGGGACGCCCCTCCACGGCTTCAACCAGCTCTTCCTGCTCATGGAGAAGCAGCACAACCGCGGCCAGGACGGCGCGGGCATCGGCTGCGTCAAGATCGGGGCCGAGAACGGCGAGGCATTCCTCTTCCGCGACCGCGAGATCGGCGCCCAGGGGCTGACCCAGATCTTCACCCGGCAGATCAAGTCCTACTCCGACAAGCTGCGCGAGGCGGTCATCGTGCCCGAGTTCCCGGAGACGGTGAAGCGTCACTTCGACTTCGGCGGCGAGGTGCTGCTCGGCCACCTGCGCTACGGGACCTCGGGCAGCTTCGACTCCGTCTCCTGCCACCCCTACGCGCGTAAGTCCATCTGGCCCACCCGCAACCTACTCGTCGCCGGCAACTTCAACCTCACCAACACCTCCGAGCTCAACGCGTCGCTGACCGACCGCGGGGCGCACGTGATCTACTCGACGGACACGCAGTCGATCCTCGAGGAGATCGGATTCTGGCTCGACGAGGAGCACGACCGCCTCTTCCGCACCTTCCGCGAGGAAGGGCTCGAGGGCATGACGGTGCAGGAGAAGATCTCGCGCCACCTCGACGTGGGCGCGGTGCTCCGGCGCGCCGCCCGCCACTGGGACGGCGGCTACGCCATCGCGGGGCTGATCGGCAACGGCGACAGCTTCGTCCTGCGCGACCCGTCGGGCATCCGGCCCTGCTGGTTCGTGCGGACCGACGACCTCGTCGCGGTCGCCTCGGAGCGGGTCGCGCTGATGACCATCGTGGGCTCCTCGCAGGAGGAGGTGCAGGAGCTGCCTCCGGGACACGCGCTCATCATCAAGGCCGACGGCTCCGCGAAGGTCGAGCAGGTGCAGACCCCGCGGGAGAAGCGGCACTGCTCGTTCGAGCGCATCTACTTCTCTCGCGGCAACGACCCGGAGATCTACGCGGAACGCAAGGCGCTGGGCGCGGCGCTGGCCGACGACATCCTGGCCCGCGTGGGCGAGGATTACGACCGGGCGGTCTATTCCTACATCCCCAACACGGCCGAGGTGGCCTGGTACGGGCTGATGGATGAGCTGCGCCGCCGGCGCCGGGCCAGCGTGGGCGAGACCCTGCGCCGCGCGCTCAAGGACGGCACGCTGGACGAGAAGCTCATCGAGCGGGTGGTGCTAGGCGGCTGGCCCCGGGGCGAGAAGGTCGCCCACAAGGACGTGAAGCTGCGCACGTTCATCTCGCAGGAGAAGAACCGGCTGCAGATGGCGTCGCACGTCTACGACATCTCCTACGGCGCGGTGAAGGAGGGCGACACGCTGGTCTGCGTGGACGACTCCATCGTGCGCGGGACGACGCTCCGGCAGTCGATCCTGCGCATCCTCGCCAGACCCAACCCGCGCCGCATCGTCATCGCCTCGACGGCGCCGCAGATCCGCTACCCCGACTGCTACGGCATCGACATGTCGGAGATGGGCAAGTTCCTGGCCTTCCAGGCGGCGGTCGCGCTGTGCAAGGACAGCGGCAAGCACGACCTGCTGCGCGAAGTCTACGAGGACTGCGTGGAGCAGGCCGACCGGCCGACCGGCGAGATGCGCAACCACGTGCGCCGGATCTACGACGCGTTCACGGACGAGGCGGTCGCCGCCAAGGCGGCGGAGCTGGTCTTCCCGTCTAAGTCGGGCTGGAAGGGCGAGCTGATCCTGGTCTTCCAGAAGGTGGAGGCGCTGCACAAGGCCTGCCCTTCGAGCCGCGGCGACTGGTACTTCACGGGCGACTACCCGACGCCGGGCGGCCTCGGCGTGCTCAACCGCGCCTACATCAACTACTGGGAGCGCCGCGAGGGGCGCTCCTACTGATCAGGCGTAGAGGCGGAAGGGCGCGGTGCGGGTCTGGAAGGACTCCGCCTGCGCGTCCCACTGGGAGAACCACCGGGCGAGATCGACCGCGGCGCCGCGGACGCGCAGATCCTCGTAGAAGGCTTCGCTGCCGAAGTGCTTGATGAAGAGGTCACGGTCGTTGCGCGTGTGCTTGGCGAAGAAGCCGGTCGAAAGCCAGGCGCAGGTCTGCCGGAGCATGAAGGACGAGATCCTGACGGGCCGGAACTTCTGCCAATCGCCGACGGCCAGGTAGGCGCCCTGGGTGCCGTCGCCCATGACGCGGGGCTGCACGACGAGTCCGGGCACCGTCGCGCCCAGGGCGTTCACGATCTCGTCGGCGCGCCGGCCCTGATGGCTGATGAACCGGAAATGCATCTGGTCGCCGAAGGTGTGCTTGAATCCGCCGATCTGGCAGCCGAGTCCGACCATGGCGTAGCCGAGCGCGGCCTGGGGCGTGGGCACCATCGGCGAGGTGGGCGTCCAGTTCAGGCCAGTCGAGATCCAGGGCATGGCGCGCCGCCAGCCGGCCATCGGCACGACCTCCAGACGTCCGCGACGGCGCACGTCCTCGGGCACGTCGAGCACTTCAGGCGTGGCCACGGCCCAGCGGGCGAGCTCGCCGATGGTGAGGCCGTGCACGTAAGGGGTCTCGTAAGCGCCGACGTAGCTGCGCCACGTCCGGTCGAGGAAGGGGCCGTCGACCTTCTCGCCTCCGATCGGGTTGGGCCGGTCGAGCACGATCACGCGCACGGGCTTCGGCATCGCGAAACAGGCCTCGATGACGAGGCGCATGCAGCTGACGTAGGTGTAGGAGCGGACGCCGACGTCCTGGAAGTCGATGACGACGTCGTCGAGTCCCTCGAGCATGGTGGGCGTCGGCTTGCGGGTGGCGCCGTAGAGGGAGAACACCGGGAGGCCCGTGCGCGCGTCCCGCATGTCCTTCACCTTGGCGTCGGCCTTGGCCACGCCGTCGATGCCGTGTTCGGGCCCGAAGAGCTTGAGCAGCCGCACCCCGGGGGCGCGGGCGAGCACGTCGGCGGTGCGCCGACCCGCGCCGTTAACGCCGGCCCGGTGCGTGACGAGGCCGACCCGTCTGCCCTGCAGCATGGCGAAGCCGGAGTCGGCGAGGACGTCGACGCCCAGTCGGACGGGGGCGCCCGCGGACGGCGCGGCGCCGAGCGCGCCGGCGGAAGCGCAGAGGGCGGAGGCGCGGATGAAGTCTCGTCGGTCCATGGACGCGGGGTAGGGTCATCTTCACGCCCCGTCGCCGAGGTTCAAATCTGTTCCGCGTCTTCCTCGGTTTCCGTTTGCAGGCGGAGCCGCCCGGCACAAGTTGCCCGCATGCGCGTCGCCCTGCTCGGATCAGGCCGCGGCTCCAACGCCGAAGCGGTCCTGCGCGCCCAGGCCGAAGGACGGCTGGGCCGCGCCACGGCGGCCGGCGTCTGGTGCGACGTGCCGACCGCCCCGATGCTGGCCCTCGGACCCCGCTTCGGAGTGCCGGCGACGTACCTCGACCCCGGACCTTTCCGGACGAAGTTCTCCCCGGAACGCGAGGCGGCCTGGGCCTCGGCCCTCCGCGACGCGGGCGTCGACCTCGTGGTGCTGGCGGGGTTCATGCGGGTGGTGAAGGCGCCCCTGCTGGAGGCCTTCGCCGGCCGCATGATCAACCTTCACCCGAGCCTGCTCCCGGCCTTCCCCGGTCTCGACGGCATCGGACAGGCCTGGCGCTTCGGTGCGCCTGAAAGCGGCTGCACGGTGCACTGGGTCAACGCCGCGGTCGACGGCGGCGCGCACCTCGGCCAGTCCCACGTGCGCCGCGAGCCCGATGACACCCAGGAATCCTTCGCAGCGAAGATTCATGCGGCGGAGCACGCGCTGCTGCCCAAGGTAATCGCCGAGCTGGCCGAACGCCCGCCCTTCCGATGATCGAGCTGCGCCGCGAGATCCACGCCGACCTGGTGCAGCCGCTGGAGGACCACTTCTGCGAGCTGACACGCTCCAGCTGGATGCTCTTCAACGAAGGACCGGGCAGGCCCCACTACGTCATGGGCTACTTCGAGACCGAGGCCGAGGCCGAGACGGCGTGGTCGGACCTCCGCAGAGCCTTCAAAAAGCTGCCGGAGTCCTTTGAACGGACGACGCTGGAGGACAAGGACTGGAAGGAGGCCTACAAGGAGCACCTGCGTCCCTGGTCACACGGCCGCCTGCACTGGGTGCCGTCCTGGATGCGCGCCACGCATCCGACGCCGCCGGACGCGGCCGTGATCTGGTTCGACGCCGGCCTGGCCTTCGGCACCGGCGACCATCCGACCACACGCCTGTGCGCGATCCGCATGCTCGACCATCTGGAAGGGAGGAAGCCCGCCGAGGTCTCGGTGACCGACGCGGGCTGCGGCTCGGGCATCCTCGCGCTCTCCGCGGCGCGGCTGGGCTGCGGCCGCGTCGCCGGTTTCGACCGCGACCCGGAATCCGTGCGGGTCAGCGTCGCCAACCGGGAGGAGAACGGGCTGCCGGAATCGGCCGCCGCGTTCCATCACGCGGGCCTCGAGGAAGGGTTCCGCCTAACGGGCACGGCCGACGTGGTACTCGCCAACATCATCAGCGACGTGCTCTGCATCTACGCCGACGAGCTCGTCGCCTCCGTCGCGCCGGGCGGAGTGCTCGCGCTGAGCGGCATCCTCGCCAAGGAGCAGGACCAGGTGTGCGCGCACTTCGAGACGAAGTGCCGGGCGTCCTGGGGGACCGGCGTCCGCTCCGACGGACGGGTGATGGGCGAGTGGAGCGACGTGGCCCTCTTCCGCCCCGCCTGAACCCTCCGATGTCCGTCCATCCCCAAGCCCCGCGCCTCTGGCGCCTCGTCACCCTCCTCTGCGGCGTCTCCGTGGTCGCGCTGGGCGCCAATGAGCTGCTCGGCGTCATGCCGCGGTGGAATCCGGCGGAGGTCACGCATCCGGGCGCCGTCACCGCGGAAGGCTGGCTCTTCGTCGTCTATGGCGCCGTGCTGCTCTGGCCCGCCGAGAAAGCGGCCTCGGAACGGCTGTGGCGGACGGCGTTCGTCCTGACCTGCCTGCTCTCCCTGCTGTTCGCGGCAGCGATGATCTCGGAAGTGATGGCCAAGAACTACCTGGCGGCGGCGAAGGGAGCGAAGGCGCGCATGCCGGTCGCGCAGGCGATCATGCTCTTCCTCGGCCTAGGTCAGATCCCGCTGCGGCTCTTCACGCGGCGGCCGGAGCTGCTCGACTGATCACAGCGAGGCGTGAATCGCCTCGGCCCGACGCGCGGCTTCCTCGACGGTGGGCGCGGTGACGGTGACGTGTCCCATCTTGCGACCGCGCGCGGCCTTCCCCTTGTCGTAGAGGTGCAGCCTGGCGGAGGGATCCGCGAGGACCTTGGTCCAGTCGGGCTCGCGCCCGTCGCGCCAGAGGTCGCCCAGTAGGTTGACCATCGCCGAAGGCGCGAGGGGCCTCGTGCCGCCGAGCGGCAGGCCGCACACGGCGCGGACGTGCTGTTCGAACTGCGACGTCTCATGCGCGTCGAAGGTCTGGTGGCCGCTGTTGTGCGGACGCGGGGCGAGCTCGTTGACCACGATGCGGCCGTCCTTCACGAACATCTCCACGGCGAGCAGGCCGACCAGGCCGATCTTCTCCGCGATGCGCAGGGCGAGGGCGCGCGCCTCGGCGGCGGTAGCCTCCGGAACGCGGGCCGGCGACAGGGAGAGGTGCAGAATGTGGTTGCGGTGCACGTTCTCGGCCGGATCGTAGACGGCAGTGCGGCCGTCGACGGTGCGCGCGACGAGCACGGAGATCTCCATCTGGAAGGGCACCCAGGCCTCCAGCACGCCGAGGCCGCCGCCGATCTTCCCCCACGCCGCGGCGAGGTCCGCGCCGGCGTCGGGCAGCTTGACCTGCCCCTTGCCGTCATAGCCGAAGTCGGCGGTCTTGAGCACGCATGGGAAACCGACCTTGACGACCGCGGCCCGCAGCTCAGCGAGCGAGGCGACGACGGCGAAGTCGGCGCATGGGATGCCGGAGTCACGCAGGAACTCCTTCTCGCGCCGACGGTTCTGGCAGATGGCGAGGACGGAGGCGGAGGGATGGCAGGGCACGGACTTCGCGATGAACTCCACGGTCGCGGGCGGAATGTTCTCGAACTCGAGCGTGACGCGGCCGCAGCCGGCGGCGAAGCGCGCGAGCGCCGCATGGTCATTCCAGTCGGCGTCCACGTGCTCGTCCGCGACCGCGGCGGCGCAGGCCGCGGGCGAAGGGTCGAAGGTGCGCACGCGGTAGCCCATGCGGCGCGCGGCCAGGGCGGACATGCGACCCAGCTGTCCTCCGCCGAGGATGCCGATGACGCCTCCGGGCAGCAGCGGGGCCTCCATGCTCAGCGACGGCGGCCCTTCCGGCCGGGAACCGGGTTGTCGAGCACGGCCTTGGTCTGCCGCGCGCGGTAACGGTCGAGCCGGGCCGCGAGCGCGGGGTCGGAGAGGGCGAGGACGGACGCGGCGGCCAGCGCGGCGTTGATCGCGCCTGCGCGCCCGATCGCGAAGGTGTGCACGGGGATGCCCGCGGGCATCTGCACGATGGACAGGAGGGAGTCGATGCCATCGAGGGCCTTCGACTGCACGGGCACGCCCATGACGGGCAGGGAGGTCATGGCGGCGGCCATGCCGGGCAGATGGGCGGCGCCGCCGGCTCCGGCAATGATGACCCTGAGTCCGCGGGCGCGGGCGGCGAGGGCGTAGTCCTTGAGCTTCAAGGGCGTGCGGTGGGCGCTCACGACCTCGGCTTCGAAGGGCACGCCGAGCGCCTTAAGCGTGTCGGCGGCGTGCGCCATGGTCTCCCAGTCGGACTGTGACCCCATGATGATCCCGACCGCGGGCTTTGCGCTCCTCTTGCTTGCCATGTCCGCCAGCGTGCGGTTCGGGCGTCCGGAGTGAAGCCCGAAGCGAGAAGGTCTCAGCCGAGCCGGGGCTCGTATTCGGGCACGAGCTCCCTCACGCCCCGCTTGCACGCTTCGGGACCCGCTCCGACCAGGGCGCGCACCCTCCCCAGCAGGTCTTCCAGGCCGGCGTGCGGCGGCGGGGCGGAGACGAGGCGCGTCACCCGGGGGTGGGCGGTGGGACAATGCTCCTCGCCGGCGTGCCGCAGCTCCTCGACGAGCTTCTCTCCGGGCCGCAGGCCGGTGATGCGGATTTCGATGTCCACGTCGGGGCGGAAGCCGCTGAGCTCGATGAGCTGACGGGCGACGTCGAGGATGCGAAGCGGCTCACCCATCTCGAGCACGAGGATGTCGCCGCCCTCGGAGAGCACCGCGCTCTGGAGGACGAGTCCAACCGCCTCCGGGATGGTCATGAAGAACCGGCGCACCTCGGGGTGGGTCACGGTCACCGGCCCCCCGGCGGCGATCTGGCGGCGGAAGATCGGGATGACGGAGCCCGAGGACCCGAGGACGTTGCCGAAGCGCACTGCGGCGAAGCGCGTGCGGTTGCCGGGTCGTCCCTGCGCCGCCTGCACGACGCGCTCCGCCAGCCGCTTGCTCGCGCCCATGGCGTTGGTCGGGCGGATGGCCTTGTCGGAGGAGATGAGGACGAACCGGTCCGCGCCGTGTTCTGAGGCCAGGCCGGCGACCACCGCGGTGCCCAGCACGTTGTTGCGCAGAGCCTCGCCGGGCTGCGATTCCATCATCGGCACGTGCTTGTGGGCCGCGGCGTGGAAGACGAGCGCGGGGCGGTGCCGCTCGAACAGGGCGCGCATGCGCGGCTCGTCGGTGACGTCGGCCACCTCGGCCGTGACGGCCGCGGCGCCAGGACCGGTGAGCAGTTCCTGCTCGGCCTGGAAGAGGAGCGCCTCGCAGCGGTCGACCAGCACGAGCCGGGCCGGGCCGCGGTCGGCGGCCTGGCGCGCAATCTCCAGTCCGATGCTGCCACCGGCGCCGGTCACGAGCACGATGCGCCCGGAGACCATGGCGGCGATGGCGGCGTCATCGAGCCGGGCGGGCTCGCGGCCGAGGAGATCCTCGACGGAGACCGGGCGAAGGTCGGTGGCGCGCACGCGTCCGCCGGCCAGTTCGGCCAGCGAAGGGACGACGAGTACCCGCAGGCCGGCGGCCGATGCGGCGACGCTGATCTCACGCATGCGGCGGGCGCTCGTGCTGGGCAGGGCGAGGATGATCTCGGTGACCCCGTGCCGCTCGGCGAGGACGGGGACGAGCTCCGTTCCGCCCAGAACGCGCACGCCGTGGATGAGCAGACCCTGCTTCGTGGCGTCGTCATCCAGGAAGCAGACCGGCTCAAGGCCGTGCCCGCGGCGGGACAGGAGGTCGGCGACGAGCTGCTCGCCGGCCCGGCCAGCGCCGATGACGGCGATGCGTTCGACGGCGCCTACCCGGGCCGACTCCTTGCTCCAGAAACGCTCCCGCAGGGAACGGATGGCCACGCGGAAGCCCACGAAGAGGACCAGGGAGAGGTTGAAGTCGATCAGCACCACCCCGCGGGGGAGCGACCAGACGGACTCGGGCGTGACGGCGCCGGCGACGGCGGGCAGGGCGAGGGCGAGCGTGGAGGCGGCGAAGAGCGCCCCGCACATGCGCAGGGCGTCGTGGAGGCGGAAGTAGTAGAAGACGCCGCTGAACTGGCCGGCGAATCCGAGCAGCGCGACCTTCAGCAGGCCCATCCAGAGCAGCGCGTACGACCGCTGTCCCTGCAGGAAGGCCTCCTCGACTCGGCGGTCGCCTCCATGAAGCTCGGCGGCGCCGGCGAAACGGAACTCATAGGCGAACCACAGCGACAGGAAGGCGAGCGCGCCGTAGAGTGCGGTGAAGAAGGCCGCACGCTGGAGCCGTGTGACGGGTCGCGGGGACATCGGGGTGCTCACACTCTGACGCAACCGTATTATTGTTCAACCACGATGCGGTACCCGAGGGTGCGGGCGCGCTCACGCCGATGAGCGTCGCGCGGCGCGGCGCCGCCCAGCACGGGAAATCGGTCCGCAAGGACGGCTCCGGAAGGCGTCGCCCATTCGTCCAGTCCGTCCTTGGTTCCACGGAAGCCCGGATCGCCGGCGGCCGCCGCATAGTCGTCGGCCCCGGCGAGACGCACCCGACGGCCCAGCAGCCAGCCGAGGCGGCGGCAGGCGGATTCGGCCTCGTCGTAGGTGACGGAATCGACGGGCGCTCCCGCGGTCCGCTGGGCGCTGGGGTTCTCGCCGGTGACCGCGAGGTGAAGCTCCTGCGGGACTTCGGTGACGAGCATCCTCCGCCCGCGGGCTCCGGGCAGATCGCGCAAGGACTCCGCGAGCAGGCGGTGGACGGGCTCCAGCTGAACTCGGCGGGCCAGCAGGAATTCGAGCTCCTGCCTTTCGGCATCTTCTGCAGCGAAGAGGCCGGTGCCCGCATCGGCGAGCCGGGACATCTCGGCGGTGAGCGGCTCGGCCGCCCGCAGGGCGGCGGCGGTCTTGGAATCCCGGAGCGAAGTCCGGACGGAGTCGAGGCCGTCGCGCACCGCACGGATGCGGTCGTGATGGCGGGCGGCGGAAGCCCGCCGTGCGGCTTCGGTGCGCCGCGTCGCGTCGGCGTCCGCGCTCTGCGGCCTTTCGGAACGGAGGGTTTCAAGGCGCTGCCCGAAGAGCTCCCAGGCGCGGGCGGCCGCGGGCCAGTCGCCGAGCCTTTCGGCCCGGCGGGCCTCCTCCGCGGCCTCCTCCGCGGCCACGGCCAGAGGGCGGCCGAGCGCGGTCTCCCGCAGGACCCTGAGCGCGGCCACGCGGCCGTATTCAGGCGTGCGCACGTCCCGGTAACGCTCCTCCAACTCCTGCTCCTGCGCGAGGGCGGCAGAGAACTTTTCGGCGGCGGCCTCATGGGAACCCTTGGCGGCGAGCAACGCCCTGCCCTCCGCCTCGAGCTCGCGTCCCCGTTTCGCCAACGGCTCGGCCTCAAGGGTGCGCAGACGCGTGCGGAGACGCGCGATCCGGCCGAGGTCGGCCAGTCCGGAGAAATGCCAACGTTCCGAGATCTCCTCCTCCGCGGCGAGCGCGGCGGCGACGGCCTTGAGCGCGGCGGCCGGGTCGTAACGCATCGCCTGGCGAGCGCTTTCCTCCGCCCGGTCGGCCAGTCCGCGCAGCCGGTCGGCGTGCAGCAGGTGCAACTTGCGACGCAGCTGTTCGGTCCGGAAGGTGTCGGCGCCAACTGCCCGACGCGCGCTGACGTACTCCTCCTGGGCCTCGAGGGCGCCGGCGAGAAGGGCGACGTCCTCCTCCGTCGGCACCGCGCGCTTCACGCGCGCCTCCTCGAACTCGCGTTCAAGCCGCCTTGACTTCTCCAGCAGGCCCGCGACGGCCTCGGGTGGAAGCTCGTCCGCGCCACGCCGGGTGGCCCGCCTTTCCGCAGTCATCAGCCAGGCGACCGTGAAGGCCAGGGCGAGGAGGGTCAGCAGGATTAGGCCGGTACGGAGCCGCTCCCCCTGGACGGACCACCAGCCTTCGCCGCGTCTCCGCCGCTCGGGTCGGGACGTCGCGGGCGGCGTGGCGGGATTTTGGCCTTGGGTCATGTCGGCGAGGGCCGCGGTCTCGGACCGCGGTTTGTTTGCTTTATCAGTCGTTCAATGTTGTCCATCAATGAAGGGCGTTCAATCCCGCAGATGGCCCATTTCCAGAGAATCGCCGTGGTCGGCGCCGGACTCATCGGCGGTTCGGTGCTGCTGGCCGCGCACCGGCGCCGCCTGGCGGCCGAGTTCCGCTCTTGGTCCCGCTCCGAGGCCGCGCGCGAGACGCTGCGGGGGTACGGCGCGGGCGAAGTCTGCGCAACGGAAGCGGAGTGCGTGCAGGACGCCGACCTCGTCGTGGTGGCCACTCCGGTCGACTCAGCCGCCCAGACCTTCCGGACCCTGGCGCCCCACCTGCGTCCGGGCTGCCTCGTGACGGACGCGGGGAGCGTGAAGGCCTCGGTGGTGGCGGCGGCCGGGGCCGCCCTGCCCGGCACGGTGAAGTTCGTCGGCGCGCATCCGATGGCCGGCTCCGAGAAGGCGGGCGCGCGGCACGCCGACGCGAGCCTGTTCGAGCGCCGTACCTGCTACGTCACGCCCTCCGGATCGGAAGGACGCGGCGCGGTGGAGCGCGTGCACGCCTTCTGGCGCAGCCTGGGCTGCGTGACCGTGGAGACGGATCCCGAGTCGCATGATGCGGTCGTCGCGGCGGTGAGCCACCTGCCGCACGCCGCCGCCGCGGCGCTGATGCTCGCGGTGGCCGACACCCCGGGGTTCCGGGCCGAGGCCGCGGGCTCCGGCCTGCGGGACGCGACGCGCATCGCCGCGGGCGAGGAGCACCTCTGGGTGGGCATCCTGCTCGACAACGCCGAGCGCGTCGCCGCAGGCCTGACGGCTCTAGAAGCCCGGTCGGCGGCGCTGCGTGCGGCGCTGACGCGGCGGGACGCCGATGCGGTCCGCCGCATCCTGTCGGAAGCCCGCCGCCTCCGTCAGTCGCTCGACCGGTCCGCATGAGCGAAACGCAGCTCATCCGACCCTTCCTCCGGCCCGCGAGGGGGGTGGCCCGCGTACCGGGCTCGAAGAGCGTGACCAACCGCGCGCTGGCGATCGCCGCGCTCGCGGACGGCGAGACGCTGCTCACCGGGGCGCTGTTCAGCCGTGACACGCGCATCCTGATCGCGGCCCTGCGGTCGCTCGGCTTCGAGGTGTCCGATGACGAGAAAGCACGGACGGTCCGCGTGCGCGGTCTCGGCGGAAAGATCCCCGCGCGCACGGCGCGCATCCATGTCGGCAACGCCGGCACCGCCGCCCGCTTCCTGACGGCGTTCCTGGCGCTCTCACCCGGCGGCCGTTATGAACTGGACGGCGACGAGGCCATGCGCGCGCGTCCCATGGCCGGCCTGCTCGAGGCGCTGCGCGACGCGGGATGCAGGGCGACAGCTCCCGAAGGCGGCCCCGCGTCCGGGTTCCCCTTCGCGCTCGAGACCTCCGGGCGGCTCGGCGGCCTCGTGGTCGACGCCTCGGCCTCCTCCCAGCTCCTCTCCGCCCTACTGATGACGCTGCCCCTCTCGCCCGGCTCCTCGGTGCGCATGCGCGGCGAGACGGTGTCCGAACCCTTCGTTGAGATGACCGTGCGGATGTGCGCGCAGTTCGGCCGGCCGTTGACCCGCGCGGCGGACGGCGCCTGGTCATGCCCGGCCCCGGGCCCCTATGCGGCGGCAAAGGAGTACGCCGTGGAGCCCGACGCGACCGCCGCCAGCTACTTCATCGGCCTGCCGGCCGTGACGCCGGCGCAATCCTGCGTGCGGATCGGCGGCTACGCCGAAGGCGGCCTGCAGGGCGACACGGCCTTCGCCCGGGTGGCGGGGCGTTGCGGCGCGCGCATCCGGACCGACGGACCGGGCGTGGTCGTGGAGACCTGGCCGAAGGTCGGGTCCGGCGACTTCGACTTCAACGCCCTTTCCGACACCTTCCTGACGTTGGCGACGCTGGCCGCGATTGCGGACGGTCCGGTCCGCATCCGCGGCATCGGACACACGCGCAAGCAGGAGACGGACCGCGTCCTGGCGATGGCCACGGAGCTCGAGCGCATCGGCCTGAGGGTCGCCCCCTCCGCCGCCGCGCTCGCGACGGACCCCACCCTCTCCGAGCTCACGGTCCATCCTGACCGCGACGCGATGCGGCGGGCAGCCGCCGCCGGCCCCGTGCGCATCCGGACCTACGAGGACCATCGCATGGCGATGAGCTTCGGCGTGCTGGGATGCCACGACCTCTTCGGCGACGGCCGGCCCTGGATCGAGATCGAGGACCCGGCCTGCACGGGCAAGACCTTCCCGGACTTCTTCTCCGCGCTCGACGCCCTGCGAGGCAGGTTCGTGCGGGTCGCGGTGGACGGCGGCGCGGCCTCCGGGAAGTCGAGCACCTGCCGCGCCCTGGCAGCGCGCCTCGGCCTGCTTCACGTCGATACCGGAGCCCACTACCGCACCATCACCCTGGGCCTGCTGAAACGCGGCGCCCGGCCAGATGACCGCGCCGGAATCGAGGGCGCGCTCGCCGGCATGCGCGCCTCGTCGTCCATCTCGGGCCTCGCGGCCCGGCTGTCCATCGACGGCGTGACGCCTTCGGATCCTGAGCTGCGCACGCCGGAGGTGAACGCAGCGGTCTCCTCCGTGGCCGCCCTGCCCGCAGTGCGCGCCTTCCTGCTGGGACACCAGCGCGCGCAGGCCGAGGCCGCCAGGGCGGGCGGCTTCACGGGTCTGGTCATGGAGGGACGGGACATCGGATCGGTGGTGATGCCGGACGCGGAGGTACGCGTATTCCTCGAGGCGGACGCCGAGGCCAGGGAACGGCGCCGCGCCGCCGAAGGCATGCGCGATTCGATCAGCAGCCGCGACCGGATGGACTCGACCCGGAGCGCCTCGCCGATGGTGTGCCCGCCGGGCGCGACGCGCATCGACAACACGGAGCTGGAGCTGGACGCCGTGGTCGACCGAGTGGCCGCCCTCGTGGCGGCGGCGGCGGACCGATGATCCTCGCGTCCCAGAACCTGGCCTACCGGCTGGTCTACCATGGCTGCCGCTCGGCCATGGAGGTCTTCGCCACGCTGGAGGTGGAGGGATGGGAGAACGTTCCCGACGGGGCCTGCCTGCTGGCCTCCAACCACCAGAGCATGCTCGATCCGCCTCTGGTGGGCTCCTGCCTCCCGCGCGAGATCGCCTTCGTGGCCCGCCGCACGCTCTTCTACAATCCGGTCTTCGGCGCGCTAATCCGGGCCTGCAACGCCATCCCGATCGACCGGGAGAACGCCGACATCAGCGCAATCCGCTCGGCGCTCGCCGCGCTCGGTGCCGGCCACGGGCTGCTCATCTTCCCCGAGGGCACGCGGAGCGCGGACGGGCGTATCGGCGAGGCGAAGGCGGGCGCGGGGCTGCTGGCCTGCAAGTCCGGCGCACCCGTGGTACCGGTGTACGTGCGCGGCGCCCGCGACGTGCTTCCCCGCGGCGCGGTCGTGCCGGCGGGCGCTGCGCGCATCCGGGTGCAGTTCGGAAGGCCACTGTCAGCGGCGGACTACGATCCCGGCCGGGACCACCCGGACCGCTTCATGGAGGCGTCGCGGCGCATCCTGGCCCGCATCGCCGCGCTGGAGGACTGTTCGGATCCCGGGCTCTGAAGGAGCCTCAGGAGATCCTTTGCGGCATGACGACGCAGAGGAAGTCGCCCTTGAGGCCGCGGATGACGCCCGGGGACATGTCATCCTTGAACTCGAAATCGATCTCGTCCTCCGTGAGCGCCTTCAGGGGCTCGATCACGTAAGTGGGGTTGAACGCAATGTTCACGTCGGGCCCCTCGTACTTGACGGCGATCGGCTCATGCGCCTCGCCACTCTCTGATTTTGCGGACACTTCGAGATTCTGAGACTTCTTGGAGACCGAAAGCCGCACCGTGTTGTTGCGGTCATCGGTCATCAGCGCGGCGCGATTGACGCTCTCGAGGATCTTCTCCCTCTCGAGCCTGACCCTGGAGCCCGCTTCCTTGGGGATGACCTGACGGTAATTGGGGTAGTTGCCCTCGACGACCTTGGAAACGAGCTGGATGCGGTCGACGAGTCCCTCGTCGTTCTTGGGCACCTCGATGGTGAAGCCCACCTGCCGCTCGTTGTGGGAGACTTGGGCGGTGCCGCCCGACTTGAGTAGCCGGACGAGCTCGACGATGGTGCGGGCGGGAAGGATCAGGGCCAGGGGCTTGTCGGCGCCGGCCAGCGCACGCTCGCACTTGGCCAGACGTCGGCCGTCGGTGGCCACCACCGTCAGCTTGCCTTCGCTGAACTCGAAGAAGACGCCGTTGAGGATGTAACGGTTCTCGTCGGAAGACTGCGCATAGCTCACCTTGCGGAGCATGTCTCCGAGGTCATCCTGGTTGAGCGTGATGGTAGCCTGTCCAGTGAAGTTGGAGATGGGCGGAAACTGGTCGGCAGGAAGACCGACCACCTGGAAGACCGAACTGCCCGAAGTGATCTTAACGCGCTCCTTGCTGGTGAGCTCAACCACCGTCTCGGCACTGGAAAGGGCGCGGATGATCGGCACCAGCTTCTTAACCGGCAGGGTGATACGGCCTGGGGTCGAGACGGACGCCTTGATGCGGCAGCAGATCGCGAGGTCGAGATTCGTCGTTGTCAGGGTGATGATGTCGCCCTCCGCTTCGATGAGGACATTCTGGAGAATCGGCATCGTGGCCCGGCTGCCCACCACGTTGGTCACGCTGGCGAGTCCGTTGAAGAAATGGTTACGGTTGACCTTGAACTTCATGATGAGGAAAGACTTGTGGGCAGATGAAGCCGGGAGGCAACCCCTCATTGCCCATTTCCGGCATGCATGACTTCTTATTCATCTTCTTTCAAAGATACCAGAAACAGTAATAGGAGGCGGAAGGCCGTGGACAAGTCCGCAACCCGTTGATTGCCATCTCCTGTCCGGCCGACCGGGGGCCGTGAACGGCGTGTCAGCAACCTCGTACTTATCACCACCCGGTGCCGGGCACGAGAAACCCACAGATGTTTCACAATGTCCCCTCATCCTCATCCTCATCGTCGGGCGCCGGGTCGATCTCGCTTTTCTTGAGCAGGAAGAAGTGCCGGATGATGCTCCAGACCACGTAGCCGAGGAACAGGACGGGAAAGCTGTATTCGGGGAAGCGGATGACGGCAGTGCCCACCAGCACGATGAGGATGAAGACCCTGGTGCGCGCGCGCGTGGTCCAGTCGATCTTCTTGAAACTGGGGAAACGCACGTTGCTGATCATCAGGTAGGAGATGACGAGCATCAGCGGAAGCAGGCTCCAGGTCCAGGCTTCGGCCTTCTGGTCGAACGGGTTTCCCGTGCCCGCCTGGCGGATGATCGTGCTGAGTACCAAGACCAGGGAGGCCATCATGCCGGCCGCGGCCGGGGAAGGCAGGCCGACGAAGTCGCCGCCGGCCGCTCGCTTCTCATTGCCGGGCACGAGGGGATTCGTCAGCACGTTGAAACGCGCCAGCCGCACGCCCACGCAAAGCAGGTAGACGAAGGCGAGCAGCCAGGTCGCCAGCTGGACGTTGTCTTCGGCTCCCGGGCGGATGATGAGGAAGCAGGCCATGAGGGCCGGAGCCACGCCAAACGACACCGTGTCGGCGATGGAGTCGAACTCCGCGCCGAAGAGGGACTCGCGTCCCGTGGCGCGCGCCACCCTGCCGTCGAAGAGGTCGCAGACGCAGGCCAGCAGGATGAACCAGACGGCCCAGAGATAGTGGTCGGCCTGGAGGGCGTTGTCCGCGCCGCTGGCGAAGCGCGCCTCGATGAGGTTCTTGATCGAGAGAAACCCGCAGAGCATATTGCCGGCCGTGAAGAGGTTGGGCAGCAGGTAGATGCGGGCGGCCTGCTCCGGCGAAGCGTAACGGCCTTTTTCGGGGATTTGTGACACGGTCAGCGCTTGGGGTCGTCGAGGTATTTCCAGAATCCGCCTTCCTGCTCGATGCGGGCCTCGTCGTCCCCGAAGGGCAGATGGGACCGGAAGGCGAAGTCGGCGAAGGTATGGCAATGGAGGACGTAATAGGCCATGAGAGAGCCTTCTTTGGCTTCGAAGTAGATGCGGTATTCTCCGACCCTCAGCCGGTGGTAGGTGTGCCCTTCCCTGCGTACGGCGCCGAGGTCGGAGCGGCCCTCCAGCAGGTCTTCCGGCGTCAGGGCGGAGAAGGCCTCAACGACCTCGAGCTGCTCGAGCGTCGGCAGTTTGGAAAGCACGCGCATCGCCTGGTCGCTGAAGTTGACCTGATACATCCTGCTGGAGGAAACGTCCGGCACCGCTCAGCGGCAACCATTCAATTGGCCTCAAGCCACTGCCGGACGAGCGAATCCGCCCTTTTTTCAACGAGATCGAGCACATGGTCGAAGTCGGTCACCTCTCCGTAATAGGGGTCGGGCAGTTCGTCTTCGCCGAGCAGCAGCGCGAGTTTGTGGAGATGCTCGGAAGGCCCGCGGGTCCGGAGAGCGCGGAGATTGACGTGATCGGCGGCGAGGATGAGGTCGAACTCCGTGAAGTCCTCGTTGGTCACGCGGCGGGCCCGGAGTCGTGAGAGGTCGTAGCCTCGGAGACCTGCATGCCGCACGGAGCGCGGGTCAGGCGGGTCGCCGACGTGATAGCCCTCCGTGCCGGCCGAATCGAAATGCATCTCCAGCCCGACCGCCCGGGCCTTCACGCGCAGAACTTCTTCGGCCGTCGGGGAACGGCAGATGTTGCCTCTGCCTGTCGAGTTTTGTAAGTCTATGTAAAACAGAAAGTTACGGATTTATTTCAAACATCCCACTTCGCCTCTTTTCGCCCCTTTTTACCCCGATTAGAGGCCTTTAATGGGCTTTTTCTAATGGTTAACATCCCATAACATCCCACTCGCCAGGCGCGTGCAGATCAGAGACAGGCCGGGAAGAGAAGATGCCCAAGTCCTTGTTTGGTAAATAGATGTAAAATACAAAAGCACTTCGCGAAAAACCTTCGGGGTATCGAGCCACGAGGCGCAAAGGGGGGGAGGGAATAGATTTCTTTCGGCAGCGGCTAACTTGC
>JBJTTY010000068.1:0-10284 GCA_046080425.1 Verrucomicrobiota bacterium
CTTATCCTGTTCGGGGGTCGCCAGCTGCAGCACGGGCGGGGTGAGCAGGATGTTGCCGTCGAAGCCCGGGTCCGCGGCGCTGTAATAGAAGGCGTACAGGGAGTAGAACTCCTTGGCGGTGACGGGGTCGAACTTGTGGTCATGGCAGACCGCGCAGCCCGCGGTGAGGCCCATCCACACGCCCATGGTGGTCTCGGTCCGGTCGACGGCGTAACGGAAGAGCAGCTCGTCGTTGATAGAGCCGCCTTCGCTGGTGGTCACGTTGCAGCGGTTGAAGCCGCTGGCGACGCGCTGCTCGCGGGTCGGATTCGGGAGGAGGTCTCCCGCCAGCTGCCAGGTGGTGAACTTGTCGAAGGGCAGGTTCTCGTTGAAGGCCTGCACGACCCAGTCGCGGTAGGGCCACATGCTGCGCTCGTTGTCGAGGTGCAGACCGTGGGTGTCGGCGTAACGGGCGGCATCCAGCCATCCGCGCGCCATGTGCTCGCCGTAGCGGACGGATCCGAGCAGTCGGTCCACGGCGCGCTCGTAGGCGCCCGGGGCGGAGTCGGCGAGGAAGGCGTCGACTTCCGCGGGCGTGGGCGGGAGTCCGGTGAGGTCGAGGGTGACGCGCCGGATGAGGCGTTCACGGTCGGCCTCGGGCGAGGGCTTGAGGCCGTGCTTGGCCAGTTCCTCGCGCAGGAAGGCATCGATGGGGGAGAGTCCCTCGCCGCCGCCGGGGACGGGCGGACGGGACGGAGGCTCGAAGCTCCAGTGCTTGCGGTAGGCGGCTCCCTCGGCGATCCAGCGTCGGAGGGTGTCGATCTGCGTCTTGGTGAGCTTCTTGTGGGAGTCCGGCGGCGGCATGACCTCCTCGGGGTCCTTGCTCAAGATGCGCTTGATGAGCTCGCTGGTCTCCGGGTCGCCGGGCTTCACGGCCTGCACGCCGTCGATGACGGCGTAGGCGCCCTCGGCGGTGTCGAGGCGCAGGTCCGCCTTGCGTTTCTTGGCGTCGAACCCGTGGCAGGCGAAGCAGTTGTCGGACAGGATCGGCCGGACATCCCGGTTGAAATCCAGCTTGGTGGCCGCGGCCGCGGAAGCGGCGAACGTGAGTAGGATGAAGGGGGACTTCATGGGGCGGGGTGCCGGCGGGGACCGGCCTGCCTTAAGTTGGACGGGAGGCCGGGCGGGGTCAAGCGACCGGACCCGACCCGGGCGAAGACCCCACGGCCCTCAGCGGGCCTTGGGCTTCCAGGTCACGGGCAGGTTGGCGGCCTCGAGCATCCCGCGTACACGAGGGTAGGGCACCTGCTGGACGTCGAGATTCTCGCGCACGGCGATGCCGGCCGCCATGGCGCAAGCCTGCGCCAGCTGCATGAAGACGGGCTCCATCCTGATCGAACCGTGGGCGGCGTGGGTGGCGGAGAGGCAGACGGGCACGAGCAGGTTCACGCATTCCACGCGCCTAGGCGTGAGGCTGCGGTAGGACACGCCGTACGGCCGGGGTGGCACGTTCCAGATCACGCCGTCGCGCTCCACGAAGCCGCGCGCGGTCACGAAGTACCGTACGGCGTGTGAATCGAGGCCGAAGCTCGCCAGGGCCACGGGGTCGTCGACTTCGCGCCGGCCCATGCACTCGTGCTCGGTCATGACCTGTGCGCCGCGCATGCGTCTCGCCTCCCGGATGTAGATCATGGGTGAGAAGCCGCCGCGGGAGGTGAACTCGTCCTTGCAGAGTCCGTAGGCGGCCGCCTTTTCGCGCACCTTCGCCGGCACGCGGGGGTGGTTGGCCAGGGTCCAGAGGTGACCTCGGATGTAGAGCTCGTGGGCCCGCTCGATCCGTTCCCGCTCCTCGTAGCCGGCCTCGGGGTAGGTCCAGTTCGCGCCGACGTAATCGGTGCCGACGGCGTGCATGGAATTCCAGTCGGACTTTCCCTTGGGCAGCCGGTGGATCAGCGCCGGCAGGCGGAGGTCGCCCGCCTCGAAGTTGCGGAGCAGCAGCTCATGGTCGACCTCTCGGTAGCCCTCGGGCTTGGCGAAGGGGATGCGGTTGGTGGCATCGGTGGTCACGCAGAGCCGGTAGTTGAACGCCTGGATGCGCCGGTCGCCTTCGCCGGTCACCGGATTATCCGCGAAGATGAACGGCAGCAGACCGCTGGCCGGGTCGCCCTTGGCCACGTAGGGGTCGACGTCCTTCACGAAGTGATCCTTGTCCCCCTGGGTGTAGTGACGGCGGGGCCGGTTGTCTCCCCGCTGGGCGCCGTTGAGGCGTTCGCCGAACTCGGCGTTGGATTCGCGTCCCACCACGTGGCTGACGCCCGCGGCGGCCATGAGGTCGCCCACGTAGCTGGCGTCGATGAAGGCCCGTGCCTTCAGGACGCGACCGGACTCCGTCCGGATGGAGAGGATGCGGGCGCCCTCCTTGACCACCCCGCCCGGGCTCCGGTCTAGGCGCTCCTTCATCAGCACGGTCAGGCCAGACTCCTTGACGAGGCCGTCGACGGCCGCCTGCGCCACGTGAGGCTCGAAGTAGTCGACGTACTTGCTGCCGTAATGCGCGCCGATGCGGCCGTAGATCTCCCGCGCCACGCCGCCGACCGCGTCGCGATGGAAGATGTCGCTCGCGGAAAGGCCGCTGCAGGTCATGCCGCCGAGGAAGTCCGTCGTGTTGACGAGGACGACGTCCAGGCCCAGACGTTTCGCCTGCACGGCCGCCGCCACCGCCGCGGAGGAGTCTCCGTACACGACGAGGTCGTGCGTCGGCGAAGTCTGCGGTTCCGCCATGATCGCGGCCAGCGAACCGGCGGCGATTGCAAGGATCCTTCTCATGCTCATGGCGGCGCTTGCTGCCGTCGCTCAGGCCAGGACGGCCTTCACGACCTTGCCGTGCACGTCGGTGAGGCGGAACTGGCGTCCCTGGAAGCGGTAGGTCAGGCGCTCGTGGTCGACGCCGAGGCAGTGCAGGATGGTCGCCTGCAGGTCATGGATGTGCACGGGGTCCTGCTCAGCGTTGAAGCCGAAGGCGTCGGACGCGCCGTGGACCATGCCTCCGCGGACGCCGCCGCCGGCCATCCAGATCGAGAAGGCCTTGCCGTGGTGGTCGCGCCCGTACTTATCACGGTTGGCGCCGCCCTGGGCGTAGGGGGTGCGCCCGAATTCTCCGCCCCAGATGACGAGGGTGTCGTCCAGCATGCCCCGACGCTTGAGGTCGCGCACGAGGGCGGCCGCGGGTTGGTCGACGTCGCGCGCCATCTTGGGCAGCTGGTCGTGCAGGCCGCCGTGGTGGTCCCAGTCGCGGTGGTAGAGCTGGATGAAGCGCACGCCCTTCTCGGCCAGGCGTCGCGCGAGGAGGCAGTTGCGCGCGAAGGATCCGGGCGCGTCGACGTCCGGGCCGTAGGACTCGAGGGTGGCCTTGTCCTCGCGCGAGAGGTCCATGAGGTCCGGCACGCTGGCCTGCATTCGGTACGCCATCTCGGCCTGCGCGATGCGGGCCGCGGTCTCGGGATCGCCCGCGGCGGCGAGATGGATGCGGTTGAGCTCGTTGGCGGCCCCGACGAGCGCGCCGCGTCGCTCCCGCGTCATGCCGTCGTGGTCGCGCAGGTAGAGCACGGGCTCGCCCGCGCTGCGGAACTGGACGCCCTGATGCGCGCTCGGCAGGAAGCCGCTGCCCCAGAGGCGAGCGAGCAGGCCCTGGCCGGAACGGTCCTTGTTGGTGGACACGAGTACGACGAAGGACGGGAGGTCGTCATTCATGCGCCCGAGGCCGTAGTCGGTCCAGGCGCCCATGCTGGGACGTCCCGGCAGCTGGCTGCCGGTCTGGAAGAAGGTGATCGCGGGGTCGTGATTGATCGCCTCGGTGTGCATCGAGCGGATGACGCAGATGTCGTCGGCGATGCCCGCGATGTGGGGGATGAGTTCGCTGAACTCAGTCCCGGCCTTGCCGTGCCGGGTGAACTTGAAGCGGCTGGGCTGGCACGCGAGGCGGGCCTGAGAGGCCACCATGCCGGTGATGCGCTGCCCGCGACGGATCGAGTCGGGCAGGTCTTTGTCGAACTGACGCTCAAGCTCCGGCTTGGGATCAAGGAGGTCCAGGTGAGACGGACCGCCTGACTGGAAGAGGCAGATGACGCGCTTGGCCTTGGGGGCGAAGTGCGGCAGGGCGGGCAGTCCGCCCGAGGCGGTCGCAGGCGCGGTCGCGCAGCCGCCCAGAAGATGGGCGAGGGCCGCGGAGCCGACGCCGAGTCCGGCGCGGGCAAGGAAGTCGCGCCGGGAGGCAAGGGGGCTGGATCCGGAGCAGCGCATGTCAGTTCTTGGTGAGGGTCTCGTCGAGCGAGAGGAGCACGGTGGCGAGTCCCGCGAAGGCCGCGGTCTCGGCGGCGGGCAGGGCGGAATCGGCGGGCGATGCGCCCACTTTGAGCAGTGCGGCGGCGTCCGCCGGGCTGGCCGCATAGTCCGTCCGCAGACGGGCGAGGGTGCGCAGGGCGACCTCGAGCTCCTGCGCGGAGGGACGGCGGCCGAGCAGCAGGCGGAATCCGTGGGAGACGCGCGCCGCGTCATCGGCTCCGCCCTCACGCAGCATGCGCTCGCCCAGTTTGCGCGCGGCTTCGGCGGAACCGGTCTCGTTCCAGATGACGAGGGCCTGCAGGGGCGTGTTGGTGCGGGCGCGTCGGGCGCTGCAGAACTCGCGGTCCGGCGCGTCGAGGGCGATCATCGCGGGGTGGGGCACGGTGCGCTTCCAGAAGGTGTACAGTGACCGGCGGTAGAGGTCCTCGCCCTTGGAGTTCTCCCAGGTGGTGCTGGGGTAGGGCGCGTCGACGACGATGCCCTTGTAGAGTCCTTCGGGCTGGTAGGGCCGCACGCTCGGGCCTCCGATCTTCCGGGTGAGCAGGCCGGCGGCGGCGAGGGCCTGGTCGCGGATGGTCTCGGCGGGCAGGCGGAAGCGCGGGCCTCGGGCGAGGAGGCGGTTCTCCGGATCCTTCGCCAGGAGCTCAGGCGTCACGCGGCTGTCCTGACGGTAGGTGGCGGAGAGCGTGACGGTCCTGAAGAACGCCTTCACGTCCCATCCGCCGTCGATGAAGTCGCGGGCCAGGAGGTCCAGCGCCTCGGGATGGCTCGGCCATTCGCCCTGCAGTCCGAAGTCCTCGACGGTCTTGACGATGCCGGTGCCGAATAGCTGCGCCCAGAAGCGGTTCACGACCACCCGGGCGGTCAGGGGATGGTCCTTGCGCAGGAACCATCGGGCGAGGCCGAGCCGGTTCTTGGGCGACCCTTCGGGCCACTGGGCGAGCAGGTCCTCGGGCACACCGGCGGTCACGGGTTCTCCATGGGCTTCGTAAGCCCCGCGCACCAATACGAACGCCGGCCTGGGTTTCGGCGTCTCCGCCATGACCATCGTGGTCGGGAGGGAGCGGAGATGGGCCAGCAGTTCAGTGCGGGCTTTGTCGACTGCCGCATGGGTCTCGGGCGAGGCGTTGCGTCCGGCGAGGTCGCTCGTCCAGGCGCCCTTGGGGTCTCGGACCGCCGCCTCGGCGAGACGGGCTGAGGCGATCTGTCCGGCGGAAAGCGCGGAGGGATAGGAACGCAGCCCTTCGACGGTCCCCTGGAAGTTCGGCGAGACGCCGTCGGCGCCGATGTTCCAGTCGCGCGCAGCGGGCGTGCCGGTCAGGCCGTCGTGTCGGACGACGGTGCGCGCCTCGGTGCCGTCGACGAAGATGCGCACGTCGGCGTGATTCTCCTTGCCCTGCAGGATGACCGCCACGTGCCGGGGACGATCCGCGATGATGGCGGCCCCCTGCGTGCGCACGACGGTGGCGTAGGCGGGGAATTTCTGGCTGGCGATCCACTCGAGCTCGCCGTCCACGAGCCTGAGTTCGCGGCCGTTGCCATAGCCGACCCCGGCCGGAGAGCCGGACCGGTCAAGCGCGCTGATCAGGGCCACGTCACGCGCCTCCTGGCCGGTCGGCTTGACCCAGAGCGTGAGGGTCGTGCCTTTCTTGGTGTCGACGCCCACGTCCTTGGCGGCGATGCGCGGGGCGCTGACCTTGGGCGCCGGCGTTCGCAGCGTCTTGGCGGCGGGCGCGGCGGCGGGAGCCGTGGGAGCGGCCACGGGCTTGAGTTCGCGTCCGCCCAGCGACTTCACGTCGGGGGCGCGCAGGTCGGGACGTTCGGGCTTCAGCTCTCGGGCGACGGTTTCTGCGCGACGCAGGATCGACTCGAGCTGTTTCGTGCGGGCGGACTGCTCCGCGGTCGGCGTGGGCAGGAGCGGCACGGCGTTGGCCACGCGTCCGTCCTCGCCGTATTCGGTGACGTTGTTGAAGAACGCGAACAGTCGGTAGTAGTCCTTGGTCGAGAACGGGTCGTATTTGTGGTTGTGGCAGCGCGCGCATTCGGCGGTGAGGCCGAGCAGGGCGGTGCTGGTCGTGCGCACGCGGTCGGCGACGTATTCGACGCGGTATTCCTCATCGATGATGCCGCCCTCGGAATTGATGACGTGGTTGCGATTGAAGGCGGTCGCCAGGCGCTGGTCGGTCGTGGCGCCGGGCAGGAGGTCGCCCGCGAGCTGCTCGGTCACGAACCGGTCGAAGGGCATGCCGGCGTTGAAGGCGTCGATGACCCAGTCACGCCACCGCCACATGGATCGCGCGGAGTCGTTGTTGAAGCCGTGGGTGTCCGCGTAGCGCGCCACGTCGAGCCAGTCCTGGGCGAGCCGCTCGCCGAAGTGGGGCGAGGCGAGCAGCCGTCCGACCGCTTCCTCGTAGGCGCGTTCACCCTTGGTCTTCACGTCCGACTCGAAGGCGTCGATTTCCGAGGGCGTGGGAGGAAGTCCGTTGAGGTCGAGGGACACGCGTCTCAGCCAGGCGGCCGGGGCGGCCTCGGGGGAGGGGCGCAGGCCTTCATGTTCGAGGCGGGCCAGCACGAAGCGGTCGAACGCCGTCCGGGCCCATCGTCCGTCGTTGACCTTCGGGGCCTCGGCCCGCTTCGGGGGCACGAAGGACCAGTGCCGTTCATATTCGGCCCCTTCGGCGATCCAGCGCCGGATGACCTCCACTTGGGCCGGGGTGACCGAACGGTGGGACTTCGGTGGCGGCATGACCTCGTCGGGGTCCTTCGAGAGCATCCGCTGGATGATTGCGCTGCGCGCGGGGTCGCCGGGGAAGATGGCGGCGGAGCCGTCGCTGACCGCCACGGCGGAATCACGCTCGTCCAGCCGCAGGTCCGCCTCGCGGTGCTTGGGGTCCTGTCCGTGGCAGTGGAAGCAGTTCTCCGAGAGAATCGGGCGCACATCCCGGTTGTATGAGACCGTGCCCGCCTGCGCGCCGGCCGCGTGCGAGATGAGCAGGATGACGGCCAGCGTTCGCATCGTCACTTGACGTTTTCCGCCGCCAACAGCGCTTCGGCGTAGAGACGTCCGATTTCCAGCGTGCCCTTGGCGGTGAAGTGGGTGTGCGAGGGCGGCAGGGTCTCGGCCGCGGAAGTGTCGACGTATCGGGCGCGGGGCAGGGTGGCGGCGACTTCCTTCTGGGCGTCGACGACCTTGGGCATGAAGGCGTTCTTGCCGTTGCCGAAGCGGGTGTTGACGCCGAGGAGCAGGATGAGGTCGGGCGCCGCCAGTTCGGTCCGCAGGGCCTTGAGCATCGCCGACAGGTTCGCCGCATAGGCGGTTGCGTCCTTCGCGTTGGCGTCGCTCTCCCCCTGCACCCAGACGAACGCCCGGGGGCGCAGGGTGACGCCCTTGGCCTTCGCGGCTGCGATTGCGGCCTTGGATTCATCAATCATCGCACGGTAGCAGGGGTCGGCCTTGCCCGGCAGCGCCACGTTCCAATCGCCGGCGACGGACGTGCCGCTGAAGGCCGTCTTGATGACCGCCAGCGGGCGCGACTCCTTGGTCGCTAGCGTGCGAACCATCCCGATCTCGGGTCCGAAGCCCCCCTTGGTCTTCAGGTTGAAGTTTCCGTATTGGCGCGGGAGCTTCTTGCCGTCGGCCGCCGGCTTGGCCGGCGTGCGCGGCTGGAACTGCAGCGTCGTCCACTGCCGGGCGCTCGTGCCGTCGAACTCATCGGGGGGCGGATCGCCCACCCGCCACCAGAACATCGTGGCGGCGTCCTTCGGGTCGGCGGGAAGTTCTTCCGCGTAGGCGTCGTAACCGACCGCGTTGGACTGCCCCGCGACCAGAATGAGGTCACGGCTCTCGGCGTGAAGGAGTGCGCAGAGCGTCAGGGCCAGGCCTAGGGGGAGGCGGTGGAACATGGGGTATCTCTGGGTAACCCGCCCGCCCCGGGAGTTCCACCTTTTCCTGCGGCCTAAGCCTTCATTTGCTCCCTTTTAGCCTGGGCTCTAGCCGCGTCTGTCGGGAGAGGAGGGGTAGGTCGACCTGAGGACCTTGAACAGCGATGACCTTTCCTCTTGGGGCGGGGGGCGGTCACCGCTTGTCGAAGGAGTCAATGAGGCCGTAGGTGCGTTCGTTGATGCGTTTCATCGAATCGAGCAGCGGCGTGTAGGGCTCATACCGGTAGTTCACGATCCCCTTGTTGGCGTCCCGGTTGGAGGGGTCGGACTTGGTGTCGGTCGGGTCATTGTCCTGGTATCGGAACCAGTGCCATCCGACGCATACCTTGGATTGCATGAGTCCGAGGGTGAAGTTCTCGTAGAAAAGTCCGCGGTCACGCTGGGTCTTGACCAGCCAACCGGCGCCGCTGGTGTTCCCGAGGCCGGAATCCATACCCTTGGCATACCACTCCGTGATGATGACTGGCTTGCCTGACGCTTCTGCCCACATTTTCAGCCGCTCCGGATTCGGGGTCCAGGCATTGTAGTAGTTCATCGAGACCACGTCCACGTGCTTGCCGGCCGCCCGGAATACTTCCGGGTAACGCACGTCGCTGCCGTAGAAACGGGAACCAAGGTAGAGATGGTGCGGGTCGTTGCGCCTGATGGCGGCGGCGACGATCCGGAAATAGCGCTCGACCATGAACTCATGGAAGGCGGGCAGGTCCGCCGGGACGATGTCCTGCGCGGTGGCGGCCGCGCCATGCCGGTCGCGCAGCCACTTGAGGGCGGCCTGATGCCCGTGATCGGTAGCCGGCAGGGCGAGGTAGTTCTTCAGCGCTTCCGCCCGGAAGGGCAGTTCGTTATCGGAGAAATGCCCGAGCAGGAAAGGGTCGTCCTTGTCCGTCGCCAACTGTTTGGCGTGCTCTTCGCAGAAAGCCTCGAACTCGGGATCGAAGACGAAGATGCAGTCGCCGGGGTAGCCGATGTGGCCGGATTTCTGGAAAGTGCCGCCACGCTTCTTGCCGTAGCTCTGCATGAAGTTCCAGATACGGGTGTAGACGAGCGGTTGCGGCGCCGTGCGGAACGGTTCCGTCTCCGCGAAGCCTCCGAGGCCGTTGAAGCCGTGGGCGCGTAGGAGGTCGGCGGTCTGCGCGGACCATCCCGCATCCGTGCCGAACTTGGCCTTCCAGGCGGCCTTGGCGCCCTCCGAGCTCAGTTTCTTGACGCCCGCGACGCCCCGATGGACGAACAGGCCGCCCTCCGGGTCCACCAGCCACCAGCGTCCGTCGACCTTGGCCGTGCGGAAGAAGCCCGTGGCCTTCTCTTTGCGCGACGCCACGCCGCCGAAACGGGTCAGGTCGGCGTCGGGGCGGATTTTCTCCGCCGCGGGCAGGTCATCCAAGGTGCGCGTGGTCTTCGCGACCCACTTGCTGCCCGGCTTCGAGGCGACCTCGACCGTCCGGGAGGTCTCGAATACGACCCGGTGATCGCCCAGGAGCGCAACGGCCGGCCGTTTCGCATCGCCGGGCTGCGGCCGATCCAGATGTCTAACCCCAACGTGCTGGGGATCCTGGCCAAGGGCCGGGCCGCCTTCACCACCGAGGAGTGGCGTGACTTCCTGATCCGCTCGATCGGCCTAGAGCCAACCGCCCTCGATGAGCGGGCCAAGATGGTGGTGCTGCTCCGCATGGCTCCCTTTGTGGAGCGCAACTTCAATCTTGTGGAGCTTGGCCCCCGAGGCACAGGCGAGAGCCACCTGTTCCTGCAGATCTCGCCCTACTCCCACCTGATCTCAGGCGGTAAGGCCACCGTCGCAAAGATGTTCGTCAACAACGCCAATGGCCAGCGCGGCCTGGTTTGCCGATACGACGTGGTCTGCTTCGACGAGGTGGCTGGCGTCTCGTTCGATCAGAAGGACGGCGTCAACATCCTCAAGGGCTATATGGCCTCCGGTGAGTTCAGCCGCGGCAAGGAAAGCATCCGCGCCGAGGGCGGGATCGTGATGGTGGGCAACTTTGATGTCGATGTGGAGCAGCAGCA
>JBJTTY010000069.1:0-9035 GCA_046080425.1 Verrucomicrobiota bacterium
TGAGCGACCTGCGGAAGCGTCTCGAATACGCCTCGGAAAACGAGAAGCGTGACGCAGCCCAGGATTTCCAGGCCCTCTTCGGCGACCTGCGCGAAGCCCAGAAGAAGGCGGTCATGGCCGCCGACGAATCCCTCGAGGCCAGGGACGTCGACACCATCCTCGACGCCCAAGCCGAACGCTTCCGGGAACGGATGCAGCAGGGAAAGAAGAAGTAAGCCAAGGCGCAGGTAGGGCTGACCGCCCTCGGTCAGCCGCTGTATCAGGGGACACGTGGGCACGGGCGCACCTCTTGCCTCTCGGCCGCCCTGCCCTGCCCCTGCCCCTTCCCCTGTCCCTGCCCCTCGAAGTCAGTCCCTGTCCCTATCTCCCTCTAAGCACCCACATCTGGCTGGAACTCCCCCGCCCTTCGGCCATCTAATCAAAGCATGATCCCCCGTCTGCTCGGCCTGGCCGGCCTGTCCCTCCTCGTCACCGCCTCCGCCCTCCGGGCCGAGACAGTCTTCATCGAGGCCGAATCCCTAGCCCAGCAGGGCGGATGGAAGCTCGACACCCACTTCACCCACATCGTCGGGTCGCCCTACCTTCTGGCCCATGGCCTCGGACGTCCGGTGGCCGACGCCACGGGCACCTTCCGAGCCCCCGCCACCGGGGAGTATCGCGTCTGGGTCCGCACCAAGGACTGGGTCGCCCCGTGGAACGCCCCCGGCACCCCCGGTCGCTTCCAGGTCGTGATCAACGGACGCGCCCTCGAGACCGAGTTCGGCAACAAGGGCGCCGACTGGCACTGGCAGGACGGCGGCAAGGTCACGCTCACCGCAGGCGAGCACAGGCTGGCCCTGCATGACCTCACGGGCTTCGACGGACGCGTCGACGCCATCGTGCTGACCACCGATGCCTCGGCTCCGCCGGACGCCGCTCAGGGCCTCGAGAAGTATCGCCACGGCTTCATCAATCCCAACGGGCCGGAGGACGCCGGAGAGTTCGACCTCGTGGTCGTCGGCGGCGGTTACGGCGGCCTCGGCACCACCCTTTCCGCCGCCCGCCAGTCGCTTCGCGTCGCCCTCATCCAGGACCGCCCCGTGCTCGGCGGCAACGGCAGCTCCGAGATCGGCGTCTGGGCCATGGGAGGCACCATGCGCGGCAAGTTCCCGCACCTCGGCGAGATGATCGAGGAGATCGGCGACCGCGCCCCGGACAGCCCCGGCCGCGTCGACTCCTTCGCCGACGACCTCAAGGAGCGCGTCGTGCGCGCCGAGAAGACCGTCTCGCTCTTCCTCAACCACTACGCCACCGGCGTGACGATGAAGGACGGCCGCATCGCCTCGGTGACCGCCATCGACACCCGCACGGGCCGCCAGCGCGTCTTCCGCGGCAAGTTCTTCGCCGACACCACCGGCCACGGCCACCTCGGCGCGGCGGCCGGCGCGGACCTCGAGATCGAACCCAAGGGCCGCATGGGCATGTCCAACATGTGGTTCTACCAGGACGAGGCCACGCCCCAGGCCTGGCCGGCCACGCCCTGGGCGCTGCCCCTCGAGATGGGCGACTTCCCGACCCTGCAGCGCTCGAAGTCGTTCCTCGAGGACAAGCCGTTCTACAAGGCCGAGTGGTTCTGGGAGTCCGGCTTCGACAAGGACCCGATCAAGGACCTGGAGCTAATCCGCGACTGGAACCTCCGCGCGATGTACGGCGCCTTCTCCGCGCTCAAGACCGGCAAGGACAAGGACCGCTACGCCAACGCCGCCCTCAAGTGGGCCTCGCACGTGGGCGGGCCCCGCGAATCCCGCCTGCTGCGCGGCGACATCGTGCTGACCGGCCCCGACATCGTCGCCAAGCGCGAATTCCCCGACGGCACGGTGCCCACCACCTGGGACATCGACCTCCACTACCCGCGCGAGCAGTACGCCGCCAAGTTCCCGGACAATCCCTTCATCTCCCGCGCGGCCTTCGGCGCCCGCGGAGCCGAGGGCAAGGCCGCGGTCGACCGCCGCAACGGCTACCCGCTGCCCTACCGCCTGTTCTATTCCCGCAACATCCCCAATCTGTTCATGGCCGGACGGCACATCTCCGTCACCCACGAGGCCCTCGGCACGGTGCGCGTGATGCGCACCATCGGCATGATGGGCGAAGTTGTCGGCAAGGCCGCCTACCTGGCCGTGCGCGAAGGCACCACGCCGCGCGGGGTCTATGAAAAGCACCTCGCCGAGCTGCTGCAGCTCCTCGAGCAGCCCGGCCGCATGCGCCGCGACTCCCTCGCCGCCTCCCTGCGGCTCGATGACTCGATCGCCGACTTCAAGGCGCTGCCGGTCGGAAAAATGAACCGTGACCTGCACGGCGACGGCGCGCCGGAGAAGATGGGCGAGCATGAACTGGCGCTCATCAATAAGATGCCCGGCGTGGTGGTCGACGACTCCGACGCCAAATACACCGGCAAGTGGACCAAGGGCGAAGGGCTGCCCCACTACGGCATCGGCTACCACTACGCGGGCAAGGGCGCCAACACCGCCCGCTTCACGCTCAACGTGCCCAAGGCCGGCCGCTATGAGCTGCGCGTGCACTTCGCCAGTCATGAGAACCGCTCACCCAACGCGCTCGTCATCCTCGAACGCGCCGGCGCCAAGCCGGTAGAGAAGCGGATCGACCAGGCGCACGGCGAACTGGAGAAGCCCACGGTCATCGGAGCGTACGACTTCACCGCGGGCGAGCACGCGGTCGTGCTCTCCGCCGCCGGCGTGAAGGGCAACGTGCACGCCGACCTGATTCAGCTGGTCCCGGTGAACTGAGCGATGGCCTCGGGCGCCCAGGCCTGGCTCGCCCGTCTCTGGAGGCCGCTCGCGCTCGTCGCGGCGGCCTTCCTGCTTCACGCCTCGGATCCCGCGGCGGGCGACCTGCCCGCGCTCTCGCTGGCCCAGGCGCGCGCGTTCTTCCCCGACGCCTCCCGGCTCAAGGCCGCGGCGGACCGCTCGGTGCTCGCGCTCGACGCCTTCGGCAACCGGGTCGGACGTCTGGTCACGACTTCGCCGGAGGCCGACGGCATCGTGGGCTACTCCGGTCCGACCAACGTGCTCGTGGCGCTCGACAACGACGACCGGGTGCTCGGCATCCGCATCCTCTCGAGCGAGGACACGGCGGCCCACGTCGCGCAACTGAAGTCCGACCCGGCGTTCGCGGCCTCGTTCACGGGCTGGACGCCCCGCACGCGCCCGGCCCCGAAGCTCGAAGGGATCGCCGGCTCGACGCTCACGGCCTATGCGGTCGCGGAATCCGTCCAGCAGCGGCTGTCCGGCACCTACGCCTCGCTGCGCTTCCCCACGCCGCTCTCGGTCGAGGAGGCGAAGGCCGCCGGCTTCACGGACGCGGTCGCGCTCGAAAGCGGCTCACCGCGCCTGGGCTGGCATCGGGTCAGGGACGCCGCGGGCTCCACGCTCGGCTTCCTCGTACGCACGTCCCCTTCGGGTGATGAGGCCACGGGCTACGCGGGGCCGACGGATACGCTCGCGGCGGTCGCGCCGGACGCCCGCACAATCCGCAAGGTGCTCATCCGCTCGACCTACGACACCGCGGACTACGTGCGTCGGGTGAAGGAAGACCCGGCCTACCTCGCCTCACTCGCGAAATGGGACGTCGAACAGTGGGCCACGCTCGACTTCAACCAGGCCGGACTGGAAGGCGTGGCGGGCGCGACGATGACGAGCTTCGCGGTCGCCGAAGGGATGCGCCGCAGGTTCGCCGACGACCGCCGCGCCGCCGCCGCGGCCAAGGAGGAACGTGTGACCTGGGTGCGTCGCGCCGCCGCCGGCCTGCTGCTGCTCGGAGCGCTGGCGATGGCGTTCACGCGGCTGAACGGAAAGCCTTGGCTTCGGACGGTCTGGCAGGTGGCGCTGGTCGGCGGCACGGGTCTCTGGCTCGGCCAGCTGGTCTCGCTCGGACTCTACTCCGGCTGGGCGCGGCATGGCCTGCCCTGGAAAGCCGCCCCCGAACTGGTCGTCCTGGGGGCGATCGCCCTCCTGGTGCCTTGGGCGACCCGTAAGCAGATCTATTGCCACCATGTCTGCCCCCACGGGGCCGCCCAGGAGCTTCTGGGGCGCTTCAGGAGCCTCCACCGCCCCCTGACAGGCAAGACCCACGCTTGGCTGTCCAAAGTGCCCTCCTGGAGCCTCGGAGCGGCCTTTCTGACCGCCCTGGCCCTGCCCGCCTTCGACCTCAACCGGGTCGAACCCTTCGATGCCTGGATTCTGGGGATTTCAGCCTCCATCCCGCTGGGGCTGGCGATCGTCGGGCTGGGGGCCTCGGTCTTCATTCCCCAGGCCTATTGTAAATATGGGTGCCCCACCGGGGCCCTCCTGAAGTTCGTCCGCACGACCGCCTCGGACGAGGGCTTCACCCGTCGCGACGGCGTGGCACTGGCGCTGCTCACCGTGGGTGGCGCCCTGGTCTGGGCCCGACCGGAAGCGTCGCTGCCCGTACCCCCGCCCCCGACGGTGACCGAGATCCACGGCGCCGCCTTCGGCACGACGTGGACGGTCAAGGTGCGCGGCGACGGCTTCGACGTCGACATCCTCAAGCGCGAGCTGGAGGCGGAGGCCGGGCGCGTGGAGTTCTCGCTCTCTCACTGGCGCGACTCCTCGGGCACCTATGACTTTAACGCACGGGACACCCTCCGGCCTTTCGGCGTCACGGATGAGCTGATGCAGCTGGTGCTGCTCGGCCGACGGCTCGGCGAGGCCACCGCCGGCGACTACGACCTCACGGTGGCGCCGCTGCTCGACCTCTGGGGCTACGGACCTTCAGGCAAGCGCGCCACGGCCCCGACGGATGCCGAGATCGCGGCGGTCATGCCCGCGGTCGGCTGGACCAATCTCGTCACCGACCCCAAGGCGCTCACGCTGGCGAAGAAGCACCCGCGCACGGCCCTCGACCTGGGCTCGCTGCTCCAGGGCCATGCGGCGGACCGCCTTGCGCAGATCCTCAAGGCGGAGGGCCACGATGAATTCCTCATCGAGGTCGGAGGCGAACTTCTCGCCGCCGGCAGCTGGCGGGTCGGCGTCGAAGATCCCATGAATCCCGGGCGCCAGCTCGACACGCCGGAACTCAAGGACCGCGCACTGGCGGTCTCGGGACTGTATCGCGCCCGTCGCAAGCTCGAGGGACGTGAGGCCGGACACATCCTCTCCCCCCGCACCGGCAAGCCCGTCACGCCCACCTTGGAGATGGCGGCCGTCTACGCCTCCAGCTGCGTCGTCGCGGATGGCTGGTCGACCGCTCTCATGGCAGCCGGGTTCGACAAGGCCAGGCAGATCGCGGAGCGCGAGAAACTCGACGTCATCCTCGTCACCACCGACGGCAAAGTGTGGAGAAGGTGATTGTCTAAGTTATTAGGGGCAGGGACAGGGACAGGAATGAAGCGATGATGGAGGGCTGTATTGAAGAGGGACACGTGGGCACGGGGACACGCGGGCACGGGCGCACCTCTTGCCTCTCTGCCGCCCTGCCCCTGCCCCTGTCCCTGTCCCTGCCCCTATTTACTTAATCTTCTTCACGAAGGTCAGCAGCGGGGCGTCTTTGCTGGTGTTCCAGCCGCCGGGTTCGGCGGTGTAGTGCGCGGCGACGAAGGTGTCGTCGACGATGCGGAAGACGTAGCACTCGCAGGGATAGCGGGGCCCGGGGAACGGCTGGCCTTCCTTGGCGTCGGGCTTGAACGCGCCGGCGGAGAAGCAGTCGAAGCGGGGGCCTGACCTTCCCCAGTCCGCGTAGTCCTTGTCCTCGGGAAACTTCAGACGGGTGATGTCGTGCGTATGGCCGTGCAGGAGCGCGATGACGTTGTGCCCCTTGATCGCATCATAGAAGGCCTTGCGCTTGGGCTGGTCCCACCAGGTGCTGCGCGCGCTGAAGTCGAGGTGCTTGGCGATGATGACCGGCTTATCGGCCGGAATCTTGGCCAGACGGGCCTTGAGGAAGGTCAGGCTGGATTCCGGATTCCACATCGAGGTCTCCTTGGCGCCTTCCTTGGCGCCGTCGCCGGCGTAGAGATTGACGTTGATGAAGTGCACGCCCTGCCACGTCCACGCGGCATGGAAGCCGTCCTCGGACAGCGTGGACACCAGCCCGGCCTTGAGCATCTCACGGTTGCGCTCCCTCAGGCCCTTGCGCACGGGGCCGTCCCGTCCGCCGTCATGGTTGCCCGCGAGGGCGAAGAGCGGATACTTGGCGGGCGTCGTGCCCTGCCAGGGGAACATGCGGTCGAAGTCCTTCCACTCGGCGGCGTTGCCGACCTCGGTGAGGTCTCCGGCGACGATCATGCCCATCGGGCGGGGCACCGGGCCCCTGCCCTTCATCGCTTCGGCCACGGGGCCTTCGGCGGGCCAAGGCGTGCCCGGCACCTGCGCGAGCACCTCCAGCGTCTTCGCGACATGCGCGTTGAACTGATCGGAGCCGAAGGCCGGCACGGTCTTGCGGTAGTTCATCCCCACGTGCGTGTCGGACACGAGGTAGAACGTGAGGTCCCGGGCGGCTTCGGCGACCGTGACCAGGCCGAGCAGCAGGAGGGACAGAAAAAGCGACGGGGTGTTTCGCATGGGTACTTTCTGGGATCTGGCCATAAGGGAGTCAAATACGAGGGTGCTGCGAGGGGCGGGGGCCGCCGAAGGGCGGCCGGAGGTAAGGGCGCGGCTTCGCCTCGCCCTTCGAATGGGAGGGCGCGATGAATCGTGCCCCTACCTGGGTTCGCCCTGCGGCGAACGTTTGTCTACGCCTTGTGCAGGAGGGGTGAGCCGTCCTCGACGGTGAAGGTCGCGCGGGTGAGCAGCGGCGCCCCGGGCTTGGTCACGAACTCCACGGCGCGGTAGTCGGTGCGCCAGCACTTGGGCGTGACTTCGCAGACGAGGTAGCCGCGCTCGGTGCTGTGGAACTTGACGAAGGGGTTCTCGCGATAGGTGTCCGCCAGGGTCTTGGGCGCAAGCGTGCCGTTGCCGCCGGAGGTGATCGAGGTGCCCACGAACTCCGTGCCGACCGAGCCCTGCTCAGGCCGCTCGAAGTCCAGCACGAGCTCGTTGGCCCAGTTGTGGTGGGTGTCGCCGGTCAGGACGACGGGGTTACGCACCTTGGCGTCCCGGAAATGACGCAATAGGTTGCGCCGCTCGAATTCGTAGCCCGGCCACTGGTCCATCTGGAAGGCCTCCTCCGGACCCGCCTTGCGGTCGACGTGGCCGACCATGATCTGCTGGGCCAGCACGTTCCAGCGTGAGGGCGAACCCTGCAGGCCGCGGAAGAGCCACTCGCGCTGCTCCTTGCCGAGCAGTGTGCCTTTCGGGTCGAGCTGCACGGGGTCGTTGGGATGATGCCCGTCGCCCATCGGCTGGTCGGTGCGGTACTGACGGGTGTCCAGGACGAAGAAGTCGGCGAGCCGGCCGAAGGGGATGCGGCGGTAGAGCAGCATATCCGGGCCCTTGGGCAGCGCGGCGCGGCGCAGCGGCATGTGTTCATAGTAGGCCTGGTAGGCGGCCGCGCGCCGGCGCAGGAAGGAGTCCCGGTCCACGCCCTTCTCTTCCGAGATGTCTCCGGCGCAGTTGTTGTCGAACTCGTGGTCGTCCCAGGTGAGGATCCACGGCACGCGCGCGTGCATCTCGGCCAGCGCGGCGTCGCCGCGATACTGGGCGTATCTCACGCGGTAGTCCCCGAGCGTCATGATCTCACCGCCGAGATGCTTCCGCACGCCCTTGTCCTGCCCCTTGTATTCGTAGATGTAGTCGCCGAGGAAGACGACCGCGTCGAGCTCCTCCTTGGCCATGTGTGCGTAGGCGGTGAAGAGCCCCTGCTCGAAGTGCTGGCAGGAGGCCACGGAGAAGCGCAGGCGCGTCACGTCGGCGTCGCGCTTCGGGAAGGTGCGCGAGCGTCCGGTCGGGCTGGATTCGCCGCCGACCGAGAAGCGGTAGAAATACCAGCGGTCGGGAGCGAGTCCCTCGACCTCGACGTGCACCGAGTGGCCCCATTCCGGCGTAGCGACGTGGACGCCCTTGCGCAGGACCTTTTCGAATTTTTCGTCCTCGGCCACCTGCCACGACACCTCGACCGGTTCGGGAGGCATCCCGCCGTCAGGCTGGAAGGGCCGGGGCGCCAGACGCGTCCAGATCACGAAGCCGTCCGGAGCCGGATCCCCCGAGGCCACGCCCAGCGAGAACGGGTAGGCGTCGAACTTGGCTCCGAGCAGCGGACGCCCGAAGGCTTGCTGCGTCGAGAGGGCGGCGACGGACAGCCAGGCGGCGCCGGAAGTCACAAAGGAACGACGGTCGAACCGGGCCGACCCGGGGATGGGGTGCAGGGTCGGGGTCATGGAAACCACCCTACCCTTTCCACCCTGTCAGGAAAGGGATAACTGCTCAGGCCTTGGCCTGCGCCTGCTTGCGACGGCGGCGCACGGCGGCGGCCGCGAGGGCCAAGGCGCCCAGGGCGAAGCCGTAGGTCGAGGGCTCGGGCACCGCGGTCAGGGTGACCGTGCCTCCGGAATAGCTCATTGACCAGAGCCCGGCGTTGGAGGCGGTGCCTTCGCTGTATAGGAACTGGCTGACATCGATGGCGAAGATGTCGTTGATGTTCGTGACACCCTCAGGGAGGAGGATTTGATTCGTATAGGTTCCGAAGGCGAACGAATGGATGGTCTCGGAGCTGAAGTTGGCGGGGGTCGTGCCGGCGACGGAATTCGTCATGGAGATCACCTTGATTGTGATCTTTTGGTCCACGCGAGCGTCGCTGAGGTCCAAGGTTTGCGTGATGAAGGAGTCGTAGCCCGTTCCGGCCGGTGCGGTGGCGTTGGAGACTTCGAAGTCGTAGAAGGAGCCGCGGTCGAGCTGCAAGGAAGTCAGGGTGAGAAGGCCGGGGGAGGTGCCCGGAGCGAACGTGCCTCCGGAACCGACGCCGACGACGCCGACGATGCCAGAGCCGCCCAGGACAGTTCCGGAGGCCACGGTCACGTCGCCCACGGTGCCGTTCACGACGAGCCTTCCGGAGGTGAGATTGACGTCGAGGGTCGAGGCGGAGAC
>JBJTTY010000070.1:0-8197 GCA_046080425.1 Verrucomicrobiota bacterium
CGCATTTAGGGCTAGGGATAGGGCTGGGGATAGGGCTAGCAATACTCATGGACTGCGGACGCCGATAACTGAGACCCTTTGGGCGGAAAAGGGCCTCCGGCATCCTGCCGTCATCGCCTTTTGTGACGCTTACTTGGCGACCAGCCAGACGTTACGGTAGACGACGGGATTGCCGTGGCCCTGGAAGTAGATGGGTCCGGGTGCGGGCACCTCGGTCTTGAAGGCGCCTCCGGGGGTCGCGCCCTTGAGGGCCAGGCGGTCGTGCACGACCACGCCGTTATGCCGGACGGTGACCACGGCGTCGGCGGTCTTCTTGCCGTCGGCATCGAACTTGGCGGCGGTGAACTCGACGTCGTAGGTCTGCCACTGCAGGGGAGGCAGGCAGAGGTTGAGGCGCGGCGCGGCGTTCTTGTAGATGCCGCCGCATTCGTTGTCCAAGCCCGCCAGCCCGAAGCTGTCCAGCACCTGCACCTCGTAGCGGTGCTGCAGGTAGACGCCGCTGTTGGCGCGACCCTGGCCGCGGCCGAGGGGCTTGAAAGGCAGGAGGAACTCGAGGTGGAGCGTGAAGTCGGTGAAGGCCTGCTTGGTCTTGGTGTTGGCCTCGAGGTGGCCACGGGGATCGATCTTGCCGTCCACCCAGGCGTCGGCGCTTCGGCCGTCGAAGAGGACCGTGGCTCCCTGCGGTGCGGCGAGCCCCATGGTGGGGGAGACGCGCACGAGGCGGGGCAGGCTGAAGTCCTTGCCGTCGAGCGACCCGACGAGCTTCCCTTCCGCAAGGGTCGCCTGCTTGAAGACGATGCGGTCGCCTTCGCGACGGGACTCGGATTCGAGGCGCGACTTGCCGAGCCCGTCGCCGAGGCCGGGGAGTCCGTCACGGAAGAGTACGAGCCGGAAGTTGCCGTCGCCGAGGGCGATCACGTTCGCGCCAATTCCCGGGTGGGCCTTGGCGTCGGCGTATTCTCCCTGCAGCGGGAAATCGGGGCCGGCGGTCTCGACGGTCAGGTAGACGGGCGGTTCGGGAGCCTTGGGCGCAGGGGCCTTCTTCTTGGGGGCGTCGGCGCCGAGCAGGGCGGAGGCGCAGAGGATGAGCAGGAGTCGCATGGGGGTGGGGTGAGAAGGGAGGATGGAGGATGAGGGATGGGGGATAAAGGATGAATGAAAATAGGGGTAGGGACAGGGACAGAGAGGCACCAGAGGCAAGGGGCTTGAAAAGTCAGGGAACTGACTCCGCCTTCTTCCCTCTCCATAAATATCCCTGTCCCTGCCCCTGTCCCTAACTAAGAATCTGCTTCACGACGTGGCCATGCACGTCGGTGAGGCGGTAGTTGCGGCCCTGGAAGCGGTAGGTGAGGCGTTCGTGGTCGAATCCGAGGAGGTGCAGGATGGTGGCCTGCAGGTCGTGGACGTGGACCTTGTCCTTCACGCCCGCGAAGCCCATCTCATCGGTCTCGCCGAACTGGACGCCGCCCTTCACGCCGCCGCCCGCGAGCATGATGCTGAAGCAGTCGGGATAGTGGTCGCGACCGAGGATCTGGCTCTTGGACGTGCGGCCCTCGCGGAAGGGCGTGCGCCCGAACTCGCCGCCCCAGACGATGAGCGTGTCGTCGAGCAGCCCGCGCTGACGCAGGTCCTTGATGAGCGCGGCCACGGGCTTGTCGGTGGCCGCCATCTTGGCCGTGAGGCCGTCACGGATGTCCTCCTTGGGGCCGGTACCGTGGAAATCCCAGCCCCAGTCGAAGAGATGCACGAAGCGGACGCCCTGTTCGACCAGACGTCGGGCGAGGAGGCAGTTGTTGGCGAAGCTGGCTTCGCCGGGCTTGGCGCCGTAGGCCTCGAGCGTGGCCGCGCTCTCCCGGGTGATGTCCATCACCTCGGGCACGCTGGCCTGCATGCGGAACGCCAGTTCATACTGGGCGATGCGGGTCACGGTCTCGGCGTGGCCGAGTTCGTCGGCCTGCATCCGGTTGAGGTCGTTCAGCGCGTCGAGGGAGGCCCGGCGGAGGTCGCGGGTCATGCCCGCGGGATCGCCGGCGAAGAGCACGGGGTCGCCCTTGCTGCGGCATTGCACGCCCTGGAAGACCGAGGGCAGGAAGCCGGACCCCCAGCAGCCGACGCCGCCGCTGGGCTGGACGCCGCTGGAGATGAGCGTGACGAATCCGGGCAGGTTCGCGTTCTCAGTGCCGAGGCCGTAGGTGGCCCAGGAGCCCATCGAGGGTCGGCCCTGCCGGTTGTGTCCGGTGAAGAGGAGCAGTTCCGCGGGGGCGTGGTTGAACTGGTCCGTGTGCATCGCCTTCAGGATGGTCACGTCGTCCGCGAGCCCGTGGAAGTTCGGCACGGCGTCGCTCATCCAGAGTCCTGACTTGCCGTGCTGCCTGAACGTGCGCGGGGTGCCCATGAGCTTGGGCACGCCGGTGGTGAAGGCGAAGGTGCGTCCCTTGAGGAAGCTGTCGGGGCAGTCCTCGCCGGAACGCTTCACGAGCTGGGGCTTGTAGTCGAAGATGTCCAGGTTGGGCGGGCCGCCGGACATGTGCAGGTAGATGACACGCTTGGCCTTAGCCTTGAGGGGCGGGCTCTTTGGGGCTAGGGGATTGGCGACGGCGGGTGCGGCCTCGGCCTGCATGGCGTGCAGGGCGATGGCGCCGAGGCTGAATTGTCCGGCGGAGCTGAGGAACTGACGGCGGGTCGTCAGCTGCAGCTGGGCTTCACGGATGGGATGCATGATGGAAATAGGGGGAGGAACAGGGGCAGGGACAGGGGCAGGGGCAGGGGGTGGGTCAGCGACGCATGAGGAATTCGTCGAGGTTCATGATGACTCCCGCAGCCACGGTCCAGGCGGCGAGTTTGCTGACGTTGGTGCCGGCCGGCGGGGCGCCGAGGGGCTCCGAGGCCATCTTCATGGCCAAGGACGGGTCGGAGGCGTATTGTTGCTCCGACTTGCGCAGGAGCGTGACGACGGCGGCAATCTCCTTCTCGGAGGGCGCACGCGCCACGGTCAGGCGATAGGCGAGGCGGATGCGGTCCCCGTCGGTCTGCGCTTCCTTCATGACCCGACGCGCGAAGGCCTGCTGGGCCTCGACGTAGACGGGGTCGTTGAGGGTGACGAACGCCTGCAGGGGCGTGTTGGAGCGATCGCGGCGGATGGTGCAGGTCTCGCGGTTGGGGGCGTCGAAGGTCGAGAAGGACGGGTAGGGGCTGTTGCGGCGCGTCTCGGTGTAGACGCTGCGTCTCCAGCGGTCCTCGCCGACGCTGGTCACCCAGTCGTTGCTGCCCCCGAAGGCGGTGTTGAGTCCGAGTGCGGGGCGGGTCGGACGCACGGGCGCCCCGTACATCTTCGTGCTGAGAAGTCCAGAGACGGCGAGGGCCTGGTCGCGGAGGAGTTCGCCGGTCGGACGGAAGCGCGGGCCGCGGGCGAGGAGGCGATTGTCGGGGTCGCGCTCGTTGAGTCCGGTGTCGCTGGCGGAGGACTGGCAGTAGGCGCGGCTGGTGCAGAGCAGCGTGAGCATCTTCTTCACGTCCCAGCCGGTCCGCACGAACTCATCGGCCAGCCAGTCGAGCAGCTCGGGGTGGAAGGGCAGGTCGCCCTGGCTGCCGAATTCCTCGGAGGTGCGGACGATGCCGACCCCGAAGACGGTCTCCCACATGCGGTTGACGGTCACGCGCGCGGTGAGAGGGTTTTCGCGGCTCACGAGCCAGCGGGCGAAGGACAATCGGTCGACCGCCGCGTCCTTGGGCAAGGGCGGGAAGGCCGCAGGGGTGCCGGGGGTGACCTCGTCGCTGAGGTTCTGCCAATTGCCGCGCAGCTAGACCTTGGTCACGCGACGATCCTTGCCGGCCAGTTCCTGCATGATCGGTACGGTCACGGGTTTCAGCGCCTCGATCATCTTCTGGGCGTCGGCGAGCTGCTTGCGCTCGGTCGCAGAGGCCTTAGAGACGTGGCGGACGTAATGATCGGCCAGCGCCAGCTTCTGCGTCTCGCTGCGGACGGAATTCTCGACGGCCGCGGCCGCCAGGACTTCGGCCGGCAGTTCGGCCCCTTTGGCGGCCGCGGGATCGCCGGAGGTGAGCAGCCGGAATTTACCAAGCACGTGACCCTTGTGCACGGAGCCTTGGGCGAGGGTGACCTTGAGGGTCGAGCCTTTGGTGACCCTCAACGGAGCGGCCGTGGCCAGGGTCAGGCGGTGCGGGCGGTCGGCCTGGGGCGCGACGGCCCAACCTTCCGCCTTCCCGCCCTTGGCTTTCACCAAGGAGGAGGCGGGGAAGCCGGTCTGCTCGTGATCGGCGAAGGCGGCGGCGAAGGCGACCGTCGACGGACCGCTGACGTTGAACGCATGGTCCTTCTGAGGCGCGGGCGTCGGGCCGCTGCTCCAGACCACCTTGCGCGAGGCGTCGAGCAGCGTGACCTCGAAGCCTTTGAGACGATCTCCGACGCCGTCGGCGCGGTTCCATACCGTCACCTTGTCGACGGGGGTCTCGGCGGATAGCTCGACTTCCCACCAGGGGGAGTCCTGCTCCGCGCTGTGGGCGACCGAGCCCTTGGCGTAGGCCCCGTCGGTGTTGCCGTCCACCGCGCGGGCCGCGACGGCGTCGACATACTGGCTGCTCAACTTGGCGGGACGGCCCTGGGCGACGTTGGCGCCCTTGCTGAACACTTCGACCTCGGCCAGCTGCAGGAAGCGTTTCTTGCCGGGCACCTCGATGCGCACGAACTTGGCGGCCGGGGCGGCGGCCCCTACCGGCGGCAGGATCTGGGCGCGCACGGCGGTGATGACGAAGTTGCCGCCGGCGGGCAGGGTCTCGAGCCGCAGCGCGGTCAGGCGCTCGGACTCAAGAGGCAGGTCGACGGTCTGGGTGTCGACGTCCGTGCGGCCTTCGAGGGTGACCGTGCCGTCTTCGGCGATGCCGGCCTTGCGCTTCTGTGCGGAGGTCACGCGAGTCGGCTTGGCGGAGGTCCAGCCGGCGTCGAGCCGGATGGTGGACTCCCATTTCTCCTGCCCGGCCAGCCAGGCGGCGGGTGGAGAGGAGAACTTCGCATCGAGTTCGGCCACGATTCCGTCGAGCTCCTTACGACGTGCCCGTTGTTCGTCGGTGGTGAACTTGTGCAGGGGTGACTCGTCCTTGCGGTCGGCGTCGGCCGTCTGGTTGAGGAAGGCGTAGGACCGGAAATATTCCGTGATGGTGATGGGGTCGTACTTGTGCGTGTGACACTGGGCGCACGCCATGGTCGTGCCCATCCAGACGGCGTAGGTCGTGTTCACGCGGTCGATGACCGCGGCGATCCGGAACTCCTCGTCGCTGGTGCCGCCCTCGTTCTGCGTCATGGTGTTCCGGTGGAACGCCGTGGCGATCAGCTGGTCGTCGGTCGGGTTCGGCAGCAGGTCGCCGGCCAGCTGCTCGACGCTGAAGCGGTCGAAGGGCAGGTTGGCGTTGAGGGAGCGGATGACCCAGTCGCGGTAGGCCCAGATCTCACGCCCGGGATCGCTAGGGTAGCCGGCGCTGTCGGCATAGCGGGCGAGGTCGAGCCACTGGCGGGCCCAGTGCTCCCCATAGGCGGGCTTGGCCAGGTAGTGGGCGACCACCTCGGCCTGCGGACGACCGGTCAGCTTGGCGAGCTCTTCGGGCGTGGGCGGGAGGCCGGTGAGGTCGAGCGACGTGCGACGGACGAGGATGGCCGGATCGGCCGCGGGCGACCAGCTGAGGCCTTCGCGGCGAAGGCGGTCGGCCAGGAAGGCGTCGACGGGGTTCGTCTCCCCGTTCTTGGGCGCCTCGGTCCGGGCTACCGGTTCATAGGACCAGTGGCGGCCCCACTGCGCGCCTTGACGGATCCAGGTCCTGAGCAGCTCGACCTGCGCGGCGGGGATGGTCTTGTGCTGCTTGGGCGGCGGCATCACCTCGTCGGGGTCCTTCGAGAGGATGCGCGCGATGAGCAGGCTTTTTTCCGGGTCGCCCGGCACGATGACCCGTTCGCCATCACGGTTGCGCTTGGCGTCCTGCTCGTCATCGAGCCGCAGCTCGCCCTTGCGCACCTTGTCGTCGGGTCCGTGACAGGCGATGCAGTTCTCCGAGAGGATGGGACGGATTTCCCGGCTGAAGGAGACCTTGCGGTCCGCGGCTTCGAGGGAGACGACGGAAAGTAGCAGAAGGAGGGGCGCCCTCATGGGAAAAATCAAACCCTCGGCACGGGCGACTGCAACCCCGGGACGCTTTCTTTTTCGAGGGTAATGGTCTTCCTTTTCAGCGGCCTTGGGATTTCGAGTTGCGCATCGCCGGAGCGGACGCCTCGACGGAGCCGGGAGTATTTTGCGAGAGGAGACCCCGGGGACGGTGGACGTCCCCGGGGTCTTTTTAAGTGGTCGGGCTGGAGAGATTTGAACTCTCAGCCTCTGCTACCCGAAAGCAGCGCTCTACCAGATTGAGCCACAGCCCGACAAAGGAACGTTGATTGAGCAGGCGCAGAGGCGGAGTTCAACCCAAAACCCAGCCGGCCCCGTTTGCCTGCGCATCGGTTTCCCTCAGGATAAGGGCATGGGTTTCAAGATCAGACGCTCGGGTGAGAGGGGCTTCGCCGACCACGGGTGGCTCGTGGCCAGGCACAGCTTCAGTTTCGCGGACTACCATGACCCCGCTCACATGGGCTTCCGGTCCCTGCGGGTCATCAATCAGGACATCGTGGCCCCCGTGGCCGGGTTTCCTCCCCATGGGCACCGGGACATGGAGATCTTCACCTACGTGCTGGAGGGGGTCATCGAGCATCGGGACAGCCTCGGCAACCACGCCCAGCTGCGGCCTGGGCAGATCCAGGTGATGAGCGCCGGCAGCGGGGTGCGTCACAGCGAATACAATCCGTCCAAGACCGACCGCCTGCATCTCATCCAAGTGTGGATCGAGCCCGAACGTCCGGGCCTGCGTCCGCGCTACGCGGAGTGGACGCCCAAGCCCGAACAGCTCACCGCCGACAAGGTGCTCATCATTTCAAAGGACGGACGAGAAGGTTCCGCCCCCATCAGTCAGGATGCGGACGTCCATCGCGTGAAGACTTCGGCCGGAGGCGTCGTCTCGCATGAACTTCGGGCGGGCAGGGGCCTCTGGTTCCAGCTCATCGCCGGGGAGGTGGATGTCGGAGGCTTCAAGATTTCCACCGGCGACGCCGTCTCGACTGAAGATCAGGGCGCCTACTCTTTCAAATTCTCCAGCCCCGTGGAAGCCCTCCTCTTCGACCTCGCCTGACCAACTATGGGCTTCCTGCGCGGGGTCGGGCGGGCTAATCTGCGGGTGCTATGAAAAAACTGCCCTGCATCGTCGCCCTCCTTCTGGGAGTCGCCTTCATCATCTTCGGCGTCGCGCACTTCGTGCCGGCGGTGAAGTCCGTCCTGCCCGCCCCCACGCCGCCCAACGGCCCGGAAGCCGCTGAACTGACCAAGGCGTTCTTCACCGCCATGGGCGGGTCGGGCTACATGAACGTCATCAAGGCCCTTGAGGTCATCGCGGGCATCCTGCTCATCGTGAAGTGCACCCGCGGTTGGGGCGTCGTCCTGTCCGGAGCCCTCCTCTTCAACATCTTCTTCGTCAATGTGCTGATGAAGAACGTCTGGGACCCCCTCGTCATCGTCCTCGTCCTGGCCGGGCTCTACCTCGCCTTCGTCGGACGCAAGGGCTTCTGCTGCCTGGCTTGCTGCGGTTCCGGCGAGTGCCTCGGCACCTACGGCTGCTGCCAGAAGGACGGCTCCTGCGGCTCCGGCGAAAAGAAGACCGGCTGCTGCGGCTGAGCGACCTGAAGTCCTCTCCATGAAAGGGGCGGGGCCTTGAGGCTCCGCACTTTCTTTTGGCTGACGGTCCCTTACTTCTTCTTCGGAGCCGCGGCGGGGGTGCCGAAGGGATTCGCCCCGTTCTTCGCCTCGAGCTCCGCCTGGTCGATCAGTTGATTGAGCATCGTGAGCAGTCGCTCCGTGCTCCAGCTGGCGGTGAAGATGACGCGGTCGCCCCTGTGTTCGACGGGCGCGATGCCCGCGATGAGGTCGCCGGCCAGCTTCGCCTTGGCCTTGTCGGCCGGGGACTGCGGCGCGGTGGGATCGCCGGCCATCATGAGGGGCATCATGGCCACCATGCCCTGCGCCTGCATGGCGAAGGGCGCGGCTTTCTCCGGGCTGGCGAAGAGCACCTCGAACTTCATGACCTGCGCGTCGCCCTTTTCCCCCATCGC